>JAUYFQ010000013.1 GCA_030690895.1 Sulfuricellaceae bacterium
CTTGCAAAACATTCTTTGCCAGATCGATCCCAATTGTCGTAATCTTCATTTCGGTCGCCTCTCTTCGTCAGTGGAAATATCTCATCTCCACTTTGGCACCTGGATGCCGTTAGGGGAAGGGGCGACCATCCCATTAGTCAACATGGATCGCAAGGGTATGTGGGTCGGCCTTCAGGCCGTCATGTCGGCCAGTAGGCCGACCCACACAGTTTCGAGTTTCAACGTCACTGACTACTAGCACCAAATGAGTGAGCCACTTCAAGCGCCAAACCCCATGGCTTTCCCCGTGATCCCCGTGTGCCCCGTGGTTCAAATACGGTTTTCAGGATCAAAGAGCCCGCTCGTGGCGGGCTCAGGAATACTACAGCAAGAAGAGGGGATTACTTACCGCCGCCCAGTCCATGCACATAGACGGTCAGCAATTTGATCTGATCCGGCTTGAGGCGAGATTCCCACGCGGGCATCACGCCACGGCTCACGCCATTGGCGATGATCGTGCGAATGGAATCGATCTTGGCTTCGGCTGTACCCGGCGAGCCAACGTCTGCCCACAACCAGATTTTGTCGGTCAGGTTGGCAGAACCCACGTCCTGGCGGCCCTTGCCGTCACCGCCGTGACAATAATAACAAGCCGCCGCTTCGCCATGGAACAGCGCATCGCCCGCCTTGATTTTGGCTGCATCGGCTTTCTCGCCAGCCAGGCTGGCTACGTAATGCGCCAGATTATCCAGTTGATCGGCCTTCAGCACTTCCTTGAAAGAAGGCATGTAGCCGTTGCGACCCTGTGCCAGCGTTTGCTGGATTTTCTCGTGCGAACCGCCATACAGCCAGTCATCATCCGTCAGATTGGGGAAGAAGCCGATCACGCCCTGACCGCCGGTCTGGTGACAAGGCGCGCAGTTATCAGCGAATAGGGCTTTGCCTGCCGAGTTGACGAAGTTAGTCAATTCGGGATCCTTGGCGATCTGCGCGAAAGGCATGGCAGCGATTTTGTCGTAATAAGGCTTTTGCATCTTTTCAGCCTCATTCATGTCTTTCATCAGCTGCGCGCGGGTGTTCCAGTGCCAGGATTTCTCCTGCCCCTTGTCGTTCACATAGCTTACGGTCTTGAAACCGGTGGTAAAAGACTTACCGACCGGCCAGGCGGGATAAATCGTCCAGTAGATCAGCGCCATCACGACAGAGGCGTAAAACCCCCAAATCCACCAGGCAGGCAGCGGGTTATTGAGTTCCTGTAGGGTCTCATCCCAGACGTGACCCGTGGTCTGAACAGTATTGGGTTTTTGTTGGCTCATTATTTAATATCCTTTGTATCTCTATCCTCGTCGAGGAATGGAATGTCCTTGTGGGATTCCAGGCGTTCGCCACGCTTCCGATTGCCATACACATACAGCACGATCAGGCAGAAGGTGACGAAAAATATCAACAAAGCCAGGGGCTTGGTATTTTCGCTGCGTGAAAACCAGTTCAGCCAGTCCATCTCGCGTCTTAACGGAATTTCACAAATTCGTCATTATCATACTTGCTGAAATCCACCATGGTTCCCAGAACCTGCAAGTACGCCACAATGGCATCCATCTCGCTGACATTGCTGCGGTCGCCATCAAAGTTGCCGGCTTGCGCCTGAGCGATCAGGTTTTTTTGCGCATCGGGAATGTGTAAGGTCTTGGCCACATCAGCGCCGAACTCCTTGACGTTGCGCTCATATTCGCCCTGAGTCAGCGAATAAGGCACGCCGACCTGACGCTGCGCCTTGAGGCGGTTGGCAATATCCGAATAACCCAGCGCGGTGGTCAGCAGCCATGGGTAACGCGGCATCACGGAAGCGGGAACCATGGATTTGGGGTCTGCCAGGTGCTGAACATGCCATTCGTTAGAGAACTTCTTGCCGACACGCGCCAGATCTGGCCCGGTGCGCTTGGAACCCCACTGGAAGGGGTGGTCATATTTGGATTCGGCCGCCAGCGAGTAATGCCCGTAACGCAGGGCTTCATCTCGGAACGGACGGATCATCTGGGAGTGGCACAAATAGCATCCCTCGCGCACGAACAGGTCGCGGCCACGCGATTCAAGCGGGGTATAGGGGCGCACGCCGTCCACTTTTTCGATGGTGTCCTTGATGAAAAACAGGGGGGCAATTTCCACCAGACCACCGATACTGATGGCCAGCATGGTGGCAATCAGCATCAAGCCGATATTTTTTTCTATCCATTCATGTTTGAACATATTCTTTTCTCGATTAAATAGTCGCGAAGCGCCTCTGCGTCCCTCAGATCAAAACCATCGCCCTTCACGTTCGCCCCCTCTCCCGCTTGCGGGGGAGGGTTGGGGAGGGGGCTTCTGGGAGAGCGTTAGGAGAGAGGGCCTCTCTTTATTTTCTTATGCCGCAGCCTTGGCCGGATTCACGCCCAGACCAACCGGCTGACTCCCAGCCTGACGGATCGTCATGAAGGCATTGAACACCATCAGCAACATGCCGGTCAGGAAGAGCATCCCGCCAATGGCTCGCATCGCATAGTAGGGATGCATGGCGGCGACGGACTCGGCAAAGGAGTATTGCAAGTTGCCGAAGTCATCGAAAGCACGCCACATCAAACCTTGCATGACGCCGGAAATCCACATTGCAGTGATATACAGCAGCGTACCGATAGTTGCCAGCCAGAAGTGCAGGCCGATCAGCTTCTCGCTGTACATTTTGGTGTCCCACAATCTAGGAATCATGTGGTACAGCGAGGCGACGGAGATCATCGCCACCCAGCCCAGCGCGCCGGAATGAACGTGACCGACCGTCCAGTCGGTGTAATGCGAAAGCGCGTTGACATCCTTCAGGGACATCATCGGACCCTCAAAGGTGGACATGCCGTAGAACGACAGCGCCACGATCATGAAACGCATGATTGGGTCAGTACGCAGTTTGTCCCACGCGCCCGACAGTGTCATGATGCCGTTGATCATCCCGCCCCAGGAAGGCAGCAGCAGCATGATGGAGAAGGTGGCCGCCAAAGTCGATGTCCAGTCCGGCAATGCCGTCCAGTGCAGATGGTGCGCGCCCACCCACATGTACAGGAAGGACAGCGCCCAGAAGTGGACGATGGACAGGCGGTAGGAATAAACCGGACGCCCCGCCTGCTTGGGCACGAAGTAGTACATCATTCCCAGAAAAGCGGCAGTCAGGAAGAAGCCCACCGCGTTGTGACCGTACCACCACTGCGTCATCGCGTCCTGCGTGCCGGCAAACAGGCTGTAGGATTTCAGGCTGAACAGATCGACCGGCACGGCCAGATTATTGAAGGTGTGCAGTAGCGCAGTGGCCAGAATGAACGACAGGTAGAACCAGTTCGCGACATAGATGTGCGGCTGCTTGCGCTTCATGATAGTGGCGACATACACGATCAGGTAAGTGACCCAGACCACTTCGATCAGCAAGTCGATCGGCCATTCCATTTCGGCATATTCACGGCCTTGCGAGTAGCCCATGACATAACTCAAGGCCGCCAGCACAATCACCGCCTGCCAGCCCCAGAAGGTGAAACTGGCCATGCCGTCACCAAACAGGCGGGTCTGGCAGGTGCGTTGCACGACATAATAGGAAGTCGCGAACAGCGCGCTGCCGCCAAAGCCGAAAATCACCGCGCCGGTATGGACTGGGCGCAGGCGGCCAAACGAGATATAAGGGGAATCAAAGTTCAGGAAAGGCCAGGCCAGTTCGGAGGCGATATACACCCCAACAAACATGCCAACCGCGCCCCAGACCAGGGCCATGACTGTAAATTTCCGAACAATATCGTAGTTATATTGCTCGTCTACCGCGACGCCAACAGCCGCCATAAACTTCTCCTTGAACGATTTTTCTGATGCGATTCAAACCAGCCGGACGACTGCCGACCTGCGACATAAGGCCGCAAAGGCCGCGATTATCGCTTGAAACCGTCAAAAAATCACGGAGAAATTGAACTTCTTAATTATTAAGAACAGGCAAGTAGCAGCAGATTAGAGGATCGCGTGAGGCAGGTCAGTGATGCGGTACTTTCCGCTTTGCACGGAAAGCGCGAGTTTTTCTAGCGTTTGCTCCTTCAGCAAGGAAACCACTTTTTCCTTGATAGGTTTCCAGCGGGTATGCATTGGACATGCAGTCTCATCACTGCACACCTTCAAGCCAAGCACACAATCATCGGTAAAACCTGCGCCTTCGGTCAGCAACAGCACTTGCATGATGTCGGTCTTTTCCGCGCCATCCCGCAAACAGAAGCCGCCAAGGCGGCCACGAAAGGAATTCAGCAGATTGCCCTTGCACAAATTTTGCATGATCTTGGCCAGATAAGCCGTTGGAACGCCCAAATGCTCAGCGACCTCACGATTAAGAATAGGTTCGCCGCGAGGACGCGTCGCGATGTAAATCAAGGCTTGAATGGCATACTGGCTGGTGCGTGACAGGATCATGACCGGCATTATTGAAGTAAATGGAAATTTTGTAAAGGATGAAACGATCCTGAATTCGATAATTGCGCCATATGGGATGTGCGGCAAAATGTCGGCCATCCCAATATGGCTGGCCAAACTCGTAAACAGCGACTAATTTCATGCGATGATTGCACAGAATTTTGTTACGCTTCACCTACTCAATACCGATATCAAGGAGATCAAGAAATGGGCAGCTATGAACTGACCTCGGACGGCCGTCTGAAAAATCTGGAAGACTGGAGCGAAGATGCTGCGCGCTGGCTTGCGCAGCAGGACGGGCTCACCCTGACCGATGAACATTGGGAGATCATTCGCCTGATCCGTATCCACTACCAGACGTATAACATCCCCCCTGTACGCAAATTGCTCAAAAAAGAAATCAGCAAGCAGCTTGGTGCAGACAAGGCAGAAGATGCACGGCTGGACAGCCTTTTCCCAAAAGGGCTGCTGGTCCAGGGAAGTCGCCTGGCTGGCGTTCCGATTCCCATGCTGGACGCCGAGATTGAAGCCATTCATTCGACCCCGGTCAAACAGGCAACGCCCCAGGCCAACGCTGCTCCACTGGCCACGTTCAAGGCTGAGCCCATCCAGTTTCAGGGAAAAATGATCGCGGTTCACGAAAAAGGCAATCTGGTCGATCTTAGCGAATGGAGCGAGGATCTTGCGCGTGCCATGGCGCAAAAAGAGGGTGTCACGCTGACACCGGAACACTGGGAAGTGATTAACTACATGCGCAAGTTCTATTTCAAATATGGCATTACACCGATGGTACGTCTGCTGATGAAAAACATGTGTGATGATCTGTCGGAAACCAAGGCGAGCAGCGAATATCTGTATAAACTGTTCCCCGGCGGCCCCTCACGCCAAGGCTCAAGAATTGCCGGGCTGCCAGCGCCACAGGGCTGTATTGACGAGTAAATTTTGGTGATGGGTGATGAGAAATGAGTGATGAAAACCTCCCACTCACCCATCGCCTATTACTGTGGCATCGTGTTTTCCAGCTCGATCGCAGCCGCCAGCAAGGCCAGTCTGGCCACCACGCCATAGGAATAGAAGCGGTTAGGCGGGGTGTCCGGCCCGGCAGCTCGGTCTGGCAGGGAACATGAGGTATCGAAGGCCAGCGGAACAAAATGCATGCCGGGTGCATTGAGGTTTTCGTCCTGGCCACGTCCGGTGTGAACGCGGTAAAAACCACCCACCACGTAGTGATCCATCATGTATACCACCGGTTCGGCCACCGCTTCATTGATGCTCTCGAAGGTGTAAACGCCTTCCTGAATGATGACTTCGCTGACCTGCTGACCTTCCTTGATGACTGACATCTTGTTGCGCTGCTTGCGATTGAGACCCTTGACCTGGGCAGCATCCTTGACCGTCATGATCCCCATGCCATAGGTGCCCGCGTCAGCCTTGATGATCACGAATGGATCATTCTTCACGCCATATTCACGGTATTTTTCGCGAATATCTTCAAGCAAGCCCTCAACTTTTACCGCCAGACACTCCTCGCCGCCGCCTTCCTTGAAATTGATCTCGCGACAGTCGTCGAAGTAGGGGGTGATCAGCCACGGATCCATATCGATGATTTTGGAGAATTCCTTGGCCACCTGATCATAAGCGCTGAAGTGATGGGTCTTGCGACGGGCGTGCCAACCGGCATGTAAAGGCGGGATGACCGGCTGTTTCAGACCCATGAGAATTTCCGGGATGCCCGCAGAAAGGTCATTGTTGAGCACGATGGCGCACGGGTCGAAGCCATCCAGCTTGAGCATGTCCCCTTCGCGCCGGATCGGCTCCAGAGTCAGGTGCTGACCATCCGGCAAGTCCAGCCGGGTGGGCTCGGTAATCTCCGGCAGCAAGCTGCCAATACGCACGTGCAGTCCGGCATGGCGAAGAATGGCCGCAAGCCGCGCCACATTCTGCAGATAGAAGAGGTTACGGGTGTGATTTTCAGGAATCAGCAAGAAGCGCAGCGCGTCGGGACAGATTTTTTCCACTGCCGACATGGCTGCCTGCACGCACAATGGAGTGAACTCAGGATTCAGGTTATTGAAGCCGCCGGGGAACAGGTTGGTATCCACCGGCGCCAGCTTGAATCCGGCATTGCGCAAGTCCACCGAAGCGTAAAACGGCGTGTCGTGTTCCTGCCACTGGGAACGGAACCATTGTTCGATACGCGGCATGGCATCGAGAATGTGCTGCTCCAGGGAAAGCAGCGGCCCGGTGAGTGCGGTAGTGAGATGTGGAACCATACGAAGTATCTCTGATTAAGGGCTCGTTAATGAATAACTTGGACATACGCTGGGGCTGTTTTGGGCGCAGACCAAGGCGCGAGACGCGCGGTTGTGTCATTCACAACAAGCGGCTCGCAACACCGGGATGCGCCCAAAACAGCCCCAGCCCGAAGGGTTGCCCCGTATTCGGGCGCCTGCGGCGTTGCAAGGCTCGCGAATGGAATAACCATTCGCCGCGCCTCGCGCCTTGCATTCATCCCGAATACGGGGCAACGTATGTCCAAGTTATTCATTAACGAGCCCTAAGTTAAACACGGTCGAGAAGGGAGTGCAGTATTGGCCGCATTCATCCCGTCATGGTAGTGGAAGCACGAGGCGACGGCCATCGCGCAACAGTTGCTCCATTTGCTCCGACGCCACCGGGCGGCTGAAATAATAGCCCTGGATGGCATCGCAGCCGTGGCTGCACAAGAAACTCAACTGGCTTTCCGTTTCCACCCCTTCCGCGATCACGTCAAGCTTCATGCCGTGCGCCAGCGCGATGATGGCCATCGAGATGGCGGCATCGTCCGGGTCGGTGATGATATCGCGCACAAAGGACTGGTCCAGCTTGAGCTTGTTGATGGGGAAGCGCTTGAGGTAGCTGAGGCTGGAATAGCCGGTGCCGAAGTCGTCAATCGACAGCCTGACGCCCATGTCGCGCAAGCTGGTCAGCGTTTTTTCCGTGCTTTCGGCGTGCTGCATGGCCGCGCTCTCGGTGATTTCCAGTTCCAGATATTGGGGCGGCAGCCCGCTTTCCGCCAAGGCTTTTTCCACCAACTGCGGGATATTTTCACGGAACTGGCGCGCGGACAGGTTTACCGCCACGCGCACCGGCGGCAGGCCCGCGTCGTGCCATGCCTTGGTCTGTTGGCAGGCGGTATGCAACACCCAGGCGCCGATGGGAATGATCAGGCCGGTCTCCTCCGCCAAGGGGATAAAATTGGCGGGTGAAATCATGCCCATTTCTGGGTGGCGCCAGCGCAGCAGCGCCTCCATGCCGATCATCTGGCCGCTCAGCAAGCTGACCTGGGGCTGGTAGTGGAGGGCAAATTCATTGCGCTCCAGCGCGACGCGCAGGCTGTTTTCCAGCATCAGGCGCTGGAAAATGCGGCTGTTGATCTCGGCGGTGTAATACTGGATGCCGTTGCGGCCCTGATCCTTGGCCCGGTACATGGCTGCGTCGGCGTTTTTCAGCAGGGTGGACGCGTCCTCGCCATCGCGCGGAAACAGGCTGATACCGATGCTGCACGTCACGGTCAGGTGGTGGCTCTCGATCACCACCGACTGGGAAACGGCGGCGAGAACCTGATCCGCGAGATGGGACACGAACGCTTCCTGCACCACGTCAGGCAGAATGATCATGAAATCGTCGCCTCCCAGCCGGGCCACGGTGTCGCCGCTGCGCACGCAGCCGCTAATGCGCTGTGCCATGACCTGCAATAGCTGGTCGCCCAGGTTGTGCCCCAGGCTTTCGTTGATCAACTTGAAATTGTCGAGGTTGATGAACAGCAGGGCGAGCTGGCGCCCGGCGCGCCGGGCAAAAATAATGCCCTGAACCAGGCGATCCTGCGCCAGATTGCGGTTGGGCAGCTGGGTCAGGGTGTCGTGGGCGGACTGGTAGGCGAGCTGCTCCTCATACTGCTTGCGTTCGGTCACGTCGTTCTGGATGCCGATGTAGTGGGTGACCTGACCCGCATCGTTGCGCACCGGCGAAATGTAAAGCTCGTTCCAGAACAGGCTGCCATCCTTGCGATAGTTGCGCAGCAGTGCCTTGCCGTCGCGCTGTTCCTTGACCGCGCGGCGGATGTTTTCCAGTTCGGGCTGGTCGGCATCCTGGTTTTGCAGGAAACGGCCATTTTTCCCCAGCGCTTCCTCGGCGCTGTAGCCGGTGATGCGCTCAAAGGCGGGGTTGACATAGACGTAGGGGAAATCCGCCTGGGTGGCATCGGTGATGGTGATGGCGTTAACGCTGGATTCGAGCGCACGCTGCCATAGCCGCAGTTTTTCCTCCGCTTCCTTGCTGCTGGTAATGTCGTGCTTGACGCCCACGAAGTGGGTGATTTCCCCCTTCTCGTTCTTGACCGGGGAAAGGGTGGCGGTTTCCCAGAACAGTTCGCCGTTCTTTTTGCGGTTGCGCACCTCTCCGCGCCACACTTGGCCGGCAAGAATGGTCTGCCACATTTCACGATAGGTTTCCACGGGTGTTTCGCCTGATTGCCACACACGCGGATTGTGGCCGATGATTTCTTCTGCAGCATAACCGGTCAGGGCGTAGAAATAGGGGTTGGCATATTCGATCACGCCATCGCGATCGGTGATGATGATGGTGTCGGCGCTCTGTTCCAGCGCCTGTGACAGCTTGCGCAGTTCGGCTTCTGCCGCCTTGCGCTCGCTGATGTCGCGCATGATGGAGGAGAAGTAGTCAACCGTGCCATCGTCTGTTTTGTGGGCGAGAATGAGCTGGGAAATGGGGATCTCCCTGCCGTCGCGGCTCAGCAGGGCGGTTTCGCCCTCCCAGTGCCCGTCCCTTGTCGCGGCGGGGATGCCTTCCTGTTCGACCACCCTGAGCGCCCATTCGGGATGGACTGAGGCGATATGCTGGCCGCTGAAATCCTCATCGGCGCCAAATCCGAGAATTTTACGCACCGCCTGGTTGGCGTACAGGATCCTGCCGTCCGGCGTGGCGGTGCCGACGTAATCCGTCGTGGCTTCGAGAATTTCGGCCAGGCGGGAAATCTCGCCGATCTGGTTTTCCATCAGCTCGGCACCCTGGTTGAAACCGCGCATGAGGTCGCCGATTTCGTCGTAACGGTGGTTTTGCATGCGCACGCTGCGGTCCCCTGCGGCGAAGCGCCTGACCATGTCGGTGACGGTGACCAGCGGCGTGACGATGCGCCAGCGCGTATAGGCGACGAGAGTGACGAGAAGCGCCAGGTTGAGCGCTACCACAATGGCAATCAGCCAGTCAATTTGGCGGTGCGTCCGCTGCGCCGCTACCGTGAGTGTGCCCACCACACGGTCGGCACGCTCCAGGATGGCGTCGGTTTCCCCGCTGAGGCGGGGCAGATCCTCCGGCGCCAGCATGGCGGCGGAACCGGATAGCGATTTTTCCAGCGTCTGGCGGAAAGTGAGCCAGCTTGCGCGCAACGACCCAAGCTCGGCTGCCAGCGTGCCGCTTTGCCGCAGCAGCAGGGGGTGCAGGTTGCCGCTCTCCTGTTCGACTTGCGCGAGCGTGGCGTCAAAACGCTGCATCAGTGCCGGAATCGCGTCACTGCGGCGTTTCTGCAACGCGGATTCGGCGGTGTAATAGGCCAGTCTCTGGCTCAGGTAGCGCAGTTTGCCACTTTCATTGACCAGGCGGGAGGCATCCGCCACGCTGTTGTAAAGCGTTTCGACCACAACCAGGCTGGCGGCTGTAACGAGGAAAAAAGCCAGAAAAATCGCCGCCAGTTTCTGCCCGACCGTGAGCTTCACCAGGGGCGTTGGCCTCGGCTCGATGGGCTCGTGCGGGGTAGGTGGCGGCATGTGTTTTCTTTGCAGGGCGGCAGGGCGGTCAAGATTTCGAGGCCGCGTTTGCGGCATCCTGCCCCTCCCGCCAGATCGTTGTGAAATTGCTATAATAAGCACATTTCTTCGCGAACGGGCTATAAATTGATTTCCACCTTCAACATCACCATGCAGTTCGGGGCCAAGCCCCTGTTTGAAAACGTCTCGGTCAAATTCGGTGATGGCAACCGTTATGGCCTGATTGGCGCCAACGGTTGCGGCAAGTCCACTTTCATGAAAATTCTCGGCGGCGACCTTGACGCTACCGGCGGCAATGTCTCCATCGATCAGGGCGAACGCCTCGGCAAGCTGCGGCAGGATCAATTCGCCTACGAAGACAATGTGGTGCTGGACGTGGTCATGATGGGCAACACCGAGCTGTGGGCGGTGAAAGAAGAAAAAGATCGCATCTACGCCAATCTGGAAGCCAGCGAAGACGATTACATGCGCGCCGCCGAGCTTGAAACGGTTTTTGGTGAGTTGGATGGTTATACCGCCGAAGCGCGCGCCGGAGAACTGCTGCTGGGTGTGGGCATTCCGCTGGAACTGCACAATGGCCAGATGAAGGAAGTGGCGCCCGGCTTCAAACTGCGGGTTTTGCTGGCGCAAGCGCTGTTTTCAGATCCGGACATCCTGTTGCTGGATGAGCCTACCAACAACCTCGACATCAACACCATCCGCTGGCTGGAGGAGATCATCAACGCCCGCTCCAGCACCATGGTGATCATTTCCCACGACCGCCATTTCCTGAACAGCGTCTGTACGCACATGGCCGATCTGGATTACAACACCATCCGCATCTACCCCGGCAACTACGACGAGTACATGATCGCCGCAACCCAGGCTCGGCAGAAGATGCTGACTGACAATGCCAAGAAGAAAGATCAGATTACCGAATTGAATGCCTTCGTGGCACGTTTCTCCGCCAATGCCTCCAAGGCGCGCCAAGCCACCAGTCGCGCCAGACAGGTTGATAAACTCAAGGACGGGCTGGTTGAAGTCAAACCCTCCAGCCGCCAGAGCCCTTACATCCGCTTTGAAACCGACGACCGGGAAAAGCTCCATCGCAAGGCTGTAGAGTTGCTGGAAGTCGCCAAGGGCTACGATAAAGCACTGTTCCATAACCTCAACCTGCTGCTCGATGCAGGTCAACGCCTCGCCATCATCGGCCCTAACGGCGCAGGCAAATCTACCTTGCTGAAAGCGCTGGTGGGTGAAATCGAGCCGGATCATGGCGATATTAAATGGGCAGAAAAGGCCAAAATCGGCTACTTCGCCCAGGATCACCACGCCGAATTTGAAAATGACATGACCCTGTTCGAATGGATGGAGCGTCACGGACGCAAGAGCGACGACGACCAGATTATCCGCGCGACATTAGGCCGCCTGCTGTTCACCGGCGACGACTCGAAGAAGTCGGTGCGCGTCCTTTCCGGCGGCGAAAAAGGTCGCATGTTGTACGGCAAATTGTTGCTGGAACGCCCCAACGTGCTGGTCATGGACGAACCCACCAACCACATGGACATGGAATCCATCGAGGCGCTCAACATGGCGCTGGAGCAATACAAGGGTACGCTAATTTTCGTCAGCCACGACCGCCAGTTGATCTCCTCACTCGCCACACAAATTCTCGAACTGGATGGCAAGGGTGGCTTTGTTCATCATACCGGCGACTATGAGGATTACCTGTTGAGCCGGGGATTGGCGTAGAGGCAGGAGCGACTCTCGTGCCCTTTGGGCTTTAGCCGCGATGATCGCGGCTAAAGCCAATACTGTTCACTTATGCCGTTCGTGGTGAGCTTGTCGAACCACATATCGTTTATCCAAAGCCCTTCGACAGGCTCAGGGCGAACGGTTCAGGGTTAAGTGAACAGCATTGCGGCTAAAGCCGCTCCTACAATCCGGTAGCGCGCAATCGGGCAGAATCGCGGGGCGCGACATATTGCAGGACATCCTTGCCTTTGTCGTCCAGCGTGATGCTCAAGCCCTTGTTCGCATAAAACAGTTGCTCGACGGTCTCCGATAACCTGACCCGCTCATCAGGATTCCCGAAACGGGCCGTGGCGATCTCTGTGTCCAGGCTGGCAGAGGGGATAAAGCTGATGCTGAAAATCGGCATCTTGAGGACAAGGTCGATGTCTTCAGCGGCAAGCGCCTGTTTTCTGGCGCCACTTTGCAGTATTTGAGGTTTCTTTGCCCGCTGCTGCAATGCCAGAATCTGATCTCCCCCAATCTCGACCACCAGGATCATGCTGCCAGTAAGGATTCCTGCATTGATCCGGCTATAGTAGGCTTCCAGCGAGGCAGGCTTGCCAGACTGCTGCATCAGCGCCACTTCCATATCCGAGCCCAGAATCTGGCGTGCGTCGTCCAGCGTGTCAACAGGTAATCGCAGTCCGAAGACGCGGGACTCTCCCCCAGCCAGGGTCTCTATTTCCCACGGCATGGGTGTCACATCCTGCGGGGCTGATGCGCCGGGTGGCGCATCGGGAAGACTTATGATCGCGAATATTCCCAGCAGCGCCAGCACTGCGAGAGCAGGTTTGATCAAGCGGGCGGGCGTTATCCGTGACACAGAATGCCCGCATTGCGTTCGCCATCTTTGGCGATTTTTTCCAATGCGCTGACGACCTGACGACTGGCTTTTTCCATTAGATCGATGTCACGCACGCCCTGCATCTGGTTTCCGCCATTGAAAGCGTCGAGTGCATCCTTGGCATGACGATGCACGGCCTGATGGGGTGTTTCCACCTCCCGGTAGCCGGAAAGCCGGGAGAAACAGTCAACCCCTTCGCCCTGGTAATACCATTTGCCCAGACGGCAGGTAGTGTGATCAGACAGATCGCCAGCCGTTTTGCGTGAAAGGCCAAAAAAGACGCGATAGATTTCAAATTTGAAGATCAGGAGGTCGATCTTGGCCAGCTCGACAAAGCTGCGGAGCGCCGAGGCCGCTATCGCCTCTTCCATGCGATTTGAGAGGTTCAGCATATCCTGCATGCTCTGGGTCGCAGTACGGCCCTCGTTGCTGAATTCCTGTGATTGTTCGGCCAAGCCTTCCATGCTTTGCCGGGTAGCAAGCGTCTCGTCCTGTATGGCTTGCACCAGCGATGAAATCTCGCTGGTCGCGCGGGCAGTTCTCTCCGCCAGTTTGCGTACCTCATCCGCCACCACGGCGAAACCGCGCCCCTGCTCTCCGGCCCGCGCGGCTTCAATCGCCGCATTCAGTGCCAGCAGGTTGGTCTGATCCGCAATTTCCTTGATCAGGTTGACGATACCGCCGATCTGCGTGGCGCGTTGGTTGAGGTTATCGACCCTGCTTGCCGCCTCATGCGAATCCGAGGATAGGCTGCCCAGGCTGGTGGAAATATTCTGGATGGCGCTGCGGGTGATGGTCGAAACACCTGCTGCTGCAATGGCGCTCTGCTTCTCCGCTTTCATGTCTTCAGCCAGCTTGGCCAGGCTTTCCTGCGTTTCCTTGAACGAAATACTGAACTGCTCAAGGTTCTGGCCAATACCCGCATACATGTCTAGCTGTGACTGGGCAGTGACAAGCCGTTCCGACTGGGACGCCAGTCCCGATTCAGCCACATCAAGCCGAGACTGAAGATTCCGCACGGTTGACTCGGCTTGCGCCAATTGCATTTCAAGCTCTGCTACTCTGGCTTTTGCCGAAAATCCGAACATGCACTTTCTCACTCGTCATTATCACGACCGGAATTGTAATCGAGTTTCCATATGTAAGGCGTATTTCTGGCCCAGCCATCAGGTTTTCCCTGATGACTCACTCAGGCGGAAAAACCCTGACACTCAGGCCCACCTTGCTCTGCTGAATTTCAGCAAGGCGGTCGATATTCGGGTGCTTGCCGGGATGGGAAAGTGCGTCTTCCGTGTGCTCTGCATACAATGCCAATCCCTCTGCCGCCGCTTCCGCATTCAGGCTTCCCCACTTTTTGGCCAAGTGGTAATAAAGCTTCAGGGAACCCTGACTGCCGGGTTTGTTTTCGATGCTGGCCACAACGGCGCCGTGCGCATCGAACAATGCCAGACTGGCGAGATGATCCACACTTTCAAGCGTGGCCAGATTTTCTGCGAAAGTTTTCATTCCAGGTGCCCTTAAGGGTGCTTCTAAAATTCAGAGTTCGCTCAAATGCCCCACAAGGGGACACCGATCCGCTATGGGCTAAAGCCCATGCGGAATCGTATGCAAGGCGCGGGGAAAATTTTGCAGCGCCGCATATGCTTGAGATGTAAGCAATAAATTTTTTCCGCAACGCCGCAGTTGAGATGAAATCTGGATTTATAGAAGCGCCCTAAATCCAGTACACGGTTTTGGTCATGACCTTGGAAGACAGCTTCATCGCTGCCTTGACCGGCAATGGCAGTGGCGCCCCGCCATGATCCAGCGCAGTTTGCGCATGCTGGATTTCATCGGTTCTCATCTGCTCCAGGATGGCGCGACTTTTTTCATCCTGAGCGGGCAGTTTGGCTAGATGTTCGGTCAAATGATGTTCCACTTGACGTTCGGTTTCAGCCAGAAAACCCAGATTCCATTTGTCGCCCAGCGCCCCCGCCAGCGCCCCCAACGCCAACGAACCGGTGTACCACAGCGGGTTGAGCAGGCTGGTGCGCCCGCCCAGTTCTTTGATCCGGGTCTCCGTCCAGTTGAGATGTTCGGTTTCTTCCCAGGCCGCCTGCTCCAGCGCAGCTTTGACTTCAGCATTGCGCGCCGTCAACGCCTGCCCCTGATACAAGGCCTGGGCGCAAATTTCACCGCAGTGGTTGATCCGCATCAGCGAGGCTGCATGACGTTTTTCCTCCGCAGCCAGCTCGGCATCCGGCAGGTCCCGGCCCGGCAGCGGACGCAGGGTGGGCGCTTGTGCAAGCAAGGTACGCAAACCTTTGTCGAATTCTATGATGAACTTATCCAGCATTATTAGGCACCTCAAAATACCCCATTTGTTTGGCCAGCAAGGTAACCGGGTGCATGACCTCAACATCCATGCCTTCCGCCCTGAATCCGGCCGCCATATGCAGGGCGCAACCGGGGTTGGAAGTCACAATGATGCGAGTCCGTCCATGGCTGACGGTCCCGGTTTTGACTGCCTCGATTTTATCACGCAACAGCAGACCCGCCATTTTCGGCTGGGTCAGGGCATAGCTGCCCGCAGCGCCGCAGCACTGGTCGTTGCCCGCCAAAGCACCAATGACCAGATTCGGAATACGCGCCAGCAGGCTGTATGCACTTTGCGAGTCATGCAGGACATTGCGGCTGGCACAGGATTCATGAACGGATACGGCAGAATCCAGTGGCGCAATACTGACAGAAGGCCAGCCCTCAGCCTGGTCAAGAAAGGTGCTGATGTCCATGATTGGCGCGTTCAAAGGTGGCTGGTATTCCGCCAGGCTGGCCGCACAGCCCGATGCCGCATGGACAATGGCAGAAAGTATGCGGCCCGCAAATGCATTCAGGTTTACCTGACGCAAAATATCTGCCGTGCCCAGATCGCCATTGTGCTGGTGGAGTGCGCCGCAGCATCCCTGGTGTGCCGGGATATCAACTGCGTAGCCGAGACGGTTGAGCACGAACAGGGCAGCATTCAGGGTTTGCGCATCAAATATTCTTGCCACGCAGCCCAGGAACAAGCCGACCGTTCCATGCGGCGTACCGGCCGGCAGATGCAAGCCTGTCGTCGGCGCAGCGTGATGATGCGCCGGTAGCTGCGCCTCAATGGCCGCCAGGCCAAGTCTGTCGAGCAGGCCGGATCGACGCGCCAGCTTTTGCGCCCCGGAACGCTGATAAAAACGCAGCAGGCCGGCGCCTCCACTGAGCAGCCTGGGGCTGCGCACTGATACAAACAGCACTTTGCGTAAACGCGGCTGTACCGGCGACATCCAGTCCCGCATCCCGTCGGCCAGGCGCCCATAGGCGACCTTGGAGGGGCACGCCTGTTCGCAAGCCCGGCAACCCAGACACAGATCAAGGTGATGCAGCAGCTCCGGTGAAGACGGCAAACGGCCTTCCAGCAAGCCGACCATCATGAAGATGCGGCCACGCGGCGAATCAGCTTCGTTGAAAGTCTTGCGGTAAGTCGGACAGTGCGGCACGCACAGGCCGCATGCCACGCAACGCGCGGCTTCCTGGCGCAACTGCGTAGCTTGTTGATCGTGGTCAGAGGGCATGGCAGGATGTTAGGGGCAATTACCGAAAAGTCAAATCTGCGTCCCGTCTCTGCAGTATTGTGGAGTTTGGCCATTTGGATCAACATATGCTCAGTGAATTTATGCTCAAGGAGCTGTCATGTCTCAGTTATTAAGCTTGTCGAGAGCCGCGCGCCTGGTGGGCGTTACCCGAGGCGCCATGCAAAAGAAAATCCAGAATGGTGAAATGCCTTCGTTCGACGGAACCGTCAACGTCGACGACCTGCTGGCAGCCTATCCGGGCGCGCAACTGGAGGACAACAGCGAATTCGATCGCGTCAACTACATCAAGCAGCGCGCATTTGGCAAGCGCGTCTTCGAGCGGGCGCTGCCGGAAGCCGAGGTGCTGGCTGCCCGCCTGAACGAACTGAGCCGTGAACTGGCAACCCAGCAGACTCAGGTCAAACACTTCAATGTCTTGCTGGATCGCCTGAGAGCCAAGTTAGGCGGATTGGAAGAGCAGTTTCAGGATATTGAAAAAGCCAGGCTGGCGGAATTTCGCACCTGGCTCAAACAGGAAGTCAGCGCAGCCATGGAGCCAGGCTATCTCAACCCGCTCTCGGTGCGAGACAGCATCCTGCGCGTCATGGCGGCGCATGTCACGGTTCTGCCCAGCGGCCACGATTTTTTCATCGACGGGCCGGACACCTTGCTGGAAGGTGCATTACGCGCCGGCATCCCGCTCAATTACGGGTGCAGTGGCGGCAACTGCGGGATGTGCAAGGCACGAGTGGTCTCGGGCCAGATCAAGAAGGTGCGCCAGCACGACTATGTGATTCCGGAAAAAGAGCTCAATCAGGGCTATGTCCTGCTGTGCAGCAATACGGCGGTATCCGATGTGGAAATCGAGGCGCCGGTTGCTGGCAGCGTGCAGGACATCCCTTTCCAGCAGCTCCCGACCAAGGTGAAGTCTGTTGAGCCGCTGAACCACGACATGCTGCTGTTGCATCTGCAAACACCGCGCTCGACCCGCCTGCGCTTCCTCGCCGGACAATACGTGACGCTGCAAATCGGCAAATCGCTATCGGCAGACCTGCCCATCGCCAGTTGCCCATGTGACGACCGCAATCTGTTGTTCCACGTGAAACGCATGCCCGGCAATCTGTTTTCGGATTACGTCTTTGACCGCCTCAAACACGGTGACGAAGTGGGCGTGGAAGGCCCGCAGGGCGAATTCATTCTGCACAACAAATCCCCGCGTCCACTGGTTTTCATCGCCTTCGATAATGGATTTGCCCCTATCCGCAGCGTGATCGAACACGCCATGTCGCTGGAATCCGGGGAGTCCATGCACCTGTACCGCATCGGCTCGGACATGGACGGCCTGTACCTGCCCAATGTCGGGCGCGCCTGGGCCGATGCGCTGGACAACTTCCACTACACCACACTGGTGACCGGGTATGATTTGCGAGCCGTGACCGGACGCCGGGAAGAAACCCTGAAAGCAATGCTGCAAGGCATGGTCAGCGAACACCCGGAAATGCGGGACAGCGACATTTATCTTGCAGGGCCGGAATCGGCGCTGAATCAGGCGGAAGCTTTCTTTTTGGGGCTGGGATTGCCCAAGACACGGGTTTTTGCCAGCCTGGTCAAATAAGCGCAGGATGCAATGTCAGCACAACATGACGCGCCTCGTATCAATCGGGCTTATGATGCGATTTTTCCGCTCAGGGAAGGCTGAAAATGCGCCCGCATGAATTCATCACCACATGGCAAAACAACGCCCTCTCTGAACGAGCCGGGGCGCAGGCGCATTTTCTTGATCTGTGCGAACTCCTTGGCATGGAAAAGCCCACCGACCCGGATAATTACTGCTTTGAGCGTGGCGCCACCCGCACCGGCGCAGGCCACGGCTGGGCGGATGTGTGGAAGCGCGGCTGCTTCGCCTGGGAATACAAAGCGCCGGGTGCAGACCTCTCCAAGGCGCTGAAGCAACTCATGACCTACGCCCTGGCGCTGGACAACCCGCCATTGCTGGTCGTCTCCGATCGTGGCCTGATCCAGATTCACACCCACTTCACCGGCACGCCCTCCGAAATTCACACTATCGCGCTGGCCGACATCGGCCTGCCGGAAAACCTGCAAAAGCTGCGCTGGCTGTTCAGCGAGCCAGACAAATTCCGCCCCGCCAAGACCACCTTTGCCGTCACCGAGGAGGCCGCCCAGCGCATGGGCGAAGTCGCCAAACGCCTGACCGGGCGCGGGGAATCGCCGCCGGACGTGGCGCATTTCCTGATCCAGTGCGTGTTCTGCATGTTTGCTGAAGATGCCGGGCTACTGCCGCAAAAGCTGTTTGAAACCGTGCTCGATAAATCCAACCCGGATGGCAGCAAGGCTCAAACCCGTCTGGCTTCACTGTTCCAGGCCATGCAAGGCGGCGGCGATTTTGCGCTGGAGAGCATCCCTTGGTTCAATGGCGGACTATTCAAGAAAATCGCCGTTCCCGCCCTGGAAACCGCCGATGTGGTCGCCCTGCTGGAAGCCGCACGCATGAACTGGAACGCCATCGAGCCAGCCATCCTCGGCACCCTGTTCGAGCGCGGCCTCAACCCCGATATGCGCAGCCAGCTCGGCGCTCACTACACCGACCCGGCCACCATTCTCAAACTCATCCGCCCGGTCATTGAAGCGCCGCTGCTGGCCGAATGGCAGGCCGCACAGCAGCGTATCGCTGCCGCCATGGAAAAATTTCAGCAGGGTGGCAAAGGCTCCCAAGCCGCCCACAAGGAAGCGCAAGCCGCCTTCATCAGCCACTTGGAACGGCTGAAAAACTACCGTGTACTCGATCCAGCATGTGGATCAGGAAACTTCCTCTACCTCGCCCTGAAAACTCTCAAGGATCTGGAACACCGCGCCAACCTCGAAGCCGAAGCCCTCGGCCTGCAACGCCAGATCGGCATCGAAACCGGCCCCGCCAACGTATATGGCATCGAGATCAACCCCTATGCCGCCGAACTGGCAAGGGTCACGGTCTGGATTGGCGAACTGCAATGGATGCTGGGTCACGGCTACCCGGTGCTGCGCGACCCGATTTTGAGGCCGCTGGATCATATTGAGCAGCGGGATGCGGTTTTGGATCGCCCACGCCCCCTCCCCAACCCTCCCCCGCATACCCTGAAGGGCACAAGAGCGGGAGAGGGGGCAAACGTGAAAATCGATGATTACTTCGAGCCAGAATGGCCGGAAGTGGATGCTATCGTGGGGAATCCGCCGTTTTTGGGGGGCAGCAAAAAACGCGGGGAACTGGGCGATGCGTACTTTGAGGCGCTCAACCACGTTTACAAAGGGCGCGTGCCAGGCGGCGCGGATCTGGTGACCTACTGGTTCGAGAAAGCCCGCGCACAGATCGAGCAAGGCAAAGCGAAAGCAGCCGGGCTGGTGGCCACCAACAGCATTCGCCAACAGGCGAATCGAACAGTGCTCGATGCTGTCGTCAGAACCAGCCGAATTTACGAGGCATGGAGTGACGAACCCTGGGTCAACCAGGGCGCCGCCGTGCGCGTGTCGCTGGTCTGTTTTGGCAATGAAATAGGTGCTCGACTTAACGGCAAGGCCGTGGATCAAATTCATGCCGATTTGCGCACGGGAGACAACCTCACCAGCGCCCTTCGCCTGCCCGAGAATGAGGGGGCATCGTTCTTCGGACTGGCGCTTGCCGGGGAATTCAACATAGACCAGTTCGTTGCCCTCCAGTGGCTGAAACAACCAAACCCCAACGGGCGGCCCAACAGCGATGTCTTGCGCCCCTTGTGGAATGGTCAGGATTTGACCGGGCGCTGGGAGGGCCGCTGGGTCATCGACTTTGGCCCGGCGATGGAAGATAACGCAGCGATGCTTTATGAAGCGCCGTTTGGGTACGTTGTCGAGCATGTCAAGCCGGTGCGGTTGACCAATAACCGCAAATCGCGTGCCGAAAAATGGTGGCGGCACGGTGAGGCGCGACCCGCCATGCGTCGAGCTTTGGCTGGATTAGGACGCTATATCGCGACCTCGGAAAAATCCAAGCACCGCTTCTTTATCTGGCTTGACGAGCGAATCGCGCCGGACAACCGACTGATCGTTATTCCGCGCAATGATGACGTTACTTTTGGCATTCTCTCCTCGCGCATTCACGTTTGCTGGGCGCTTGCGGTGGGATCCACACTGGAAGACCGCCCTGCTTATGCCACAACAACCTGTTTCGAGACTTTCCCCTTCCCCGCTGGCTTGACGCCTGACTTACCCCCTTCCCCAGCCCTTCCCCCGAGGGGAGAAGGGAGCAAAAGCCCCTCCACCTCCGGGGGAGGGGTTGGGGAGGGGGAAAGTTGTGCTGGTGAAAACATCACCAAAGCCGCCAAAACCCTGAACCAACTCCGCGAAACCTGGCTCAACCCGCCCGAGTGGGTGGACTGGGTGCGCACCCCAGAGGAAGAAAAAGCCGGTTTCCCGCTACGCCCCATCGCCAAACCCGGCCCTCTCCCCAACCCTCTCCCAAAGGGCGAGGGGGCAAACGTGAAAGGCGATTTTTCTTATGCGGCAGAACTGAAAAAACGCACCCTGACCAATCTCTACAACGCCCGCCCCGCCTGGCTCGCCAACGCCCACCGCGAACTGGATCAGGCCGTAGCCGCAGCCTACGGCTGGGCGGATTACACCCCGGAGATGTCGGACGAGGAGATTCTGCGGCGCTTGCTGGCGCTGAATCTGGCGCGGAGCCAAGCTGACAGATAAGCCGTCTCTATGCCTTCAGGATGTCCTATAATTCGCACCCTTTCGACCTGAATCCCGTTTCTCCATGATCAAACCCATCCCCGCCCGACTTGCCGACGAACTCGGCGTTCGTGAAACCCAGGTTGTCGCCGCAGTCGAGTTGCTCGACGGCGGCGCGACCGTGCCGTTTATTTCGCGCTACCGCAAGGAAGCGACCAACGGACTGGATGACACCCAGTTACGCAATCTGGAAGAACGCTTGCGTTATCTGCGCGAACTGGAAGACCGGCGCGGCGCCATCCTTGCCAACATAGGCGAACAGGGCAAGCTGACCCCCGAACTGGAACGCGCCATCGGGCAGGCAGAAACCAAGGTGCTACTGGAAGACCTGTATCTTCCCTACAAGCTCAAGCGCCGGACCAAGGCGCAGATTGCACGGGAAGCCGGGCTGGCATCGCTGGCTGAGGCTTTGTTCAGGAATCCTGCGCTCCAGCCTGAATCGACAGCGGAAGCCTACATTTCGGCAGAAAAAGGCGTGCCGGATGTCAAAGCCGCCCTCGAAGGCGCGCGCCATATCCTGATGGAACAGTTTGCCGAGGACAGCGGCTTGCTGGGCCGCTTGCGTGAAACCTTGTGGAATGAAGCGCAACTCAAATCGACGCTGGAAGAGGGCAAAGCCGAGGCTGGCGCAAAATTCTCGGATTATTTCGATCGCGCCGAACCCTTGCGCGGCATCCCGTCCCACCGGGCGCTGGCGCTGCTGCGCGGGCGCAACGAGGGGTGTTTGCGACTTGATTTGCAAATGGGCGAGGTCGATCCAAGCGCCCCTCGCAATACGCCTCATCCTTGTGAAGTCATGGTGGCGCGGCATTTCAGTATCGCCGACCAAGGCCGCGCAGCCGACCGCTGGCTGCTGGAGGTGGTTCGTTTTACCTGGAAAGTCAAACTTTCGACGCATCTTGAAACCGAGTTGATAACACGCTTGCGGGAAGCCGCCGAGGCCGAGGCCATCAAGGTCTTTGCCCGCAACCTGCACGACTTGTTGCTGGCCGCACCGGCGGGGCACAAGGCCGTCATGGGCCTGGATCCCGGCATCCGCACCGGGGTCAAGGTGGCGGCGGTGGACAGTACCGGCAAGCTGCTGGAAACGGCCACCATTTATCCGCACGAACCCCGGCGCGAATGGGATCAGTCCGTTGCTACGCTCTCCGCCTTGGCAAAACGACACGCGGTGGCGCTCATCAGCATTGGCAACGGCACGGCGTCGCGAGAAACCGACCGGCTGGCTGCCGACTTGATGAAACTTCACCCCGAATTCAAGCTGCAAAAAATTGTGGTCAGCGAAGCGGGCGCATCGGTCTATTCCGCCTCGGAATTTGCCGCCAATGAATTCCCCAGCCTGGATGTCAGCCTGCGAGGCGCGGTTTCCATCGCCCGGCGCTTGCAAGATCCGCTCGCCGAACTGGTCAAGATCGACCCCAAGGCAATTGGGGTTGGCCAATACCAGCATGATGTCAACCAGTCCGAACTGGCGCGCGCGCTCAATGCCGTGGTCGAGGATTGCGTCAACGCCGTGGGCGTTGACGTCAACACCGCCTCGGAGCCGCTACTGGAGCGGGTCTCCGGGCTATCCTGGTCGCTCGCCCGGAACATTGTGGAATACCGCAACCAGTATGGTGTTTTCAAGAATCGGAGCAGCCTCAAGCAGGTGCCTCGCTTGGGCGACAAGGCTTTCGAGCAGGCCGCCGGCTTTCTGCGCATCTCCGATAGCGAAAACCCGCTCGATTCATCAGGCGTCCACCCGGAAGCCTACCCGGTGGTGCAGCGCATTCTGGCTGCCAGCGGGCGCAATATCCGGCAACTGATCGGCGATCCGGCATTTTTGAAAACACTTGATCCGCGCCAGTTTACCGACCAGCAATTCGGCCTGCCCACCGTCACCGACATCCTGCGCGAACTGGAAAAACCCGGCCGCGACCCGCGCCCGGAGTTCAAGACCGCGACCTTCAAGGAGGGGATCGAGAGCATCAGAGACCTGCAAGTCGGCATGTTGCTGGAAGGCGTGGTCACCAATGTCACCAACTTCGGCGCTTTCGTCGATATCGGTGTGCATCAGGACGGCCTGGTACACATCTCCGCCCTGGCCGAAAAATTTGTCAAGGATCCGCACACAGTCGTCAAGGCAGGCGATGTCATTCGGGTCAAGGTGCTGGAAGTGGATGACAAACGCCGCCGTATCGCACTCACCATGCGCCTCTCCGACCAGCCAGTGCCCTCAGATTTGCGCACAAACAACCGCCCGGACCACCAGACGGCACGCAATGAAAAGACCGTCGCCAAAGGCTCCATGGCAGCGGCATTTGCCAAACTTCAGCGCCCATGAATCCGTGTTTCTAAACGTGGATCAATGGCCGCAAAAAACTGCTTATTGCCGCGCACCCTACTTCTGGATAAAATCGAGCCCTTTCACTTGAGTTTTTAGGGTAGGTTTTGGCAATGGACAGACAAGGCTGGTTGGACGGCACGCTTTACCGTCCGGATTTTGAGCAGGATAGCTGCGGTTTCGGCCTGATGGCCAACATGGACGACAAGCCCAGTCACTGGCTGGTGCAAACTGCGATCAACTCTCTCGCCTGCCTGACTCACCGTGGCGCAGTCGCTGCCGATGGCAAATCGGGCGATGGCTGCGGCCTGCTGTTCAAGAAACCAGACAATTTTTTGCGTGAAGTCGCCACCGAGAATGGTTTCTCGCTCGGCAAACTGTACGCAGCCGCACTGGTTTTTCTCAACCCTGACAGCAATCTGGCCGAAACTGCTCGCACTACACTGAAAACCGAATTTGCCGCACAGGGTTTGTCGGTTGCCGGTTTCCGAAATGTGCCTACCGACAACAGCGCGCTCGGCAAATATGCGCTGGAGACTTTGCCCACCATCGAGCAGATTTTCATCAATGCGCCGGAAGGCCTGGACGAAGCCGCTTTCGAGCGCAAACTGTACATCGCCCGCCGCCGCGCGGAAAAATCGCTGATGGGCGACAAGACTTTTTACCTGCCGACCCTGTCATCCAAGGTCATGTCCTATAAAGGTCTGGTGACGCCTGAAAACTTGCCGGCGTTTTACCTGGATCTCAAGGATGAGCGTTTTGCCTCTTCGCTGGCTGTCTATCACCAGCGCTTTTCCACCAACACCTGGCCGGAATGGCGTCTGGCGCAGCCGTTTCGCTATCTTGCTCACAACGGCGAAATCAACACGCTGCGCGGCAACCGTAGCTGGTCGCGCGCGCGCGAACACACGTTTTCGACCCCGCATATCCCCAACATGGACGACGTACGCCCCATCGTCTCGATGAGCGGTTCGGATTCCTTCAGCATGGACAACATGCTGGAAGGCCTGATCATGGGCGGCGTCAGCCTGTTCCGGGCGCTGCGCCTGATGGTGCCGCCAGCCTGGCAGAACGTGCAGACCATGGATGCCGACCTGCGCGCCTTTTACGAATACAACTCCATGCACATGGAACCGTGGGACGGCCCGGCAGGCATGGTGCTGACCGATGGACGTTACGGCGTGTGTGCGCTGGATCGCAACGGCCTGCGCCCGGCGCGCTTCGTGGTCACAAAGGACAGACACTTTACGGTGGCGTCCGAGATCGGCGTCTGGCCGTACAAGCCTGAGGATGTGGTGCAAAAGGGCCGCGTCAAGCCCGGCCAGATGGTCGCAGTGGACATGCAGGAAGGCCGCCTGTTGCTGTCCGACGATATCGACAATCAGCTCAAGTGCACCCATCCCTACCGCCAGTGGCTCAAGGAATATGCCACCCATCTGGAAACCGGCATCAACGAGGATGATGGCCTGCCCCTGCTTGACGCCCATGCAGCCCTGACCGCCCAAAAACTGTTCAATGTCTCGTTCGAGGAACGCGATCAGGTCTTGCGCGTACTGGCGGAAGAGGGCCAGGAAGCCATTGGCTCCATGGGCGACGACACCCCCATGGCGGTGCTGAGCCAGATCGTGCGCAGCCCATTCGATTATTTGCGCCAGCAATTTGCCCAGGTAACGAATCCGCCGATCGATCCAATCCGCGAAGCGGTGGTGATGTCGCTGAATACCTGTTTCGGCCCGGAACGCAATCTGTTCGAAGAAACCGCCGACCATGCCAAACGTCTGGAAATCAGCTCGCCTGTCCTGTCGTATGAGAAATTTGTCAAACTGACCTCGCTCACCGAGCCGGAATACAGCAGCGTTACCCTCAGCCTCAACTATGACCCGGCCAAAATCAACCTGGAATCGGCGCTTGGGGCGCTGGCCCGGCAGGCGGTGGATGCCGTCCGTTCCGGCAAGGTCATTCTGGTCTTGTCCGACCGCGAGGTGAGCCAATCCACCCTGGGCATCCACGCCCTGTTCGCCACCGGCGCGGTACACCATGCCCTGATCGATGCCGGTCTGCGCTGCAACTCGAATATCGTTGTGGATACCGGCACGGCCCGCGATCCGCACCATATCGCTTGCCTGATCGGCTACGGCGCCACGGCGGTGTTCCCATTCATGGCCTACCAGGCCATCAATGAAATGATACGTGCGGGCGAAATCAAGAACCACGCCCTCAACGAAGCGCTCTACAAATATCGCAAGGGCATCAACAAGGGCCTGCTCAAGATCCTGTCCAAGATGGGCATTTCGACGGTGGCCAGCTACCGTGGCTCGCAACTCTTCGAAGCCGTTGGTCTGGGCGAGGAAGTCGTCGCACGATGCCTGCCCGGCACAGTCAGCCGCATCAAGGGCGCCGATTTCGAGGACTTCGAAATCGACCAGAAGAAACTGGTGAAATACGCTTTCAACACCATGGAGCCGATTTCCCAGGGCGGCCTGCTCAAATTCGTGTTTGGCGGCGAATACCACGCCTACAATCCTGATGTGGTGCAGGAGCTGCAAAAAGCTGTGCAGCAGAGCGACCGCGCTGCCTACGATCGCTACGCCGCGCTGGTCAACGAGCGTCCGGTCGCCATGCTGCGCGATCTGATGAAGCTGAAGCTGGATCTCAATCCGATTTCTGTCGACGAAGTCGAGCCAATCGAAGCCATACTCAAGCGTTTCGACTCTGCCGCCATCTCCCTCGGCGCGATTTCGCCCGAAGCCCACGAAGCGCTGGCCGAGGGCATGAACCGCCTGGGCGGTCGCTCCAATTCCGGCGAGGGCGGCGAAGATCCGGCGCGTTACGGCACGGTCAAGATGTCCAAGATCAAGCAGGTAGCGTCCGGCCGTTTTGGCGTCACCCCGCATTACCTGGTCAATGCCGAGGTCTTGCAGATCAAGGTGGCGCAAGGCGCCAAGCCGGGTGAGGGCGGGCAACTGCCGGGCGACAAGGTATCGCCGATGATCGCAAAACTGCGCTGCTCCAAACCGGGCATCTCGCTGATTTCACCGCCACCGCACCACGACATCTATTCCATTGAAGACCTGGCGCAACTGATATTCGACCTCAAACAGGTCAACCCCAAGGCGCTGGTTTCGGTCAAACTGGTCGCGGAACCGGGCGTCGGCACCATCGCCGCCGGGGTCGCCAAGGCCTATGCCGATCTGATCACCATCTCCGGCTACGATGGCGGCACTGGTGCAAGCCCGATCGCTTCCGTCAAATATGCCGGGACGCCGTGGGAACTCGGCATTACCGAGGCCCAGCAGGTACTGCGCGCCAACGGCTTGCGCTCCAGAGTCCGATTGCAGACCGATGGCGGGCTAAAAACCGGGCTGGATGTCATCAAGGCCGCCATCATGGGTGCTGAAAGCTTCGGCTTCGGCACTGCGCCCATGATCGCGCTGGGCTGCAAATACCTGCGTATCTGCCACCTCAATAACTGCGCCACCGGCGTGGCGACCCAGAACGAGCGCTTGCGCAAGGACTACTTCATCGGGATGCCGGAAATGGTGATGAATTACTTCACCTTCGTCGCCCAGGAAACCCGTGAGCTGATGGCCCGCTTGGGCGTGCGCAGCATGAACGAACTGATCGGCCGCATGGATCTGCTCGAAGTGCTGTCCGGCAACACTGCCAAGCAGCACAAACTGGATCTCCGCGTACTGCTGGACCAGGGCAGCATCCCCGATTCCGAGCCACGTTACTGCATGGAAGCCACCAACCCTTCCTTCGACAAGGGTGAACTGGCCGAGAAAATGGTCGCCGATGCGCTCCCCGGCATTCTTGCCAAACAGCCACAGTCGCTCAGCTACGAAGTGCACAACACCTGCCGATCGATCGGGGCGCGCCTGTCTGGCGAGATCGCCCGCGCTCACGGTGCGGACGGTCTGCCCGACAACTGCTTGAACATCAATCTCTCCGGCAGTGCGGGGCAGAGCTTCGGCGTATGGAATCACAGAGGATTGACTCTCAAGCTGGAAGGCGATGCCAACGATTACGTGGGCAAAGGCATGGCGGGCGGTCGCATCGTGATTTATCCGCCACGGAATTCGGCGTTCCAGGCGCATCAGACCACCATTATCGGCAACACCTGCCTGTATGGTGCGACCGGCGGCAAGCTGAATGCTGCAGGCGCGGCTGGCGAGCGCTTCGCGGTGCGGAACTCTGGCGCGCTGGCGGTGGTTGAAGGTGCGGGCGACCACTGCTGCGAATACATGACGGGCGGTATCGTAATCGTGCTGGGCGAAACCGGCCTCAATTTCGGCGCCGGCATGACCGGCGGCTTTGCTTTCGTTTACGACGAGCACGACCAGTTCGGCAACCGCTATAACAACGAGCTGGTGGATATCAACCGCATCAATACCGAGTCCACCGAGCAATACCGCCACTTCCTGCGCGAACGTCTGGAAGAACATGCCGCACTCACCGGCAGCCAGCGTGCAAGTGATTTACTGGCTCGCTTCTCCGATGTGATCGGCAAATTCTGGCTGGTGAAATCCAAGGCTTTGCACCTTGATAGTTTGTTGAAAGATTAAGGGTAGCCGTCAGCCATCAGCCATCAGTTCTCAGTAAAACCCTGGCGCAATGCGCCAGACAACGCCACTGACAGCTGACACCTGAAGACTGACAACTAGCACCCGTTTAGGAAAGAAAATGGCTAACGACGTTTTTCAGTTTCTCAATGTAGCTCGCCGGGACGGCGACAAAAAAGCCGCCGACGCGCGCAAACAGGAATTCCGTGAAATCTATGCGCCCTTCGGCGCAGAGCAGGCTGCGGAGCAGGCCGGGCGCTGCCTAGCCTGCGGCAACCCCTACTGCGAGTGGAAATGCCCGGTTCACAACTACATCCCCAACTGGCTCAAGCTGGTCAAGGAGGGCAACCTGTTCGAAGCAGCCGAGCTCTCGCACAAAACCAACTCCCTGCCCGAAATCTGTGGTCGCGTCTGTCCGCAAGACCGGCTATGCGAAGGCGCCTGCACGCTGTCCGATGATTTCGGCGCTGTCACCATCGGGCAGATTGAAAAGTATATTTCCGACGAAGCCTTCAAGGCCGGCTGGCGCCCGGACATGAGCCAGGTGGTCCCAACCGGCAAGCGCGTCGCCGTGATCGGCGCCGGGCCGGCTGGCCTGGCCTGCGCCGATGTGCTGGTGCGCAACGGTGTCGCGCCAGTGGTGTTCGACCGCAACGAAGAAATCGGCGGCTTGCTGACTTTCGGGATTCCGGAATTCAAGCTGGAAAAGGAAATCGTCAAACACCGCCACGAGATTCTGGCCGGTATGGGCGTGGAATTTCGCCTCAGCACCGAAATTGGCAGGGACGTTGCTTTTCAGGCTTTGATGGATGAGTTCGACGCCGTGTTCATGGGCATGGGCACTTACAGCTACATGAAAGGCGGTTTTCCTGGCGAGGATTTGCCCGGGGTGCTGGAAGCCCTGCCTTTCCTGATTTCCAACGTGCGCAACTGCCTGAACCTGCCCGGTGAATTTGTCTCCATGCAGGGCAAGCGCGTGGTGGTGCTGGGCGGCGGCGATACCGCCATGGACTGCAACCGCACCTCCATCCGGCAAGGTGCGGATTCCGTGACCTGCGCCTACCGCCGTGACGAGGCCAACATGCCCGGCTCCAAGCGCGAAGTAAACAACGCGCGGGAAGAGGGCGTGCAATTCCTGTGGAACCGTCAGCCAGTTGAAGTCGTCGGTAACGGCAAGGTCGAAGGCGTCAAGCTGGTTACGACCCAACTCGGCGCACCCGACGCACGCGGCCGGCAGACGCCGGAGATCATCCCTGGCAGCGAGGAAATCATCCCCTGCGATCACGTCATCGTCGCCTTCGGTTTCCGCCCCAACCCACAGCCCTGGTTTACTGATTTCGGCATTACTACTGATCAGGCTGGACGTGTTGTCGCAAGTGGTCACTCACATACATTCCAGACCGGCAACCCGAAAGTGTTTGCTGGCGGCGACATGGTGCGCGGCTCCGATCTGGTGGTGACGGCGGTCAATGAAGGTCGCCTGGCAGCCAAGGGCATTCTCGAATTTCTCGGTGTTTGATTGGTGAGGGGTGAGGCGAAACGCCTCACCCCTCACTCCCCACCCCTCACGGACCCAAAATGACCAAACTAAAGAACGATACCTTCCTGCGCGCCCTGTTGCGCCAGCCCACCGAATACACCCCGATCTGGATGATGCGCCAGGCGGGGCGTTACTTGCCAGAGTACAACAAGACTCGCGAGCGGGCGGGCGATTTCCTGTCCCTTTGCAAGAATCCGGATCTGGCTACAGAAGTCACCCTGCAACCACTGGCGCGCTTCCCGCTCGACGCCGCCATTCTGTTCTCCGACATTCTGACCATTCCGGACGCGATGGGGCTGGGACTGTATTTTTCCCAGGGCGAAGGCCCGAAATTCGAGCGTCCGCTACGCAACGAATGGGAAATCCGCGATCTGACCGTACCCGATCCCGGCACTCATCTGCGCTATGTCATCGACGCTGTCACCCAGATCCGCAAAGCACTGGATGGCTCCGTGCCGCTGATCGGTTTTTCCGGCAGCCCATGGACGCTGGCGTGCTATATGGTGGAGGGCGGTAGCAGCAGCGACTTCTCCCTGATCAAGACCATGCTCTATAGCCGCCCGGAACTGCTGCACCATATTCTCGATGTCAACGCCCGGTCAGTGACGTCCTACCTCAACGCCCAGATTGAAGCAGGCGCCCAGGCAGTGATGATTTTCGACAGTTGGGGCGGTGCGCTGGCGCATGCGGCCTATCACGAGTTTTCCCTGGCCTACATGAAGCAGATCATGGACGGCCTGATTCGTGAGCACAACGGCGTCAAGATTCCCTGTGTCGTATTTACCAAGGGTGGCGGATTATGGCTGGAAAGCATTGCCGACACCGGTTGCGACGCAATTGGGCTGGACTGGACGGTGGATATTGGAGAAGCGCGCCGACGCGTTGGAAACCGGGTTGCCTTGCAGGGTAACCTCGATCCCAATGTGCTGTTCTCCAATCCTGAGGTGATTCGTGCCGAAACGGGGAAAATCCTGGCTTCCTATGGCGCGGGTTCAGGCCACGTATTCAATCTGGGGCATGGCATTTCGCAGTTCACCTTGCCGGAAAATGCCGCCGCACTGGTTGATGCTGTGCATGAACAAAGCCGTCAGTACCACAAATAAGCCTTAATCGGCGCTTTTTTCTCGTTTTTATTCACAAGCAGAGATCGTCCGGATTTTGCCGAAAAGAATGGCATAAAATGCCGGACGAAAATATTTAAGCTATTGTTTATTTGTATATAAATCATTTTGCTTATAGCTTGGGCAATGCAAAAAATGTCTTTGTGCCCAATGAATTGACCTATTTGCCCTACACTTATCCATAGACTTATCCACAGAACCTGTGGAGAAGATAAAAATTCATTTTCAGCACAAGAAGTTGCGTCAATTAGTTAGAGTCTACGTCAGCTCCCAGAGCTAAACCAGCTTGCTTTCTAATCCATTTTGGGGATGCTCTAAAAAGTCAGAGTTCGCCCAAATGCAAGGCGCGGAAAAAATTTTGCCGCGCCGCATATGTTGATATGTAAGCAAGAAATTTTTTCCGCAACGCCGCAGTTGGGATGAAATCCGGCTTTTTAGAGATACCCTTTGAGTCCATGTCACTAATTTTCAAAGTCGCCCTGGACATCCCTCTGCCCGGTCTGTTCGATTACCGGACAGAGTCTGCCAGCCAGCAGGATATTGGCCGTCGGGTGCTGGTCAGTTTTGGCCGGCGAAAAATGGTTGGCATCATCCTTGAAACTGCTCCTTTCTCCGATCTGCCCATAGCGAAACTTCAGCCGATTTTGCAGTTTCTGGACGACACGCCCCCATTGCCGCGCGAAATACTGGGTTTGCTGCATTTTTGTACCCATTATTACCACCACCCCATCGGCGCGACGGTTTTTACCGCCTTGCCACAGCGCTTCAGGCAGGAACAGGCCTGCCCCCTGCAAACCGGCTACACCCTGACTGACGAAGCGCCAGATCCAGAACAATTACCGACTCGCGCACTGGTTCGCCGGAAACTCGTCTCGACGCTGAACCAGCATGGCTGGGTTGATAAGAAAACCCTGTTGGCGCTCTCCCCGAGCGCAGGCAAACATCTCCGTGAAATGACCGAAGCGGGTTGGCTGAGCGCAAGTCAGAAAACCGCCTCTCCGTGCTGTCCCCCAACAAGCCCGGCGCCAAGCCCCCCGCTGCCTCAATTGACCGGAGAGCAGGCGGATGCAGTCAATGCCATTCTGCATACGCCCGGAATATTTGCGCCATGGCTGTTGCTGGGTATTACCGGGAGCGGAAAAACCGAGGTCTACCTTCGCCTTGCCGCGCACATGCTTGAACAGGGCCGACAGGTACTGGTGCTGGTTCCAGAAATCAACCTCACGCCACAACTCGAATCACGTTTCAAAATGCGCTTCCCGGGGTTTGCGGTGGTTTCGCTGCATAGCAGCCTCAATGACGCGGAACGCCTCCAGAACTGGATGCTGGCCCAATCCGGCCAGGCCAGCATCGTGCTGGGCACCCGGCTGGCGGTGTTTACCCCCATGCCGGATCTGGGGCTGATTCTGGTTGACGAGGAACACGACAGCTCGTTCAAGCAACAGGATGGTTTGCGTTACCATGCGCGCGATGTTGCCGTGTTCCGCGCCAGGCAACGGGACATTCCCATCGTTCTCGGCTCGGCCACACCCGCCCTGGAAACCTGGCACAACACACAAACAGGACGCTACCGCCTGCTGCGTCTGACCCGCCGGGCCGTAGCTGAAGCCGCTCTGCCAAGCATCAACTGCATCGATACCCGCAACGACCGTGGTGGAGACGGCCTGTCCCCAACACTCTTGACGGCATTGAAAAAGAATCTGGAAGCTGGCCGCCAAAGCCTGGTGTTCATCAACCGGCGCGGTTATGCGCCGGTCCTCGCCTGCGGCCAATGCGGCTGGCTGGCGCCGTGTCCGCGCTGCACCAGCCATCTGGTCGTCCACCTGAAGCAAAAACGCCTGCGCTGCCATCATTGCGGCCACGAATCACGCATCCACACAGCCTGCCCGGACTGCGGCAATATCGATCTGGCGCCGCTGGGGCAAGGCACACAGCGCCTGGAGGAGCATCTGGCCGAGCATTTTCCCTCGGCACGCATCCTGCGCATCGACCGTGACAGCACCCGTCGCAAACATGCACTGAAAGAGATGCTGCAAGCGGTCCATGACGAGCAGGTGGACATTCTGGTGGGCACCCAGATTCTCGCCAAAGGGCACGACTTCAAGCGCCTCACCCTGGTTGGCGCGCTCAACGTGGATGGCGCACTTTACAGCGCCGACTTTCGTGCTGCCGAGCGTCTATTCGCCCAGTTGATGCAGGTAGCCGGTCGCGCCGGTCGCGCCGCCGAACCCGGCACAGTGCTGATACAAACCAAACTGCCCAATCACCCCTTGTTTGAAGCCCTGCGCCGCCAGGACTATGAAAGCTTCGCCAGCGCGCAACTCATCGAACGCAAACAGGCAGGCTTCCCGCCCTTCTGCCATCAGGCTCTGCTACGCGCCGAAGCCACATACTCGGATGCGGCACTGAATTTTCTGCGTCAGGCCAAAAAACTGGCTCGTGAGATCGATGCGCCGGTCACTATTTATGACCCGGTTCCAGCCTCCATGGCACGTCTGGCTGGACGCGAGCGCGCGCAATTGCTGTTGCAGGCAGAATCACGGCGCGCGCTACAAGGATTTCTCAGCCACTGGAATGCCGCCTTGTCGGCACTCAAAGCACACCAGATACGCTGGTCCATTGACGTTGATCCGCTCGATTTCTAAGCTATCATTATTCAGATTAATGTCCATTAACACTTGTAGGGGCGGTTTTAACCGCCTTTGGCGAATACCCAAAAATCGGGCACAAGTAAATTCGCCCTTACATTCCGTCGTTTTGACGAGATCACGTCTAATCTGGGATTATTTTCCACCGCGCATGAACCGCCCACATTCGATCCCCCATAAACCATGAACCCCTCGCTTTTCTCGCATCCGTATTTGCTCGCCGTCTGGGCGAAGGAATATGCAGCCTACGTGGAACAAAACGACCAGGCGGTTTTGCTCAGGCTGAAACACTGGGCGGAAAAGGATTTTCAGAAAGAGACCGTCGCCCAGGGCCAGTTTGAACAGACCTTCTTTTCCGAGCTCTGGGGATACAGCCTTTCCGGGGCGCAGGCAAAGCAGGACGGCTACACCCTGCAATCGCAATACCCGATTGACAAGGCCGGGCAGGGCGGAGGACAGGGCAAGGCCGATCTGGCGGCGGGCTGGTTTGGCGACGCCCATTTGCCCAACATCCCCCAGGTACTGTGCGAATTCAAGGATGTCCGGTCAGGGCTGGACGCGCAGCAAAAGCGCAAGGGCAATGACCGTTCACCGGTCAAGCAGTGCGCCGACTATCTGAAATTCGCCTGCGAACAGCACACGCCCTACGGCAACGAAAAAATCCAGCCAGCTTGGGGCATCGTCAGCGACATGAACGAATTCCGCCTGTACTGGCGGACGGCCATGCCGCAGCAATATGAGCGATTTGTCATCAGGGACATGCTGGCCGAAAGCGAAACCGCGCGCCAGCAACGCTTCCTGTTTTCCCGCTTGTTTCAGCGCGAGCAGTTGCTGAACCGGGGCGGCGGCTCGCCTCTGCTGGCCTTGCTGGGCGCGCAGCGCATTCAGGAAAAGGCGCTTGAAAAGGCCTTCTATTTTGAATACCGCGCCTATCGCGAGCATTTGTTCAAGACCTTGCTGGCGACCAACCCGGCCTATCGGGAGTCGCCGCGCAAACTGGTGCGGATTACCCAGAAGCTGCTGGATCGCTTCCTGTTTATCCTGTTTTGCGAGGACATGGGCGCGCACCTCGATTACCCCATCAATCTTTTGCGCGATATTCTGATCGAAGCCAGCACAGGCGCCAGTTTTGATCCCGATGCGCCCGACTTGTGGGGCAGCAAGATCAAACGCCTGTTCGCCTGCATGCGCGACGGCTCGCCATTCAGCGGCAAGCCGATCAACCGTTTTAACGGCGGCCTGTTTGCCGAAGACGAAGCGCTGGACAGCCTGGCCGTGCCGGATGGTATTTTCTGCGCCAAGGGCCAAGGCGAAAGCAATGACAGTCTGCTCGCGCATAAAAAGACCCTGCTGTATTTCTCCACCGCTTACAACTTCGGCATTGAAGCGGGCGGCGACCGCGCCATTGGCCTTTACACCCTGGGCAGGATTTTTGAGCAATCCATTACCGACCTCGAAATCATGGAAGCCGAGGCGACTGGCGAAGTCTCGCTGATGAAAATCAGCAAGCGCAAGACCGATGGCGTCTATTACACGCCCGAATGGGTGACCGCTTATCTGGTCGAGGAAACGCTCGGGCTCAGGCTGCGGGAACTGCGCGTGGAAGTCCAACAAGACGCGCCGGAGCGCCCCGACGAAAAACAGGTCGATGACGATCACAGCAAGGCGGGCAAGCTCAAGGCCGGCACGCCCAGCAAGCGCTATTTCGACTGGCAGGAACGCTACATCCAGGCCATTTCACGCCTGACCGTGCTTGACCCGGCCTGCGGCAGCGGCGCGTTTCTCATCCAGGCCTTGAAGCGGCTATTGGCCGAACACGAATGGATACATGCGGAAAAATGCCGGGTCAGCTACGAAACCCGGCAAGGCGGCCTGCTCGACCTGGCCCGCGCCTATCGTGAAATTCTCGCCAACAACCTGTACGGCGTGGACATCAACGCCGAATCCGTCGAAATCACCCGGCTGGCGCTGTGGCTGCACACCGCCATGCCCGGCAAGCCCCTTTCCACGCTGGACGGCAACATTGTCTGCGGCAACAGCCTGGTGGACGGCACGATCGAGCAAACCATGGGCGCGCTCACCGGCGAGCAGAAACAGCGCATCAATCCGTTCGATTACCCCGCCGCGTTTCCCGGCGTATTCGCGGCGGGCGGGTTTGACGTGGTGATCGGCAACCCGCCTTACATCAAGCTGCAAAACATGCGGCAAATCCAGCCCGAAGCCACCGAATACTGGGTCAAGGCCAAAACGCCGGAAGGCGATGCCAAGTTCCCCAGCGCGCAGACCGGCAATTTCGACATCTACCTGCTATTTATCGAGCAGGGCTTGCGGCTGCTCAAAGCGCGGGGGCGCATGGGGTTTATCGCGCCCAGCGCGTGGTCGGTCAATGAATATGGACAAGGCTTGCGGGAATTCCTGCATGAAACCCGCCGCCTGGATCGCTGGGTGGATTTCAAGGACTACCAGATTTTCGACGAAGCCATTACCTATACCGCGCTGCAATTCTTTCAAGGCCGCCCGGCGGACGGCGTCAAGCTGTGTGTTGCCAGCCAGGGCAGCAGCGACCTGTCCGCGCTGGACTGGAACGCGCTGGTCGCGCGGCCTTATGCCAGCTTGCCCAAGGCTGAAGCGTGGGAATTCATGCCCGAGGACGAGCGACAACTGGTCGAAAAATTGCGCCGGGGGCGCAAGACGCTGGCGCAATGCAGCGCCGGCATTATGGTGGGCATCCAGACCAGCGCCGACAGCCTTTACCACCTGACCCGCATCGCGCCGGGGAAATATCGCTCCTATGCCGACAAGGCCAATCCGGTCGAGGTGGAGATTGAGGACGCCCTGATGAAACCGCTGGTGTCCGGCCCCGAAGCCAAGCGCTACCAGTCGCCGCTGACGGAGACATACCTGCTGTTCCCCTATGACCTCTCTGGCGGCAAGCCCGGCCTGTATCCGGCGCAGACCCTGGAGGAAAAATTTCCCCAAGGCTGGGCCTACCTCAAACAGCACGAGGCCGCGCTGCGCGGGCGGGAAAACGGGAAGATGGGCAAGGAGGGCTGGTTTGCTTATGTCTATCCAAAGAATCTCGACAAACAGGAGTGCGCCAAGCTGATTGTGCCAAGGCTTGTACAGAATTTGTTTTGTGCCGTTGACCAGGAGGCTTCAATCTATCTCGACAACGTGGATGTTGGCGGTATTTTGCCTTCCAGTTCTTTCGGTTTGTACTATCTGGCTGGCGTGTTAAATGCCCCGGTCTGTAATTTCATATGGCATAGAACATCCAAACCATTTCAGAACGACTATCGCTCTGCCAACAAGCAATTCATCGCGCCGCTGCCCATCCCGGATGCCAGCGCCGGGCAGCAAGCCGATGTGTCTGAAAAGGCAAAAACCTTGCAGGCCTTGCACAGCCAAAGCCGCGACAAGCAAGCGCAATTGACCCGGCGGCTGTGCGCCGACGCCATGCATGACGACACGGAAAAACAGTCATTCATCTGGCTGTTTGGCAAGACCGTGGCGGCGGCGGAAATCAGGGTCAGCGCGGCAGCGAAAGCCGCCGGGCTGAAGGGCGCCGCGTTGACGCACTGGGCCTGCGAGCAGGCGGAACACGCCCTGGCGGGCAAGCTGGGCGCGCTGTCGGCGCGCCTTTCGCCACGCGCGGCATTTGAAGTGACGCACGAGGCGGGCGAACTGGCATTAAAAGCGGACGGCATGCCTGTGTTGAGCGCCTGGCTGGATGCCGCCGAAGGTGAATTTGTCGCGGCGCAATGGCGTCAGGCCTTGCGCGCCACCCGCATTACCCCCGCCATGACGGCGAAAAAACTGGTGGGTGAATTGCTGAAAATCAAGGCGACGGAAAATTCCGCCTTGTCAAAACAGGTCATCGAACTGGACCGGGAACTGTCCGCCATTCGTTTTGAGCTTGCGGCCAAGGAGCGCGAAATAAATGCGGCGGTCTATGCGCTGTATGGGCTGAGTGCGGAAGAGATCGCCCGGATCGAGCGCGGGTAATCGTAGCGCTTGCGTAAAACCCCATGTTTATCCCAGATTGTCCATTGGAATGCAGGGCATGTAGGAGCGCCGCCCCGGCGCGAATCCAGTCGCAAATCGCGGCGAGGGCGCCGCTCCCACAGCGGTGTTTTGGCTCTACATGGACAATCTGGGTTTAATGGAGAGTTTTCCACCAGCCTGCTAGAATAAGCCCCTTTGGCGAATCTCGAGTACCCGTTTTGAAACAGCACCTCACCGATCTTTTTTCTCAGGCGCTACGCGCCGTGCTTCCAGATGCTGCGGATACCGCCATCGTTCTGGAGCGCCCAAAACAAGTGCAGCACGGCGATTACGCCTGCAACCTGGCGATGCAACTGGCACGCCCTCTCAAGCGCAATCCTCGTGAGATCGCCGTTGCATTGCTGGAGGCGCTGCCTGCCTCACCCTGGGTGGAGAAGACGGAAATCGCCGGCGCCGGTTTTATCAATATATTTCTCAGCCCGGCGTCAAAGCAGCGGATCGTGTCCACCATCCTGGAGCAGGGCGAAGCATTTGGTCGGGGTTCGCTGGGCGCGGGCAGGAAGGTGCAGGTGGAATTTGTTTCCGCCAATCCAACTGGTCCATTGCACGTCGGCCATGGGCGCGGCGCAGCCTTCGGCATGAGCCTTTCCAACGTGCTGGCGGCAGCGGGGTTCGATGTCAAGCGCGAGTATTACATCAATGACGCCGGTCGCCAGATGGACATTTTGGCGCTTTCCACCTGGTTGCGTTACCTGGAGTTGAACGGGATTACCGTGCCCTTCCCGCCTAACGGTTATCAGGGGCAATATGTGCGCACCATGGCGCAGGAAATCAAACATCTCCATCATGACCGCTATATTCACCAACCGTGGACTTTGCTGGAGGGCGTGCCGCCGCGCTCGACCGAAGAAGAAGTGGAACAGGACGAGAAGTGGGCCAAGCAACAGAATGAGTTGCATCTTGATGGCCTGATCGCCAATGCAAAAAAATTGCTGGGCGACGATTACACCTACTTGCATGACTTTGCTCTGACCGAGCAACTGGGCGACGGGCGCAATGACCTGATGGAATTCGGCGTTTCATTCGACACTTGGTTTTCCGAGAAATCACTGTTTGACAGCGGACTGGTGGAGCGAGCTGTCGAAACCCTGCGCAAGAACGGGCATCTTTACCTTCAGGACGGCGCGTTATGGTTTCGCTCTACTACTTTCGGAGATGAGAAAGACCGCGTGGTGCAGCGCGAAAATGGGCAATACACCTATTTCGCTTCCGACATCGCCTATCACCTCAACAAATTCGAGCGCGGCTTCGATCAAGTCATCAATATCTGGGGCGCCGACCACCACGGCTACATTCCGCGCGTCAAGGGCGCGCTGACTGCGCTGGGGCTGGACGAGAGCAAACTGGATATTGCGCTGGTGCAATTCGCGGTGCTCTACCGTGGCGAAGAAAAAGTCTCCATGTCGACCCGCAGCGGTGATTTCGTCACCTTGCGCGAATTGCGCCAGGAAGTCGGCAACGACGCCTGCCGCTTTTTCTATGTACTGCGAAAGAGCGACCAGCATCTGGACTTCGACCTCGAACTGGCCAAATCCCAGAGCAACGACAACCCGGTTTATTACATCCAGTATGCCCACGCCCGCATTTGCAGCGTCCTGTCGCAATGGAATGGCGACATCGATGATCTGGTGTCCGGCATTGATCTTTCCCTGCTGAGCCAGTCGCATGAACTGGCCTTGCTGCAACGCCTGGAAGGTTATCAGGAGACACTTGAACTGGCAGCACGAGAATTTGCGCCACACCATATCGCTTACTACCTCAAGGACCTGGCCGGTGATTTGCACAGCTACTACAATGCCCAGCAATTCCTGGTCGATGACGGCGCACTCAAGCTTGCTCGCCTGGCACTGATTACCGCCACCAGACAGGTTTTGAATAACGGCCTCAGCCTTCTCGGCGTGAGCAGTCCGGAAAAGATGTAAGCCATCATGAGTCGAGACTACAAACCGACAGCCAAGTCCGCACCAAAAAACACGGCTAATCCGATGCTTGCGGGCATCATGATAGGCATTTTTATCGGCCTCGCCATTGCGCTTGCGGTCGCCGTATATATCAAGGCGGGCCCCAGTCCCTTTGTGGAACGCAAACAGCAGGACGGACTCCAGGAAACACCCGCTGTACAGAGCAAAGGCGAGGCCACTGTAGAGCCCGCCTCAGTACCAAAGCCAGCCGAGAAGCCGCGTTTCGACTTTTACACCATCCTCCCTGGTGCTGAGGAACCGGTTAATGAGAAAGAGAAGAGCGCAAAACCACAGGAATCTGCGGAATCCCAAAAGAACCAGTATTATCTGCAAGTTGGCGCATTCCAGAAAGAGGCTGACGCCGACAACCTGAAAGCCAAATTGGCGCTCATGGGCATGGAAGCCAACATTCAGACAGCCACGATTCCCGATAAAGGGGTCTGGCACCGGGTTCGTGTTGGCCCCTATGCGAATATCGAAGAGCTGAACCGTGTGCGCAGTTCGCTGTCTCAAAACGGTATGAGCGCCAGCCTTGTCAAGGCAGGTGAACAGGGCGGACGCTGATTACATTCAAGGCGGCGTGTCGCCACACCCGATATGTTGTTTAATAAGGAGTTTTCTGATGCTGTTTCGTTTTAACCGTCTGTTGGCAAGCGTTTTTCTTTTCGGCCTGATTTCCGCAAACCCGGCACTCGCCGCACTTGAGCAAGGCAAACAGTACACCCTCGTTTCCCCTGCACAGCCTACCGAAGCAGGGAAAAATATCGAGGTGCTGGAGTTTTTTTCCTATGCTTGCCCCCACTGTTACAACCTCGAACCTGTTCTCTCGCCATGGGCAAAAAAGCAGCCATCGGATGTAAGCTTTCGCTACTTGCCCGCTGTTTTCAGTGACAAATGGCTCATCTATTCGCGCATTTACTATGCTGCTGAAGCGCTTTCCCTGCTCGACAAATTACACCTTGCCATCTTTCGCGCTACTCACGATGAACACCTGGATTTGAGCAATGAGGGCACGCTTAAAACATGGCTGGGCAAACAGGGGGTCGATGCAAAGAAGTTTCTTGAAACCTATTCTTCATTTGCCGTGATAACCAAGGCCAATCGTGCCAAGCAGTTGACCAAGGCCTATGCGATCACGGGCGTGCCCGCAGTCGCCATCGATGGCAGGTATTTGACTTCAGCCTCCCAGGCTGGTGGCAATGAGCAATTGCTGCCAGTTTTGGATGAATTAATCAAGAAAGCTCGCACCGAGCGCTCGGCCAAATAAAGACTATGTCCCTATCCATCATTCTGGTCGAAGACCACCCCCTATTCCGCAAGGGCTTGCACCATCTGCTGGAACACCGCCAGGGATTAGCCGTGGTCAACCAGTTTGCAACAGCGTCTGCGGTGCGCGAATGGCTGGCGCAGGGCGAGCGGGCGGATGTTGCTCTTCTTGATCGCTCTCTGGGCGATGAAGATGGGCTCTCACTGGTTCCTGAACTCAAGAAGCACGGCATCAAGACCATCATGCTGACCATGGCGGAAGAAGATCACGAGATTCGTGACGCCATCGAAAAAGGGGTGGACGGGTACTTGCTGAAATCCAGCGAACCCGATCAAATTTTGCAGACTATCAATGCCGTTTCACAGGGCAACAGTGTATTTCCGGCCCATGTCATGCAAAAGATCGCACGGGGCGAACTTGGCCCCGCCGCAGTCAGCAAGCTTTCCACTCGTGAACTTGAAATTTGCACCTATGTCGCGCGCGGCATGAGCAATCGGGGAATTGGCGTGGCGCTTAATTTATCCGAAAACACAGTTCGAAATCACTTGCGCAGCATTCTGGACAAACTGGGGTTCAGCAACCGGGTTCAAGTCGCCACGTTTGCACTCGAGCAGGGCTTGGTGAAGAAATCCGACCCCAACGGATAGTCTTATTTTTCTTTCTTGGCAGTCCGCAAAGACTATTTATGACGGTTCGTGTTAAAATTCGTGCGCAAGTGTGATGCTTGTTTCTGTTTGATTACGGCCCCGTTCGCGGGGCCTTTTTTTGTGCTCGCTATTCCACCGTAACCGATTTGGCCAGATTCCTCGGTTTGTCCACATCCGTTCCCTTGAACAGGGCCGCATGGTAGGCCAGTATCTGCAAGGGTATGGTATGAACAATAGGACTTAACGGCCCGGCATGAGATGGAAGACGAAGTAGCTGCACGCCATCCTGCGGCGAAAAATGGCTATCCTGGTCGGCAAAAATAAATAGCTCTCCCCCTCTGGCGCGCACTTCCTGCAAATTCGACTTGAGTTTCTCCAGCAAACTATCATTTGGGGCCACCGCTACCACCGGCATGTCCTTATCGATCAGGGCCAGCGGGCCATGTTTGAGCTCACCAGCAGGGTAGGCTTCGGCATGAATATAGGAAATTTCCTTGAGTTTGAGTGCGCCTTCGAGCGCAATCGGGTAATGCACGCCGCGCCCAAGGAACAAGGCATGGTGTTTGTCGGCAAAACGTTCCGCCCAAGCCGCGATTTCCGTTTCCAGCGCCAAAACCCGCTGCACCAGTCCGGGAAGTTCGCGTAGTTGTCCCAGCCATTCTTTTTCTTGCACCTCGTTTATCCTGCCTTGCTGGCGACCAAGCACCAGTGTCAACATGAACAGCGCCACCAGTTGGGTGGTAAATGCTTTTGTGGAGGCAACGCCGATTTCCGGACCGGCGCGCGTCAGGAACTTAAGCTCCGAAGCGCGAACCAATGCGCTCTCAGCCACGTTGCATATCGCCAGGCTGTGCTTGTGTCCAAGGGCTTTGGCTTGTAACAGGGCATCGATGGTATCGCGCGTCTCTCCTGACTGGGAGATTGTAACAATCAGCGTATCCGGGTCAGCGACGCTTTCGCGGTAGCGGTATTCGCTGGCAATCTCCGCGCGGCAGGGCAGACCTGCCAGTGATTCAATCCAGTATTCCGCCACTTTTGCGGCATGGAAACTGGTCCCGCAGGCAAGTATGCGCACGCTATTGATGCTCTTGAATACGCTTTCCGCTTCCGATCCGAAAAGGCTGGCGGGAATACTCCCATGGCTTGCCGCTGCCTCCAGAGTATCGGCTATGGCGCGCGGTTGTTCATGAATCTCCTTCTGCATGAAATGGCGATATTGCCCCAGTTCAACCATTTCAGCTGAAAGTTCGGAAATGTGCGTGCTACGATCCACGGGTTGGCCCTGTGCATTGAATATCTGGACACTCAGCAGTTTGATTTCCGCGATATCACCCTCTTCAAGGTAGATCACTTTCTGAGTAACGGGAAGCAATGCCGACACATCCGAGGCGACAAAATTTTCCTCTATCCCCAGTCCGATCAGCAGGGGACTGCCGCGCCGTGCGGCAATCAGCCGATCTGGTGCGTCTTTGCACACCACACCTATCGCGTAGGCTCCCTGAAGCTCTGCCGTCGCCTTGCGCACGGCGGCAAGCAAGTCTTGACCGGGAAGCGCGTGGTAATGGTAGTGGACAAGATGAACAATGACTTCGGTGTCGGTCTGTGAGTCGAAAATGTAGCCCAGAGATTGAAGCCGCTCGCGCAATATCTCGTGATTTTCGATAATCCCATTGTGAACCACGGCAATCTCATTCGCGCTGACATGCGGGTGGGCATTATCCCGGGTAGGCGCGCCATGGGTAGCCCAACGCGTATGCGCGATGCCCAGATGGCCGTGAACCTGTTGTCGCCCAGCCTCTTCGGTCAGCTCAACCACTCGGCCGGTACTGCGTACCCGATGCAGTCCGTCATTGATGATCACCAAACCGGCCGAGTCATAGCCTCGATACTCCAGACGGCGCAAGCCCTCCAGCAGAATAGGTACGACATTACGCTGCGCAATCGCTCCAACAATACCGCACATGGGCTTGCTACTCCTTGGATGTCTTGTCTAGGGGTGTTTTGACTGGACGCTTCCAGCCTGGAATGCTTACTTGTTTGCTGCGCGAAAGGGTCAATTCTCCGCCGGGGGCATCCTTGGTAATGGTAGAACCGGCACCGATCGTCGCTCCTTTTCCTACCGTGACTGGCGCGATCAGTTGGGTGTCTGACCCGATGAAAGCTCCGTCTTCGATGACCGTGCGAAACTTGTTCGCTCCATCATAGTTGCAGGTAATGGCGCCGGCGCCAATATTCACTTTTGAACCCACCGTACTGTCGCCAATGTAACTCAGGTGGTTGATTTTGCTGTTGAAACCGATCTGGCTGTTTTTTAACTCCACAAAGTTGCCAATATGCACCTCGTCGCTCAGGACACTTCCGGGCCTGATTCTGGCGTAGGGGCCAATTTTGCAGTCTCTTCCGACACTTGCCTGCTCAATGTGGGTAAAAGCCTCAATTCGGGTGCCGCTGGCGACAGTTACGTCCTTTAGCACGCAATTTGCGCCGACTTGAACCGCATCCCCTAGCGTCACCGTTCCCTCAAACAGGCAATTTATGTCGATTTCGACATCATTTCCGCAAGTCAGGGTTCCCCTTACATCGAATCGGCTGGCGTCATTCAGACTCACACCCGCATCCATCAGTTTCTGGGCACGCTCACGCTGGTACTGCCGCTCAAGCTGCTCCAACTGAGCCCGGCTATTCACACCGGTGACCTCCCAGGCATTATCCGGCATACAGGCAGTGATTTTTACACCGTCATTTTTTGCCAGTTCAATCACATCGGTCAGATAATATTCACCCTGTGCATTTTGATTCGTCAGTGAATGCAGCCATTTGGTCAGGTGACGATTAGGAATTGCCATGATGCCCGTGTTAACTTCCCTGATCCCCAACTCAGCCTGGTTTGCGTCCTTGTGCTCAACAATGCGCAGGATCTCCCCACCCTCACGAACAATTCGCCCGTAACCCTGTGGTTCGAATAGTTCTACCGTCAGAAGTCCGACATGACCTTTCTTCGCCAGCGCAACCAACGCTTTAAGCGTTGCATGCTGGATAAGCGGCACATCACCATACAAGATCAATGCGACATGACTTTCATCCAGGTACGGAATTGCCTGTTGAACTGCGTGCCCAGTGCCTAACTGGGGTTCCTGTTTAACGAATTTGATTTCCGGATCTTGAATTGCCGACGGCACTTGCTCACCGCCAAAGCCGTATATCACGCATATTCTGGCAGGTTCAAGCGTGGACGCCGTATCAACGACGTGCTGAAGCATGCTTTTCCCCGCCAATTTATGCAGAACTTTTGGGCGATCTGAAACCATGCGGGTGCCTTTGCCTGCCGCCAGAATGACCACGTCGAGTGCTTCCGTCATGCCTGATCCAGTTGTCGAAATTTGAATTATAAAATGAAACAGGCAGCCTAAGCTGCCTGTTTCATTTGCCGATTTTACCAATATGGTGCAGGACTAATGACCTCCCTGTTTCCGAATATGCTGAATAGCACGAATCTGAGCTACGGCCTCTGCAAGTTCTGATTCTGCCCGGGCATAGTCCATCGCAGCCGATCGGTCACGCAAGGCTTCCTCTGCACGCCGCTTGGCGTCCATGGCCTTGGCTTCATCCAGATCCTTGCCTCGCAGCGCCGTGTCTGCAAGGACAGTGATGACTTGCGGCTGAACCTCCAGGATTCCGCCAGATACGAAGAACAGTTCCTCCTCGTCCTGATCCGGCACCTTGACTCGCACCGTTCCAGGCTTCATGCGCGTGATGAACGGCGCATGCCGGGGATGAATACCGACCTCGCCACCAGCCGCCGGAGCGGAGATAAACTCCGCCACGCCTGAAAAAATGGACTGCTCTGCACTTACTACGTCTACATGTATGGTTATTGCCATGATTGCCGCCCCTTACTGGATGGTTTTGGCTTTTTCGACTGCTTCTTCAATGCCGCCGACCATGTAGAAAGCTTGTTCGGGCAAATGATCATACTCGCCATTCACAATCCCCTTGAATCCTGAAATCGTATCCTTCAGGGAAACGTACTTGCCCGGGCTGCCGGTGAAGACTTCTGCCACGAAAAAGGGCTGGGACAAAAAGCGCTGAATCTTGCGAGCGCGCGCTACCACCAGCTTGTCTTCTGGCGAGAGTTCGTCCATGCCCAGAATAGCGATAATATCGCGCAGTTCCTTGTAGCGTTGCAGAGTGGACTGCACAGCGCGAGCGACCGAATAGTGCTCCTCGCCCACCACCAGCGGATCGAGCTGACGGGAAGTAGAGTCCAGCGGATCTACCGCAGGGTAAATACCCAACTCGGCAACCTGGCGGGATAGAACAACGGTTGCATCCAGGTGGGCAAAGGTCGTCGCTGGCGATGGATCGGTCAAATCGTCTGCGGGTACATATACAGCCTGAATCGAGGTAATCGATCCTTTCTTGGTGGAGGTAATCCGCTCTTGCAGACGCCCCATTTCTTCAGCCAAGGTTGGCTGGTAACCCACAGCGGACGGCATACGTCCCAGCAGTGCGGAAACTTCTGTTCCAGCCAGTGTGTAACGGTAAATATTATCGACAAACAACAGCACGTCGCGGCCTTCATCGCGGAAATACTCAGCCATGGTCAGGCCTGTCAGCGCCACGCGCAGACGGTTGCCTGGCGGCTCGTTCATCTGGCCGTAAACCAGGGAAACCTTGTCCAGCACGCCGCCTTCTTTCATTTCATGATAAAAGTCGTTACCTTCGCGTGTACGCTCGCCTACACCGGCAAACACCGAGTAACCGCTGTGCTCTACCGCGATGTTTCGGATCAGTTCCATCATGTTAACGGTCTTGCCCACGCCAGCGCCACCGAACAGGCCGACTTTACCACCCTTGGCAAACGGACAAATCAGGTCGATCACCTTGATGCCGGTTTCCAGCAGTTCGTTGGAAGAGGCCAGCTCATCGAATGCAGGCGCCTTGCGATGAATGCCCCACGAAGTTTCGTGTCCAATTGGGCCTTTTTCATCGATCGGGTTGCCCAAAACATCCATGATCCGGCCCAGTGTCTTGGTTCCGACAGGGACAGAAATCGCCGCACCGGTGCCCGTCACGGTCATGCCACGACGCAGACCGTCTGTGGTTCCCATGGCGATTGAACGGACTACGCCGTCGCCCAGCTGTTGCTGCACTTCCAGCGTCAAACCTACTTCATCCATTTTCAGGGCGTCGTAGATTTTGGGAAGGGCATCCCGTGGAAACTCCACGTCAACGACCGGCCCAATGATTTGCACCACTTTACCTTGGCTCATTATTCTATCCTCGATACTATTGATTCTTTGTGATCCGCTTGGCTATTCTGGTTCATTCTGCGCAGAGACTGCTATACAGCAGCCGCACCAGCGACAATTTCAGACAATTCTTTGGTAATGGCTGCCTGGCGGGTCTTGTTGTAGATCAGCTTGAGTTCGTCAATGACATTACCCGCATTGTCCGATGCCGACTTCATCGCCACCATCCGAGAGCTCTGCTCGGATGCCATGTTTTCTGCAACGGCTTGATAGACCAGCGCTTCAATATAACGAGTCATCAACTCATTGATGACGGTCTTGGCATCCGGCTCATAGATATAGTCCCAGTGACCCTTGGCTGCACCTAACTCTTCACCGGAGAGCGGCAAAATCTTTTCGAGAACCGGCTCTTGCTTCATGGTATTGATGAAGCGAGTGTAACCCAGATACATCTCGTCGATTTTGCCTTCCATATAGGCGTCAAGCATGACCTTGACCGGGCCGATCAACTTCTCCAGATGTGGCGTATCGCCCAGTCCCGTCGCATGGGACAGGACGCTGCCACCCATGCGCTGAAGAAATCCAAACCCCTTGCCGCCAAGCGCACAGGCATCTACCCCAACCCCGGCGCCTTCCCAAACCTTCATCTGGGTGAGCACCATGCGTATCACATTGGTATTCAGACCGCCGCACAATCCCTTATCTGACGTCACCATCACGACGCCTACCCGCTTTATACCTTCTCTCTTGATCAAGAACGGGTGCTTATACTCCGCGTGTGCATGGCTCAAGTGGGCGGCAACGTTGCGAATTTTTTCGCCGTAGGGGCGGGCAGCACGCATCCTTTCCTGCGCTTTACGCATTTTGGATGCCGCCACCATTTCCATTGCGCGGGTAATTTTCTGGGTATTCTGGACGCTTTTGATTTTCGTCCGAATCTCTTTTCCGCTTGCCATTATTTATCCTCAGTCACTCTATCTACCGTACGCAATTAGTAAACCGAGCTGGCCTTGAACTCTTCAATCGCAGCAGCCAGTGACTTTTCTCCGTCTGCACTGATGTCTCGCTCATTTTCAATCGTGTCCATCAAGGCATTGTGTTTGCTCTTCATGAAGGCCATCAGCGCGGCCTCAAATGCCAATGCTTTTTTGACTTCCACGTCGTCCATGTAACCCTTGTTCACGGCAAACAGCGTCAACGCCATCTCGGAAATCGACATCGGAGAGTATTGGTTCTGTTTCATCAGTTCCGTCACCAGCTTGCCGCGCTCCAACTGCTTGCGTGTTGCTTCGTCCAGATCCGACGCAAACTGGGCAAACGCCGCCAACTCACGATACTGCGCAAGCGCCAGACGAATGCCGCCGCCCAATTTCTTGACCGCCTTGGTTTGTGCAGCGCCACCTACCCGGGATACCGACAGACCGGCATTGATTGCAGGACGGATACCCGCGTTGAACAGGTCGCTCTCAAGGAAGATTTGACCATCGGTAATGGAAATCACGTTGGTCGGCACGAAGGCGGAAACGTCACCTGCCTGTGTTTCAATCACTGGCAGGGCGGTCAGAGAGCCAGTTTTACCCTTGACCGCGCCATTAGTGATTTTCTCGACGTGCTCCGCATTCACGCGAGCAGCGCGCTCCAGCAGGCGGGAGTGCAGATAGAACACGTCGCCGGGATAAGCCTCACGGCCTGGCGGGCGGCGCAGCAACAGTGAAATCTGGCGATAGGCCCATGCCTGTTTGGTCAAGTCATCGTATACGATCAAGGCATCTTCGCCCTTATCGCGGAAGTATTCGCCCATGGCGCAACCGGCATAGGGCGCGATGTACTGCATGGCGGCCGGGTCGGATGCCGTCGCTGCCACCACAATGGTATGCCCCATGGCGCCGTGCTCTTCCAGCTTGCGAACCACGTTGGCAATAGAAGAGGCCTTCTGGCCGATGGCGACATAAATACAGACAACGCCGGTACCCTTCTGGTTGATGATGGCGTCGATAGCCACGGCAGTCTTGCCGGTCTGACGGTCGCCAATAATCAGCTCACGCTGACCACGACCAATCGGCACCATGGCGTCAACGGACTTAAGGCCGGTTTGCAGGGGCTGTGATACTGACTGACGCGAGATCACACCAGGTGCAACCTTTTCAATCGGGGAGCTTTCTGTCGCCGCAATCGGACCCTTGCCATCGATAGGCTGACCTAGCGAATTGACCACACGACCGATCAGCGCTTCGCCGACAGGCACTTCCAGAATTTTGCTCGTGCATTTGACGGTATCGCCTTCTGAAATGTGATCGTATTCGCCCAGCACGACGGCGCCGACCGAGTCACGTTCCAGATTCAGCGCAAGGCCGAAGGTGTTACCTGGGAATTCCAGCATTTCACCTTGCATGACATCGCTCAAACCATGGACACGAACGATACCGTCTGTCACGGATACGACTGTTCCCTGGTTTCTGGCTTCAGCTGCGGTCGCAAAGTTTTCGATTTTACTCTTGATCAGATCACTGATTTCTGAGGGATTTAACTGCATGTCTTTTTTCTCCTAGCGTTTCAGCGCGAAGGCCATATTGTGCAACTGGCCACGCACCGAAGCGTCAATCACCACGTCGCCGGCATTGATTTTCACACCGCCAATCAGTTCCGGGTCCACTTTTACTTGCGCCATCACCTTGCGGCCAAAGCGTTTTTCGAGAAGCCCGACCATTTCCTTGACTTGTTCATCGGTCAGCGGAAATGCGCTGTCGATTTCTGCGTCCAGCTCACCGCTTTGCTCCGCCTTCAGTTTTTCAAACTGCTCCGCGATTACCGGCAAAACAGCCAGTCTGCCATTTTCAAGCAGCAACCTGACCAGATTTTTGCCGTGCTCATCAAGCTGCTCGCCCAGCACACCAAAAAAAACCTGCTCAATATTTGAATGCGTAAACTTGGGATTGGCAATGGCTTCTCTCATGCTTGCATCCCCAGCAACAGCAGCCAGAGCTTCAAGTGTTGAAGACCATTCCTTGAGCGTTTTACCCTGAATGGCGAGGCGATATAAAGCCTCTGCGTAGGGCCTTGCAATCGTTACTGTTTCAGCCATGATTTACCTAGATCTCGCTCTTCAAAGCCGTCAATAGCTCCGCATGTGCGCTGGCATTGATCTCGCGGCGCAGGATTTTTTCAGCGCCGGCGACAGCCAGATCAGCTACCTGTTGACGCAAAGCCTCGCGGGCACGGTTGACTTCCTGGTCTATTTCGGCCTTTGCGCCCGCGATCAGACGATCCGCTTCTTCCTTGGCCGTGCCTTTTGCTTCTTCGATCACCTGTGTCGCGCGCTTTTCTGCCTGTACGATCAACTCGGCAGCCTTTTGCTTGGCATCATGCATCGAGTCAGTCGCGCGACGCGTCGCCAGTTCAAGCTCGTGCTTGCCACGTTCGCCCGCAGCCAAACCGTCAGCAATAAGTTTTTTCCTCTCGGTCAAAGCCTGCATGATGGGTGGCCAGACGAATTTCATGCTGAACCACACGAACAGAATGAACATGATCGTTTGCGCGAGAAGGGTTGCATTGATATTCATGCATAGACCTTTCTTGAGTAATTAACTTCCAACGATTAGCCTGCTACCGCAAACAGTACGTACATGGCGATACCAACTGCAATCATGGGAACCGCATCGACCAGACCCATAACCACGAAAAACTGGGTACGCAGCATCGGAATCAGTTCAGGCTGGCGAGCGGCGCCTTCCAGGAAACGACCACCCAGAATACCGATGCCGACAGCGGCGCCCAGCGCGCCCAGACCCATCATGATTGCACCAGCGATAAAAAACATTGCCTGCGCTCCAACGTCCATTTGCTTCTCCTAAATTTAAGTTTTGAAGTGAATCGGTGAGTAAAAAATCTTAATGATGTTCCTGGTGCGCCATATCCAGATACACGATGGTCAGCGTCATGAAGATGAACGCCTGCAAGGTCACGATCAGAATATGGAAAATCGCCCACCCTAAGGAAAGCAATATCTGTGAACCGAATAACACAGAACCCCCCAATGTCACACTAGCCGAGGCGCCCATAATCGCGATCAGGATGAAAATCATTTCGCCGGCGTACATGTTGCCGAACAGACGCAACGCCAGGGAGATCGGCTTGGCAATGAGGTTCACGCCCTCAAGAAAGATATTGGCCGGCAAGCCCAGTTTGCCAAAGGGCTGCAGTGTCAATTCGCCAACAAATCCACCCAAACCCTTTATCTTGATGCTGTAGTAGATTACCAGGATAAATACGGCAATCGACATCCCAAAGGTGGCATTCGGGTCGGTAGTGGGAACCACCTTGAGGAAAGGCACGCCCAATGCGCCCGCCAACATGGGGAGATAGTCAATAGGAAGCAGATCCATCAGGTTCATCAGGAGAACCCAGGCGAAAAGTGTCAGCGCCAACGGCGCCACCATATCGTTTCTGGATGTGAAGGAACCCCGCACGCTGGTGTCAATAAACTCGACAACCCACTCAACAAAATTCTGCAAGCCTGACGGCACCCCAGTCGTGGCTCTTTGTGCGGCTCGGGCAAAGAAAAACAGAAAAACCGCGCCAAGTACAAATGCAATAATGGTCGTGTCCAGGTTTATCGCCCAGAAACCCATTTCCTTCGCTTCTGCTGCACTATGGGCCACATGCGCACTTTCCTCGCCCGTCAACGGGCCATAGGTCAGGTTCTGCAGGTGGTGCTTGATATATTCCCCGGAGGTGTGCGCTTCGCCAGACATTTATTGTTTCTCTATCCCGTTTATTATCGCCAAAACCACATGCACCAACTGGCCCAGCACAAAGCCGACCATCAGATAAACAGCCTGCAGCTTCAACCACCCTAGTCCCGCCGCAAGTAACAGCATGACTATGAAAAATCTCTCCGCGCTGGAGCGCACGAAAATAACCAGATCCAGTCTTGGATCCTGAACTGCCCGTTTTGACATCCGGCCCGCATGCCAAACCAGCAACAGCGTATTGGACAGAGCGGTCACGGCGCCAAAGCCAAGCGCTTTCGCCGCACCATCACCTGCCAACCCGTATCCGACTGATACAACCAGCGCAGATAACATGGCCTGCAGCGTGATTATACTGCCTGTAGGCATCTCATAAAACCGGCACGTAATATCATAAAATTATAATATGCTATTTCCAAGTCGTCAAACTTGGTCTAAATTTTGTGCACAGACCAAAATTGCTCATGCCTAAAACTTGCCAATAATACTTTCCAATTGCTCCAGGGAGTCATAATCGATCATCAAGCGACCCCGCCCGCCCTTTTTATGAGTTACCGTAACCCGCGCGCCAATTTTTTCAGCCAGATCTTCCTGCAGGCGGACCACATCCCGATCAGGTTCCTTACGCTCCATTTGCTCCGGTTTCAGTAGCCGTTGCGCGAGTTTTTCCGCCTCCCTGACGGACAGTCCCTTGTGAATGATTTCATGTGCAGCGTCAATCTGCTTGATTTGGGTCAGCCCCAGCAGGGCCCGAGCATGCCCCATGTCGAGTTGGTTCAGCATCAGCATTTCCTGAACTCTCGGCGCCAGATTCAGCAATCGCAGTAAATTGGTGACGGCACTGCGGGAGCGCCCCACGGCATCGGCTGCTGACTGGTGGGTAAGCGAAAACTCGTTGACGAGACGCTGGATCCCCTGCGCTTCTTCGAGTGGATTGAGATTTTCGCGCTGAATATTTTCTATTAGCGCCATGGCAAGTGCGGATTCATCGGCGATTTCCCGCACCAGCGCCGGCACTTCACCAAGGCCCGCCATTTGAGCGGCCCTCCAGCGCCGCTCCCCGGCAACAATTTCATACCGCTCGCCCGAAATCGGACGAACCAGTATCGGCTGCATGATGCCCTGACCCTTTATTGAGCTCGCCAGTTGAGTGAGCGAATCTTCGTCCATGTGCGTGCGGGGCTGATATTTCCCTGGCTGCAAGCGATTGACGGCGATATGCCTCAACATTTCGCTCGCCTCATCATCGCCAGCCAGCAAGGCGTCCAGTCCGCGTCCCAACCCTTTGTGCTTGGCCATCATATTCATTCCTGTGCGCCTTTACTTATCATTTCCCCTGCCAGCGCCAAATAAGCCTGAGCACCTTTTGATGCCTTATCATGGAACAGAACTGGCACGCCATAGCTAGGCGCCTCCGCAAGGCGAACATTACGCGGAATCACCGTTCTGTAAACCTTGTCGCCAAAATGTTGCTGTAGTTGCAGCGACACCTGCTGCGCCAGTGCGTTTCGCGGGTCAAACATGGTTCGCAACAGCCCCTCGATCTCCAGTGACGGATTCAGGTTTGCACGCACTCGCCGTATCGTGTTGACCAGGTCGCTCAGCCCTTCAAGGGCATAATATTCACACTGCATTGGGATAAGAACGGCCTGAGCCGCACACAAGCCATTCACGGTCAGCAAATTCAGCGCCGGGGGGCAGTCCAGGAGGATGTAATCATACTGGTCTGCCACCGATTCCAGTGCACGCTTGAGACGCCGCTCGCGTGCCATTTCCTGCACCAGTTCGATTTCAGCCCCGGCCAATTCCCGGTTGGCGGGAATCAGATCATAGTTACCCTGTGGGGCTGAAACGCGCACCTCAGCCAGTGACTTTTGTTCCAGCAGGACGTGATAAACAGAATGAAGCAGTTTGCCTTTTTCAATTCCGCTGCCCATGGTTGCATTTCCCTGTGGATCAAGATCCACCATCAACACCCTGCGCTTGGTTGCCGCCAGGCTGGCGGCAAGATTGACGGTCGTGGTCGTTTTTCCGACCCCGCCTTTTTGATTGGTAACTGCAATAATCCTGGCCATGCCTACACCATCCCGATAATTACCAAATGTCGCTGTGCGTCCAGGCCAGGCACAGCCAGCGGAATGACCTGAATCTGTTCTGGCTGGAATGAAAGCACCGCCAGCTCTTCACGGGGGAAAACCCCTTTCATGGCAAGCAGCCTACCGCCGGACCGACAATGTGGCGCGCCCAGTCGAACGAATTCTGACAATTCTGAAAAGGCCCGTGAAATGACCATATCAAAAGGAAGAAGCGGTTTGTAAGCTTCCGCCCTCACGCACTCAACCGCCACATTTCCCAGCTTGAGTTCAATGCTAACCTGACGCAGAAACGTGGTTTTTTTTTGGTTGCTGTCCAGCAAGGTAATCTGTAATTCTGGCCTGGCGATTGCCAGCGGGATACCCGGCAGGCCACCCCCAGCGCCGATATCCAGCAGTCTGCCATCGCCGACATGGGGCAACACGGACAAGCTGTCGAGAATATGCTGGACCAGCATGCTTTCCTGATCCCGGATGGCGGTCAAATTGTAAACCTTGTTCCACTTGTCCATCAGCGCAATGTATTCGAGCAACTTCCGCTGCTGCTCGGCAGACAATTCCAGATGCAACTGCGCCAGGCCACGAGCCAGGATATCCTGCAACATCAAGCGCTCTTTCGATCATTGCGGCCCTGTACCCGTTTCAGGTACACCAGCAGCAAGGAAATGGCGGCAGGCGTCACGCCAGACAGGCGCGCCGCCTGCCCCAGGGTTTCAGGTCGGTGCTGCGACAACTTCTGCCTGACCTCGATTGAAAGACTATGCACCTTGCCATAATCCAGATCCGGGGGGAGCCGTAACGCCTCATAATGGTGATGACGGTCGATCTCCTCTTGCTGACGCTCAATATACCCCTGATACTTGGCCTGAATTTCAACCTGTTCGGCCACATCCGCCTCATTGACGCCTTCGCCGACACCTGGCAGCGTCATCAGCGACAGATAGCTGACTTGCGGGCGGCGCAATAAATCCAGCAGGGAATATTCTCGTTCGATCGCCTGACCCAGCACGCGTTCGGCGCTGGCTACATCGAGAATACGCGGATTGACCCAGGTTGATTTCAAGCGCTCCTTTTCGCGGGCCACGGCCTCGCGCTTGTGTTCAAAACGACTCCAGCGCAGATCATCCACCAACCCCAACTCCCGACCGATTTCCGTCAGGCGCATATCGGCGTTATCCTCGCGCAACAAAAGGCGGTACTCTGCTCGACTGGTAAACATCCGGTAGGGCTCTGATACGCCCCGCGTCGTCAAGTCATCCACCATCACACCCAGGTAGGCCTGGTCGCGACCGGGGTACCATGCATCGCTCCCGCTGGCCCGCAGGGCTGCGTTCAGACCGGCAAGCAACCCCTGGGCCGCAGCCTCCTCATAGCCTGTCGTGCCATTGATTTGCCCCGCAAAAAACAAGCCGCGTATCGCCTTGGTTTCAAGCGAGGTTCTGAGTCCGCGCGGGTCAAAATAATCATATTCAATCGCATACCCTGGGCGCGTAATGTGCGCGTTCTCGAATCCTCTGATCGAACGCACCAACAGGTGCTGGATATCAAAAGGCAGGCTGGTGGAAATCCCGTTAGGATAGATTTCGTTGGTATGCAGCCCCTCTGGCTCAACAAAAATCTGGTGGCTATCCTTGTCGGCAAAACGCACGATCTTGTCTTCGATGGAGGGGCAATATCGTGGCCCAACGCCCTCAATTACCCCCGTGTAGAGCGGCGAACGATCCAGACCACTGCGGATAATGTCGTGCGTCTTCTCGTTGGTTTCCGTAATCCAGCATGAAACCTGCTGCGGATGTTGATCAGGAGTCCCGAGGTAGGAAAAGACCGGCACCGGACTATCGCCAGGCTGTTCCTGCATGACCGAGTAATCCAGGCTACGCCCGTCTATTCGGGGGGGGGTTCCCGTTTTAAGCCGCCCGACCGGCAGATTCAGCTCGCGCAGACGATGCGCCAGACTGATCGACGGCGGATCACCCGCCCGCCCGGCTTGGTAATTGGCCTGCCCGACATGAACCAGGCCAGCCAGAAATGTACCTGCCGTCAACACGACCGATCGCGCCTCAAAGCGTATACCCAGTTGGGTCACGACGCCGGTAATCTGCTCCCCGCTCAGCGTAAAATCATCAACGGCCTGCTGAAATAGCCACAGATTGGGCTGGTTTTCTAAGCGCCGCCGAATGGCCTGCCGGTAAAGCAATCGATCAGCTTGCGCGCGCGTTGCGCGCACGGCCGGTCCTTTGCTGGCATTTAACGTGCGAAACTGTATGCCACCCTCGTCAGTAGCAGCTGCCATCGCCCCACCCAGCGCGTCGATTTCCTTCACCAGATGTCCTTTGCCAATTCCGCCAATCGCCGGATTGCACGACATCTGTCCAAGGGTTTCAATATTGTGGGTCAACAGCAGCGTCCGTCGCCCCATACGCGCAGAGGCAAGCGCCGCCTCTGTGCCGGCATGGCCACCACCAACTACGATGACATCAAATGAATCAGGAAAAATCATGGGGAAATATTTGGGCGACTAGGGGTAATCGGGAACGCGATGATACGATAAAACCCGGCTTCTTGTCAGTTTTAGGCCGCGCCTGTTTCACGTGAAACGTCCGTTGCACCCTGCCAGCAGACTTACTTTCCAATACAGAATCGGCTGAAAATTTCACCGAGCAGGTCATCGGCGCTGAATTCCCCGGTGATGCTGGAAAGCGCGACCTGGGCCAGTTTTAATTCTTCAGCAAAAAATTCCAGTTGCTGGCAGTTTTTCCGTGCAGCCCCAATGTGCGTAGCGGCCAACTCCAATGCACGGATATGCCTTTCTCGCGCCATAAACGCGCCTTCCCCTGTTTGCTGCCATCCGGCCAGATTGAGCAGGCGATCATGAAGGATATCCATCCCATCCCCTCTCTTTGCCGAAACATACACGCTCGCAACCCCTGCCTTTTCTTCCTGGCCGGAAAAATGAGGGATCAGGTCAGTTTTATTGAATACCTGCAAGACCGGTAGCTGTGGTGGCAAGCGGGAAAGGATGGACTGATCGGATGGCGTGACGCCTTCCCTGGCATCCAGCAGAAGCAAAGCCAGACTGGCTTTTTCTACTGCTGCCCAGGTACGGTTGATACCAATTTGCTCAACCTCGCAACTGGTCTCGCGCAGTCCGGCGGTGTCGATGATGTGGAAAGGCACGCCATAAATTTCGATTTCCTCGCGCACAGTGTCGCGCGTCGTCCCGGCGATCGGCGTGACGATCGCCACCTCGTCACCGGCGAGCTGGTTCAGCAGGCTGGATTTTCCCACGTTGGGCTGCCCCACCAGCACGACGTGGATACCTTCCCGCAACAAACGACCCTGCCTGGCATTGGCGAGAAGACGCTGATGCAGGGTTTCGATTTTTCCCAACTTTCCCAGCGCATCGGCTGCTTCGAGAAAATCCACATCTTCATCAGGAAAATCGATGCAGGCTTCTACCAGCATGCGCAAATTGATCAGGCTGTCTACGATTTCGTGAATGGCGCGGGAAAACTCGCCTTGCAGGGATCGGATCGCGCTTTTGGCCGCTTCTTCACTGGCAGCATCGATCAGGTCTGCGACGCTTTCCGCTTGAGCAAGATCGAGTTTGTCATTCAGGAAAGCGCGCCGGGTAAACTCGCCGGGCTCGGCCAGGCGGGCCCCCAATTCGAGACAGCGCTTGAGCAGGCGTTGCATCACAGCGTTTCCACCATGTCCCTGCAACTCCAGGACATCTTCCCCGGTAAAGGAATGGGGCGCTGGAAAAAACAGGGCTATTCCCTGATCGATAACAGATCCGTCACCCGCTAAAAAATTGCTGAGCGAGGCCTGGCGGGGCAACAGCGATTTATTGAGCAAGGACAGGGTAATCGCCCCCAACTCCTTTCCTGAAACACGAATGACGCCGATGCCACCACGCCCTGGCGCAGTCGCAACGGCGGCAATGGTATCAGCGCTTTGCATTTCCTTTGGCAGGAACTGCTTTTTCTGCTGCCCGGGTAATTTGCCATTGCTGAGCGATGGATAGTACGTTGTTTACCACCCAGTAAAGCACCAGACCAGCAGGGAAGAAGAAGAAGAAGATACTGAAGGCAAACGGCATGATTGCCATAACCTTGGCTTGAATCGGATCGGGTGGCGTCGGATTGAGTCGGGTCTGAATGATCATGGTCAGCCCCATGATGATGGGCAACACATAATATGGATCAGGCGCAGACAGATCCTGTATCCACAACACGAATGGCGCATGGCGCATTTCCACGGTGCCAAGCAACACCCAGTACAACGCAATAAACACCGGAATCTGGACAACAACCGGCAGACAACCGCCTAGCGGGTTGATCTTCTCGGTTTTGTACAAGTTCATCATGGCCTCGTGCAGGCGCTGCCTGTCGTCGCCAAACTGTTCCTTGAGCTTCTGAAGCTTGGGGCCGATGATGCGCATTTGCGCCATCGAACGATAACTCTTGGCGGAAAGCGGGTAAAACGCCAGCTTGATCAAAATGGTCAGAAGGATGATCGCGACACCCCAATTACCCACCGCCTTGTGGATTTTTTCCAATACCCAGTACAAGGGGGCGGCAATCACGGTTAGCCAGCCATAATCGACCGTCAAATCCAGGCCAGGCGCCAGTTTGCTGAGATTTTCCTGCTCCTCCGGGCCAGCGTAGAGCGGCACCGACAGCGCTCCGCTGCTGCCGGCCACGATACTACCAACAGGAATGATCACCCCGGCCGCGTAGAGATTGTTTCCAAGCGACTTGCTATAAAATTCCCGCTCTTTTCCTGCCAGAGGAAGCCAGGCGCTCACAAAATAATGCTGCACCATGGCGACCCAGCCATCCGTACTGTGTTTGGTAAACTCGGCCTTCCCCTTTTCGATATCAGAAAACTCTATTTTCTGGAATTTATTCTTCTCCGTATAAATCGCCGCACCAGTGAAGGTGCTGATAAACATGGAGCTTCCGCTGCTTGCCGCCGAACCGTCCCTGACCAACTGGAAATAGGCGCCAGGATTCAAGGTGGTCGCGCTGTTGTTAGTAATCTGGTATTCAACATCCACCAGATAACTATCTCGGTGAAAAGTGAATACTTTCTCGACCGAGATGCCTTCGCCTCCCGATGCAGTCAATTTAACTTTCAGCTCATTCGCGCCGCTCTCCAGCCCAAAATCCTGCCCCGCTGCCGCGTAGCGGGTACGATGATCGGGCAGACCGTTGCCGGTTAAACCACTTTGAGCGATGTAGGTATGGGGTTTTGCTTCAGACATGAGGACAAAATTCTTGCTTTTATCCTGGTCGTCGTGATGCTCGAGGAGTTCCAGTTGGCGAATATCTCCGCCCAATGTGTCTATTTCTACGTAAAGTTTGTCAGTCTTGACGCGAACTTTCTCTCCGCTTGCCAATAGCGCAGTGGCTGGCGCTGCATTGGCTGGCGTTAGCGCGGGTAAGCTGGTGTCTGAAGTCGTCTGCGTGACCGCACTGGACGGCTGGCTGATTGCTTGAGGGTGTTGATCCTTTTGCCAGGACTCCCAGAGCATCAGGATGGAAAATGAAAAAACAACAAATAATATGAGTCTTTGAGTATCCATGCTTTACCTAGGGTAAGGGATCGTATCCGCCATCGTGCCAGGGGTGGCAACGACCGATGCGTTTTGCACCTAGCCATAACCCCTTGAACGATCCGTATTTTTTTAATGCTTGCAGCGTATATTCTGAACAGGTTGGCGTAAATCGGCAGGATGGCCCGATCATCGGGCTGAGCAGATATTGGTAAAGTTTGACCAAAAAGATAAAAATCCGTGTCATTTTTTCTCGCCAAACCCATCCAGTTTCAATCTGGCGCTTGCTCGATCAAACTGTCCAAGTAATTCGCTAACGATACCTTCGCGATTTTTCTGATCAAATTGTTTTTTTACGCGCACAACGATGTCCATGCCGGAAAGTTTGTCCTGATGCAAACGGAAGACTTCACGAGAAAGGCGCTTGATGTAATTCCTGCGATTTGCCAGCTTGGCTACTTTCTTGCTGACAATCACCGCCAGACGACCATGATCATATAGACCCGGCTTTACAAGAATTTGAAAATGTTCGCTGTTAATTCGCCGGTTAAACGTAAAAACGGATGAAATCTCATCCGTTTTTACTAAATGCATGGCTTTAGGAAATCCAAAGCCTGTCACTCTCGCGCCCTCTATACGGCCAGACGAACTCGACCGCTGGCACGGCGCGCGTTGATAATGGCACGACCAGCTGGTGTTTTCATTCTTGCGCGAAACCCATGTGTGCGCTTGCGTTTAACAACCGACGGTTGAAAAGTGCGTTTCATAATTTTTCCCCAAATTCTTAATACGTATACCGTGAACCCGAAATTAGATCATTCCGTGATATGCCTTGTCAACAAATATAACGCCTGTACTATTTTCCCATCCTGTGGATAAGTCTCTACAATCGAGCTACAATAGGCGGCTAAAATCCAGTTTTTACTGGATTCAACTGGATAATCTTTTGCTTATCCAGATTCAACATCAAGGTTATAAATGGACCCTTTCTGGCAAGCCTGTTTAAGCCGTTTCGAACAGGAACTGACCCCACAGCAATTCAAAAACTGGATCAAACCCTTACGTCTGGAAACAAACGAGGATGTTCAGAGCATCATTGCACCAAACCGATTCATTCTACAGTGGGTACGAGACAAGTTTCTTTCTCGCTTCATTGAAATAGGTGAGGAGTATTACTCGCGTCCTGTCCAGTTTACCTTGGTTGTCGCCGATAGTGTGGAACCTCAGGAAAGCAAACGCCACCCAAGCAGTATAAAAATTGCTGCGCCTGCCATTTCTCAAAAATCAATACGAAAAGATAAATCCGGGCTTGCAAGCACGCTTAATTTCGATAACTTTATTACTGGAAAAGCAAACCAGCTTGCACGTGCAGCAGCAATACAGGTCGCTGAAAATCCAGGTACGGCTTATAACCCATTATTCATCTATGGTGGTGTGGGTCTAGGTAAAACTCACCTTATTCAGGCCATTGGCAACCATATCCGTGAACATAACAGTGATGCCAAAATAAGTTATCTACATGCTGAACGATACGTTTCAGACGTAGTGAAGGCTTACCAGCACAAAGCATTTGATGACTTCAAACGGTATTACCATTCACTCGATTTGTTGCTTATCGACGATATTCAGTTTTTCAGCGGCAAAGAAAAAACACAGGAAGAGTTCTTCTACGCCTTCAATGCGCTGATTGAAAGCAAGAAGCAGGTCATCATTACTTGTGATACCTATCCAAAACAGATATCCAACATGGAGGATAGGCTTATTTCCCGCTTTGGATGGGGCTTGACCGTCGCCATTGAACCGCCTGAACTGGAAATGCGCGTTGCCATTCTGCTTAAAAAAGCCGAGATCGAATCATTTAAACTGAACGATGACGTTGCATTTTTTATTGCGAAACAAATTCGCTCCAATGTTCGAGAACTGGAAGGCGCGCTGAAAAAAGTGGTTGCCTACTCCCGCTTTATCGGTTTACCAATCAATCTGGAGTTAGCCAAGGAAGCGCTGAAGGATTTGCTCGCTGTCCAAAACAGGCAGATTTCCATCGAGAACATTCAGAAAACGGTTGCTGATTATTACAAAATAAAAGTTGCCGAAATGTACTCCAAAAAGCGCACCCGCAACATTGCCCGGCCTCGCCAGGTTGCAATGGCGCTGGCCAAAGAACTTACCCATTTAAGTTTCCCGGAAATTGGGGATGCTTTTGGTGGCAGGGATCATACTACCGTGATGCACGCATGCAGAAAAATTGATGAGCTCAAGTCGGGTGAACCGACTATGGCCAGGGATATCAATGTGTTATTGCAAGTATTAAGAAGTTGAACAATTTCGGGATGATTTGTGGATAACTCTACTATTCAGGAAATCGAAAAATGTTATCCACAAACCACCATTGCCACATACAGTTTTTATACAAATTTTATAATGTAACTAACCCATTGGATATTAAGCATTTATAGTAGTTATCTTCAGAAACTCTTCATGCTTAGCTACTAGTATTATCAGGATATATATATGTTATTAATGAAATCGAACAAGGAAGATTTTTTAAAACCCCTTCAATCCGTCGCGGGTATTGTCGAACGACGTCACACATTGCCAATACTGTCCAATGTGCTGATCCAGATAGAGAATACTGAACTGTCTTTTGTCGCAACCGATCTTGAACTGGAAATTACCTGTAAAACAGTGTTACCAAATTCATACGAGCGAGCAGCAATTACTGTATCGGCAAAAAAGCTGCAGGACATTGTCAGATCTCTGCCGGATGAATCCGAAGTTTCCTTTGATTCCAAGGAGAGTCGACTTCAATTAAAAGCTGGAAAAAGTCAGTTCAATCTTCAGACGCTTCCCCCCGAAGATTTTCCAAAGCTATCTTTGTCGGATGAGGTCGAATCTGAATTCACCATCCCGCAATCAACCTTGCGTCACTTGTTCAGCCAGGTTCAATATGCCATGGCTCAGCAGGATATTCGTTACTACCTGAACGGTTTGTTGATGATTGTTGAACCAGGAATAATCAGGGTTGTTGCGACTGATGGGCATCGATTGAGCCTTGCCAGTGCGGACGTTCCATCCATTCAGCACACAGCCGAAGCGATTCTCCCCAGAAAGACGGTGATAGAGCTAATCAAACTTCTCTCAGGCAGTGATGATGAAATCCAGGTTTCTCTGGGTAAAAACAAGGTGACATTCAGTTTTTCGAATATCAAACTTGTTTCAAAAGTCATAGAAGGCAAATTTCCGGATTACAACAAGGTCATTCCCTTGCATCAAAATCACGTCTCGCTGGATCGTATGACTTTGTTAAGAGCTACGCAGCGTGCAGCAATTTTATCGAATGAGAAAGTCAGGGGCGTCAGACTGGTTCTGACTCAAAACAGTCTTCGTATCATATGCAATAACGCCGAGCAAGAAGAAGCTGAAGAAGAAATAGCCATCAACTATTCAAACGAGGCGCTCGACATCGGATTTAACGTAACTTATCTGCTGGACGTGCTGAACAATCTGGAAAGCAGTGAAATCAACTGTTCTTTTGGTGGGGCAAACAGTAGTTGCCTGATAACGGTTCCTGGCGACCCGCACTTTAAATATGTTGTCATGCCTATGCGCATTTGAAATGCAAATCTGCTAAATCAGAGATGGACTTCAGTTTGATAATTTAATAAGTCAGATATTCCTGACATTGCGTTTCACGTGGAACCTTAGAGATCAATATGAGCGAATACAATTCGGACAGTATCAAAATATTAAAAGGCCTAGATGCTGTACGTAAAAGGCCTGGCATGTATATTGGGGATACAAGCGACGGAACAGGTCTGCACCATATGGTTTTCGAGGTTGTTGATAACGCGATCGATGAAGCATTGGCAGGACATTGTGATGATATCCAGATTATTATTCATGCTGACAGCTCTATCAGTGTTTTCGATAATGGCAGGGGAATTCCGACAGACATCAAGGACGACGACGAATTCAAACGCTCTGCAGCCGAAATTGTCATGACAGAACTGCACGCAGGTGGAAAATTCGACGCCAATTCATACAAGGTATCCGGTGGTTTGCACGGTGTGGGCGTCTCTGTTGTCAATGCGCTATCCGAATGGCTCAAACTCAGAGTTTGGCGGGGCGGCAAGGCTCATCAAATGGAGTTCAGACATGGTGAGCGAGTAGAACCTCTGAAAGTGACTGGGGACACGGAAAGGCGCGGTACTGAAGTTCATTTTATGCCCAGTGGCATTACATTCGGTAACATCGAATTTCATTATGAAATTTTGGCAAAAAGACTTCGTGAGCTCTCGTTTCTGAACAATGGGGTCAAGATCGAATTAATCGATCAGCGCGACGGCAGAAGCGAGAACTTTGCTTTTGGCGGTGGCGTAAAAGGATTTGTTGAATACATGAATCGAACCAAATCCGTACTGCACCAAAAAATATTCAGTGCACTGGCAGAAAAGGATGGAGTAACAATAGAAGTTGCGATGCAATGGAATGATAGTTATGTCGAAACAGTTCAATGTTTTACCAACAATATTCCGCAGCGTGATGGCGGTACTCATTTGACAGGCTTGAGAAGTGCGCTGACACGAACGCTCAATCAATACATCGAGACCAATGAAATTGCCAAAAAGGCCAAAGTGGAGACCGGTGGCGATGACATGCGGGAAGGATTGACTTGTGTCCTGTCGGTTAAAGTCTTTGAACCGAAGTTTTCCTCGCAAACCAAGGACAAACTGGTATCTAGCGAAGTTCAGCCTGTAGTGCAGGAAATCGTTTCGGCGAAGCTGGCTGAATTCCTTCTGGAAAACCCCATCGATGCAAAGATCATTACGGGGAAAATAGTTGAAGCGGCGCGTGCGCGTGAAGCGGCGCGAAAAGCGCGTGACATGACTCGTCGAAAAGGTGTGCTCGACGGTCTTGGCTTACCGGGAAAATTGGCAGATTGTCAGGAAAAAGATCCCGCCCTGTCTGAATTATATCTAGTGGAGGGGGATTCTGCAGGCGGATCCGCAAAACAGGGAAGAGATAGAAAATTTCAGGCGATTCTTCCGTTGAAGGGAAAAATTCTGAATGTTGAAAGAGCGCGATTCGATCGCTTGATTTCCTCACAGGAGATAGCAACGCTGATTACCGCCCTGGGTACCAGTATCGGGAAAGACGAGTACAACCCGGAAAAATTGCGTTATCACCGGATTATCATCATGACCGACGCCGATGTGGATGGATCGCATATCCGGACGCTTCTGCTAACCTTCTTTTATAGACAGATGCCGGAGCTGGTGGAACGTGGCCACATCTATATTGCACAACCGCCTCTCTATAAAATCAAGCATGGAAAACAGGAGCGTTACCTCAAGGACGAACATGACCTTAAACAATACCTGCTTCAGCAGGCCATGACCGACGCTCAACTAGTAACTGAAAATGGAAAAGATCCCCTTGGGAAAGAAGCCTTTGAGGA
>JAUYFQ010000014.1 GCA_030690895.1 Sulfuricellaceae bacterium
GCTGATGCCGAAGATGTTGAAAAAACCGTCCCAGAAGGATTTGGCTTCGGCGTCTTCGGAGGCTTCGTGTTGCCATTCCCGGGAGAAAGCCAGGGAGCGGGATTTGATTTCGTTCCAGCTTAGGGGCATGGTTGGGGCTTCGTTTTGTAGTGTTATTCGCGTGTTTCGGTAGGAATATCCACGATGTCGTCTGGAAAGTCTTCTGGCAATTCAATACGCATCAGCGCTTCAAAAACCTCATGACCGCTTGGCAGACTCCTTGCCAGATTCTCCGCCTGATCGACCCGCTCCCAGCTAAATTCCGGCTCTGCCCGCCCAAAATGCCCGTAGGCGGCGGTTTTCCGGTAGATAGGCCGCCGCAAGTCCAGGCTATCGATAATGCCGAGCGGCGTCAGCTTGAAGGTGGCGCGCACCATGGCTTCCAGTTGTTCGTCCGGCACAGTGCCCGTGCCATAAGTCTCTATCAGCAGGGAAACCGGTTCTGCCACGCCGATGGCGTAGGCCAGTTGCACCAGGCAGCGTTTTGCCAAGCCCGCCGCCACCAGATTTTTGGCGATATAACGCGCCATGTAAGCCGCCGAGCGATCCACCTTGGTCGGGTCTTTGCCGGAGAACGCGCCGCCGCCGTGCGGGCAGGAGCCGCCGTAGGTATCGACAATGATCTTGCGCCCGGTCAGGCCGGTATCGCCATTCGGGCCGCCGATTTCAAATGGCCCGGCGGGGTTGACCCAACATTTGAAACTCGGGGTGCGCAGCGCCTGCGGCACTAGAGGGTCGATAATTTCGCGCGTGATTTCGCTTGTCACCCAGGCCGGGTCGAGATCGCGCTCGATTTGCGTGGAGATGATCACATTTTCGATGCCCGCCACTTTGTGCCCGTCGTAGGCGACCGTTACCTGGCTCTTCGCATCGGGTCGCAGCCAGGGCAAGGCGCCGGATTTGCGCAGTTCGGCTTGTTTTTGCACCAGACGGTGCGCCAGCCAGACCGGGTAGGGCATCAGGTCTGGCGTTTCGTCGCAGGCATAGCCGAACATCAAGCCCTGGTCGCCCGCGCCGATGTCCCCGCCCGCCAGGGTGATGCCCTTGTGAATCTGGATATTCTGGTGATTGAAGCGCACCTGCACTTCGCAGGTATTCGGGTCAATGCCGGTTTCGGCGTCGCGGTAGCCGACATCGCGCAGCACCTGACGGGCAATGGCTTCGGCGCGGCCTTGAATCTCGCTGAAAAGTTCCACGCGCGTGGTTTTGAACTCCCCCGCGATGACGACCAGATTGTCGGCGACAAAAGTCTCGCAAGCGACTCTGGCCGCAGGCTCTTCGGTCAGGAAGGCGTCCAGAATGGCGTCGGAAATCTGATCGGCAATTTTGTCCGGGTGGCCTTCGGAAACGGATTCGGAGGTGAATAGATAGCGACGTGTGTTCATGGTTTTTCCGGGGTAAGCAATTGAGGGTGATGGTTTGCCAGCCATTGCCGGGTGTAGCCAAACAGATCATGAGCTTGTTTCAGGCATTCGGTTACGGCGGCATCTGTGACGGGGTCGCCCTCGTAATCGTTCAGGTTGCGTTGTTTTCGCAGCATATCAAGTACGATGACTACATCTTGAGGAATGCCCATGGTCTTGGGAAGAATCTGGAGCAGAGTTTGGTGGTGGCCAGGTTGGCTGGTTGATGTGCGGAAACCATTTGCCCAAAGGCCGATCATGGCGCATTGCATAATCGCCTTGTAGGCTGCGTCGAAACGGTTATCGCTGCTCAGGCCGGGCAGCTTTGCATCGTTCAGGTTGCGTTCTGCCGAAGCCAGCAATTGTCGAACGCCCGCAGGGGTGGCGTTAAAGTGCTGCAGGCGATGGATCGCCAGCAAGTTTTCCAAGGTCACGTTCATTTCCAATCACAAATAATTTCTGCCCGCCCAGGATGTTCTGGATAAGATAATCCCGATCTGCATATCTGCGAGCCAATTCGGCAACTGTCATCAACACAGGGTTGATTTCGCGCTGCAATTTCTCCTGCGCCGGATAGAGCGCTTTGACTGCATCGCCGAAAGAACACGTGCCGACCACAAGCAGGTCGATATCGCTTCCGGCATGTTCGCTGCCACGCGCCAGCGAACCGAAGACCAATGCAATATCAGGTGGCGGTTGTAGTGCTTGCAGCGCATCTGACAACACGCCAACCGCCCCGCTGGTCTTGCGAAATAATCCGGCCAGTTCCAGATAGACCGGGCAATCCGGATTAGCGCGATAACGTACCTGATTTCCCTGCTTTTCACGCACCAACAGGCCAACTTCAGCCAATCTGGACAGTTCCTTGTGCAAGGTTCCAGGTATCGTACCTGTCAGGCGAGCCAGTTCACGTACATGGTAGGCTGTGTCAGGATGCAACAGTAATTGCGTCAAGACCCGCTGGCGGTATGAACCGAAAAGTAAATCCAGAAGCATGGAGGAATTATTCGTAGCCATATATGCTTCTATTGTAGTTGGCTATGCTACATATTACCAGTAGATCAGCATAAGCCCAACCGCCAAAGCGAAGTCACCTCAGCCGCCCGCGCGGCGTGGAGCGGGTCGGTGTTGTCTGATGCGCGGGGGTGGGTCGGTTTCACATCCATCCGCCCCAGCACTTTCAAACCCGCTTTGTCGAATGCGGTCAGCAACTCGTCTCTGCTTCGCAAACCCAGATGTTCGGCCAGGTCTGACAGAATCAGCCAGCCTTCGCCGCCGGGGTCCAGATGCTCGGCCAGACCGGCCAAGAATCCCAGCAGCATTCGGCTGTCAGGGTCATAAATAGCGTGTTCGATCGGGGAATTCGCCCGCGCGGGCAGCCAGGGCGGGTTGCAGACGATCAGCGGGGCGCGGCCTGCTGGAAACAGATTGGCCTGGATGATTTCTACTTGCCCAGCCAGTCCAAGACGCTGGATGTTTTCCTGCGCGCACGCCAATGCGCGGGGGTCTTGGTCGGTAGCCACCACGCGCTTTACCCCTCTCTTCGCCAGCAGCGCCGCCAGCACGCCCGTGCCCGTGCCGACATCAAAGGCCAGGGTCCGAGAAGGCAACGGCGCGCCAGCGACCAGCCCGACATATTCGCCGCGCACTGGCGAAAACACGCCATAGCAAGGGGTGATGCGCTCGCCCAAAGCCTGAATTTCAACGCCTTGTCTGTGCCACTCATACGCGCCAATCAAACCCAGCAACTCGCGCAGCGAAACCACCGAGGGCGCCTCGCTCGCTCCGTAAGCCGCTTCGCAGGCCGGTTTTACATCCGGCGCACGCCGTAAAGGCATGGTGTAATCCGCATCCAGAGGCAACAGCAACATGCCGAGTATCCGCGCGCGACGTGACTGGAACTGGCGATGAAAATGAAAGGCTTCGGTCGGTGTCGCGGCAGGTTTGCCCGGCTTGCGGTCGATGCGCCGCGCCATGGCCTGCTGCAACTGGCGCGCGTTCTGGTAGTCCCCGCGCCATAGCAGCGCAATACCCTCGCAAGCCAGGCGATACGCCTCGTCTGCTTTCATGCGGTCATCGGCAAGCATCACACGCTTGGGCGCGGGCGTGCCGTTTTCAGAACGCCACAGTGCTGATCGAGGTGTTCCGGCTTCAGTCCATTCGATGACGGGGTTTGTTTCCAAGATGCTGTTACCTTTGACAAGCGTTATTTGCTTGTGAATACTTGCGGGAGAAACTGGATTATAGCCAAGGACGAATGATTGATGCCTGAAAATCGCCTGATCGAAATCGAATCCAAGCTCACCTTGCAAGAAGACCTGCTGCAAGACCTCAACCATGTTATCTACACCCAGCAGAAAAGAATCGACCGCCTGGAAAGCCTTTTCGAAGCGCTGATTGGCCGGGTAAGCGATTTGAGCGACACGCTGGCCGAACGTGGCGTGGTCAACGAAAGGCCGCCGCATTACTGATGGACACCCCTCCCCAACCCGCTAGTGGGAGAGGGGGTTATAATCCCCGCCTTTTGAGAGTCCGCCATGTGGTTCAAAAACCTGCAAATCTACCGGCTTCCTGCTGACTGGAACATCACGCCCGAGAAGCTGGAAGAGCAACTGGCGAAGAAACCCTTTCAGCCTTGCGGGAGCACCGATTTGCAAAGCCTGGGCTGGATCGCTCCACGCAAGGATGGTGGTCTGGTTCACGCTGCACAGGGACAGATGATGCTGGCGCTGGCAGTCGAGCAAAAGCTGCTGCCTGCCTCGGTCATCAACCAGGAAGCGCAAGATAAAATCGAGGTTTTCGAGGAACAGCAAGGCTATGCGCCCAGCCGCAAGCAGGCCAAGGAAATCAAGGAAGAAGTGACGCTCAGCCTGTTGCCACGCGCCTTCACACGCCGCCGCACCACCTATATCTGGCTGGATGCCCAGCGCGGCTGGTTATATATCGACGCTGCCAGCGTTGCCAAGGCAGAAACCGTGATCGAAACACTGACCAGAACCATCGATGACCTTCCGCTGTCCCTGCTCAAAACCGAACTCTCGCCCGCCACGGCCATGACCCAATGGCTCACCAGCGGTGAAGCGCCTGCTGGCTTCACGGTGGATCGGGATTGCGAGCTGCGCGCCCCGGTCGAGGAAAACGCCACCGTGCGCTATGTGCGCCACCTGCTGGGTGCTGAGGAAATCGGCAAACATATCACTGAGGGCAAGCTCCCCACCCGCCTGGCGCTGACCTGGGACGATCGGATTTCGTTTGTCCTCACCGAACGACTGGAAATCAAGCGTTTGGGCTTCCTCGATATTCTCAAGGAAGAAGCCAGCCAGTCTGCCGAAACCGCCGACGAGCAATTCGATGCCGACTTTACCCTGATGACCGGCGAACTGGCGCGCATGATGCCAAATCTGGTTGGTGCGTTGGGTGGAGAAATAAAATAAATGTAGGTGCGAATTTATTCGCACATAATTAACCGATTGTGCTAATAAATTCGCACCTACGCAAGGAAACTCGCCATGATGACCCCGGAAGAACTCGACCAACTCGAAGAACTGCTGACCGACGACCTGTTTCAGGGCGAGGCCATGACGCTGGATATTCTGCAAGGCTTCCTGTGCGCGGTGGTCAGCGCGCCATATCCGGTTCTACCGTCGGACTGGCTGGATCATGCGCTGGGCGAAAATCCGGCCTACCAGAATCAGGCGCAGGCTCAGCAAATTCTCGATCTGCTGATGAAGTTCTACAACGAGATTGCCGTTTCTCTGGCCGAGGGCGAGGATTTCGACCTGTTCCTGTATGGTCACGAGGACAATCAGGATGAAATCGACTATGAGCCCTGGTGCGAAGGCTACATCTTCGGCAGCCAGATCGGCAGGGTCAACTGGTTCGAGGCGGCCGGCGAATTCGCGCCCGACCTGAGCGAAAAACTGGAAGTTTTCATGCTGCTCTCCGGCATGCTCAAGGAAGATGCGATCCAGCACAAGGAGCCATGGCTCAGCCCCAGCGAAGAGAAGCAAGCGCTGGGCAAGGCCGCCAAAGCCTTCCCCAGCGCGATCAGCGACATTTATCGCTTCTGGCAGGCACAGGCAACGGGCAATACAACCTACGTACACACTACGCCCAAAACCGGCCGCAACGACCCCTGCCCCTGCGGCAGCGGTAAAAAATTCAAGCAGTGCTGTGGCAAGGAAACGCTGCATTAAGGTGATGGGTAATGCGTTTCTGGCAATGAGTAAGCAGTAATGAGGAATGGGTAAAACCACCTCCCCATGACCGCTTACCCATTACCCATTACTGCTTACCTCTCACCCATTATCGCGACATGAAATCCAATTACATCTCCACCTATCTGGGCAACCGGTTTTTTCCGCTGGAGCCGCGCATCGACGATATCGATATTGAAGATATTGCGCATGGACTGGCCTACCAGTGCCGCTTCAACGGGCAGACGCGGACGTTTTATTCGGTCGCACAGCACAGCGTCTTCGTTGCCGATCTGGTGCCTGACGAACTGAAGCCAGCCGCCTTGCTGCACGATGCTGCAGAAGCTTATCTGGGCGACATGGTCAAGCCGCTCAAGTTGCTGTTGCCGGAATTTTCCCGCATCGAGGATCGCGTCACCGAAATCATTGGCGAACGCTTTGGTGTGGATTTGCAGCATCACCCGGTCACCAAGCAGGCCGACCTCATCGCCCTCGCCACGGAAAAACGCGACTTGATGCCATTTTCGACTGAAGACTGGAGCAGTTTGACGGGCGTGGAACCGGTCGATGACAGGTTGATGCCGCTACAGCCTGAGCAGGCAAAACGGGTATTTCTGGAAATGTTCGAGCGCCTATTCCCGTGAAAACCACTGCAAACAGGCTATTTGCGCTCTGCTTGTTTTCATGCAAACTTTAGATAAGGCGTAATTGATGTTCTACCTTGACCTGTTCCGAGCACTTGAGCACGAAAATATCCGCTATGTATTGATTGGTGGACTGGCACTGAATATTCACGGTGTCGAACGGGCGACAATGGATATTGATTTGATGCTGGCAATGGATACGGAAAATCTTGAGGCATTTTGCCGTGCCGCTGATAGTTTGGGAATGACGCCGCTGCTGCCAGTAACGATGAAGGATTTTGCCAATCCGATCACCTTGCAACGCTGGGTTGATGAGAGAAACCTGCTGTCTTTTTCCTTCCGGTCACAGGAATCAAGCGCGCCGACTGTCGATATCCTTGTACATCCAAAGGTGGCTTTTGATATGGCTTGGGCGCGACATTTGGAAAAAGATCTGGGTAGCATCCATATCCGACTTGCACACATTGATGACCTGATCGCATTAAAAACAGGGACCGGCAGGCAGCGCGATATGTCTGATGTCGCCGCGCTTGAGCGCTTGAAGACTCTGAGGGGTGAATAGACATGGCAAGTGTCGATTTTAGTTATGAAATATCGGATGAGCATTTGCTGACCTACAGCCGGTTACCCATCATGGATCGCCTGCGCTGGCTGGATGAGGTGCGTATTTTTACGCTGATGGTGCGACAAGCGCCGACAGTGCAAAGAGAAGCACAAAATTCGGGCAGTCAATCAAAAAACCCGCCAGAGCCGAAAATTGGATAAGGATAATCCGGGATCATGGGTGGCGCACTATGGCATACTGTCACGCAGACTCATAACGCTACTCAGCGAGAATTCGTATGCAACACGATGCAATCATCATCCTTCGATCTGACATGAGGGAACGGCCATGAGCACCATCCTGAACGCCTCGCTAGACCTGATGGGTCGCCTGGTCGCCTGGTTTTCCCCGGTTCGCCCCAGTCGTACAGAACAGAACGAGCGTCAGGCTTCTGCTGACAGCTTGTTGATCCATGTCGGCCTGATTACCGCTGTCTTTGCCATATTGTATTTGCTTACCTCGCTGGCGATCGGATTCTCCATCGGGGCGTTTCTGATGCTGGCGTGTTTTGTCATGCTCATTGCCAACCTGTTCCTGTTCCGCTCCACTGGGCGCTTTCGCCTGAGCGCCAACCTGTATCTGGCCACTTGCGCCCTGGTGGCGGTTTTGGGTTGCAGTTTCTTTACCGGGGGGCTGCATTCGCCGGTCTTGCCCTGGTTCACCCTGATCCCGGTGGCGGGTATCCTGCTATTGGGTTTCGGCCTGGATGCATTGCTCTGGTTCATTCTCTGCTGCGTGATCCCGCTGGCGTATGGCGTGGCCGGGATGCTGGGTTTCGAGTTTCCGCAGGCCTATGATCTGGCACTCGCCGATGTGTTCACCACCATTTGCGCCAGTGGCCTGGTGATGATTCTGTTCGCCATCGCCGTGACCTTTGACCGCAACCGCAATCTCGCCATGGAGAAAGTCCAGGAGCAAAACCTGGCCCTGAAAACAGCGCGCGAGCTGGCTGACACCGCCACCCAGGCAAAAAGCGACTTTCTGGCCAACATGAGCCACGAGATACGCACCCCCATGAACGCCGTGATCGGCATGTCGCGCTTGTGCCTGGCAACCGACCTTCAACCGCGCCAGCGCGACTATGTGGAGAAAACATACCGCGCCGGCCAGTCCCTGCTTGGCGTCATTAACGACATCCTCGATTTTTCCAAGATCGAGGCGGGCATGTTGAAGATGGAAGCCATCCCGTTCGAACTCGACAAAGTGCTGGATAACCTGGCCGGTTTCACGGCGGCCAAAGCGCAGGAGAAAGGTCTGGAGCTGTTGTTCCACCTGCCGGAGGATAATGCGACCTACCACCTGGTGGGCGACCCGTTGCGCTTGGGGCAGGTGCTGCTCAACCTGGTTAGCAACGCCATCAAGTTCACCGAGCGGGGGGAAATCCGGGTGGACGTGAGCTCCCGTCAGGCCAGCGACGATCTGGTCGAGATGGAGTTCCGGATCCAGGATACCGGCATCGGCATGACGGCAGAGCAGTG
>JAUYFQ010000026.1 GCA_030690895.1 Sulfuricellaceae bacterium
TGGTCATGCCTGGTGACAACATCTCGATCTCGGTTGCGCTGATCCAGCCAATCGCGATGGAAGAAGGTCTGCGTTTCGCCATCCGTGAAGGCGGTCGTACCGTCGGCGCAGGCGTGGTCGCAAAGGTAATCGAGTAATATACGAAGCGATCAGCGATCAGCGATCAGCAGTCAGGAAAATCCGGGCTGGCTGATTGCTGAAAGCTGAGCGCTGACAGCTTAAACACAGGCCAGTAGCTCAATTGGTAGAGTATCGGTCTCCAAAACCGAGGGTTGGGGGTTCGAAACCCTCCTGGCCTGCCATTCACATTTGACGAGGTAATCGTGTTAAATATTGCCTCGCCTGACAAGAAAAAATGACAACAACAGACAAGATCAAGTTGAGCCTGTCATTCCTCCTGCTAATGGCAGGGGTGGCGGGCTTTTATTATTTCGCTCAGCAGGCGGCGGCGATTCGTGTATTGCTGGTGCTGGCCGGCGTTGCTGCGGCAGTCGGTGTGGCGTGGATGGCTCAGCCGGGGAAAGATTTTTTTGCTTTTGCCAAAGAGTCTGCGGCTGAAACACGCCGCGTTGTCTGGCCAACTCGCAAAGAGACGGTACAAACCACAGGAGTCGTATTTGCTCTGGTGATCGTGGTGGCGATTTTCTTATGGATTGTGGACGTCAGCCTGATGTGGCTGGTTTCGATGCTGATTGGGCAGGGGGCTTAATGACAAAGCGCTGGTATGTGATTCATGCCTACTCGGGGTTCGAGAAGAGTGTGCAACGTGCGCTGCTTGAGCGGATTGAGCGCGCTGGAATGCAGGATCTGTTTGGTGAGATTCTGGTGCCGGTCGAAGAAGTCGTCGAGATGAAGGCCGGTCAAAAATCCATTAGCGAGCGGAAGTTCTTTCCGGGCTACGTCCTCGCGCAAATGGATTTGACTGACGAATCCTGGCATCTGGTCAAGAGTACACCCAAGGTGACGGGTTTTGTTGGTGGCAGTGGAAACAAGCCAACGCCCATCACCGAAAAGGAAGTGGCCGCCATCATGCGGCAAATTCAGGAAGGCGTGGAAAAGCCGAAGCCGAAAGTGTTGTTCGAGGTGGGCGAGGCAGTCCGTGTTACGGAAGGCCCGTTCAACGATTTTCATGGCAACGTGGAAGAAGTCAATTACGACAAAAACAAGCTTCGCGTGTCCGTTCTGATTTTTGGCCGGCCAACGCCGGTCGAACTGGATTTTGGTCAGGTGGAAAAGTCATAGATCAAACTGGTTTCCAGTTTGACTGTTGGAGGCGTTGCCGAATGGCGGCGCACGTTGTTTAGGGAAGGGTAAGGGCTAAGGCGGTAACGCCTGGTTTTGGTCTGAATCCGTTATACCCATTTTTTAGGAGTGTTGACGTGGCAAAGAAAATTATAGGCTACATCAAGCTGCAGGTGCCGGCTGGCAAAGCAAATCCCAGCCCCCCCATTGGCCCGGCTCTGGGTCAGCGCGGCTTGAATATCATGGAGTTCTGCAAGGCATTCAACGCAGCGACACAGGGTGTCGAAGTGGGTCTGCCAATTCCGGTGGTGATTACCGCCTTTGCGGACAAGAGCTTTACCTTCATTATGAAGACGCCACCCGCGACCATTCTGATCAAGAAGGCCGCCGGTATTCAGAAGGGTAGTCCCCGTCCGCATACTGACAAGGTTGGCAAACTGACGCGCGCTCAGGCTGAAGAAATTGCTAAAACCAAGATGCCGGACCTGACTGCTGCCGACATGGATGCAGCCGTTCGCACGGTTGCAGGTAGTGCCCGCAGTATGGGCATCGAAGTCGAAGGGGTGGTGTGATATGGCTAAGCTCTCCAAAAGAATGAAAGCGCTGAAATCCAGCGTAGATCGCACCAAGCTGTATCCGTTGAGTGATGCGCTAAACTTGGTCAAGAAAAACGCCACTGCCAAGTTCGATGAATCCATCGACGTGGCCGTAAACCTCGGGATTGATGCAAGAAAATCCGACCAACTGGTGCGCGGTTCTGTCGTGTTGCCACGCGGCACTGGCAAGAGCGTGCGTGTCGCCGTGTTTGCCCAGGGCGATAATGTCAAAATAGCGCAGGAAGCGGGCGCAGATATCGTCGGTTTTGAAGATTTGGCTGCTGATATCAAAGCGGGCAAGATGGATTTCGATGTGGTCATCGCGACACCGGACGCCATGCGTGTTGTCGGTGCTTTGGGTCAAATTCTGGGTCCGCGCGGCCTGATGCCAAACCCGAAAGTTGGCACCGTGACTCCAAACGTCGCTGAAGCCGTCAAGAACGCCAAGGCAGGTCAAGTGCAATACCGCACCGACAAGGGCGGGATTGTTCAGTGTACGCTGGGTCGCGCTTCTTTCCCTGAAGATGCGCTCAAGGAAAACCTGTTGGCACTGATCGATGCGCTGAATCGCGCAAAACCGGCATCAGCCAAGGGTGTTTACCTGCGCAAGATTGCCGTAACCAGCACCATGGGTGCTGGCATCCGTGTGGATCAGTCCTCGCTGACTGCGTAAAGAATTGGGGAGGCCGTCGCGCGAGCGCCGGTTTCAGTCCAAGACCGTGGGGACCATAGGTTTAATAGCCTGGAAGTGCTTAGGCTCCCTACGCAGACGGTGTGCCCCCGAGAAGAAATGCCAGGCAAAACTCTGTCACGGAGTTACGCCAAGGACCTTGAGCCGTAACAAGCTTGAAGCCACTGGAATTCTGATCAGGTCGCCGTAGGGTGGCGCATGCGTTCATGTATGTGCCGATTGTTGGCTTGATAGGAGGAAAGACTCGTGAGTCTCAATCTGGATGATAAAAAAGCCGTCGTTGCCGAGGTTGCGGAGCAGATCGCCAAGGCTCAGACCGTAGTTCTGGCTGAGTACAATGGAATCGAAGTTCCAAAATTGACCGTACTGCGCAGCAAAGCCCGTGAATCGGGTGTGTATCTGCGTGTCGTGAAAAATACCCTGGTGCGTCGCGCTGTCGCAGATACCCCGTTCGCTTCTTTGGCTGAACATATGACCGGCCCGCTGATTTATAGCATTTCAGCAGACCCGGTAGCTGCTGCCAAGGTATTGAATGAATTTGCGAAAACCAACGACAAGTTGGTTCTGAAAGCAGGTTCTTATGCGGGTAAGGTTCTGGATAAAGCGGCTGTGCAAGCACTGGCGTCCATTCCGAGTCGCGATGAGCTGTTGGCGAGACTGTTGGGCGTTATGCAAGCACCTGTATCCGGCTTTGTCGGCGTGGTGGCTGCTCTGGCCAAACAGCGCGAAGCTGAAGCCGCATAAACGCGAAGCCGTATAAATAAATTGTCTAAAGATTTGAATTAGGAGTATTGAAATGGCTGCTACTGCACAAGACATCCTCGACGCCGTTGGCGCGATGACTGTAATGGAACTGAATGATCTGGTTAAGGCATTTGAAGAGAAATTTGGTGTTTCTGCCGCTTCCTTTGCCGCCGCTGCACCAGGTGCTGGTGCCGCTGCTGCTGTGGAAGAGAAAACCGAATTTGACGTCATCCTGACCGGTGCCGGCGAAAACAAGGTTAACACCATTAAAGTGGTGCGCACGATTACTGGTCTGGGCTTGAAAGAAGCCAAGGATCTGGTTGACGGTGCACCGAAGGCAGTCAAGGAAGGTGTTTCCAAAGCTGACGCTGACGCAGTTGCCAAGCAGTTGATTGAAGCTGGCGCAACTTGCGAAGTCAAGTAATCCGGTTTTGAAATCGGGATCGGGCTGGTGGGAAACCACCAGCCTTTTTCCGCTTCTTGATCCTGAAAGCTGATCGCCAGAAAGCAGATCGTATAGAGCAGGATTCAGATTAATCAGATGCTGGAAGAAAGCAACCATTGCCGGTTTTTTTCTTCCAACCTCTGCCGCAGGACCTCCATGGAGAACTCAATGAGCTACTCATTTACCGAGAAAAAACGTATTCGCAAAAGTTTCGCCAAGCGCCACAGCGTGCAGGAAGTACCTTTCCTGCTGGCGACTCAGATTGATTCGTACGCCAACTTTCTGCAATCCGGCGTTCCCGCAGCGGAACGCAAGAGTGAAGGTTTGCAGGCTGCATTCAGCTCGGTGTTCCCGATTGCCAGTCACTCCGGAAATGCTCGTCTGGAATTCGTCAGTTATGTGCTTGGCGAGCCGCCTTTCGATGTGAAGGAATGCCAGCAGCGCGGTTTGACCTTTGCTGCGCCGATGCGCGTCAAGGTACGCATGACGCTGATGGACAAGGAGGCTTCCAAACCAACCGTCAAAGAGGTTAAGGAGCAGGAAGTTTACATGGGTGAAATTCCACTCATGACCGAAAACGGATCGTTCGTGATTAACGGTACCGAGCGGGTCATCGTTTCGCAGTTGCACCGCTCTCCTGGAGTGTTCTTTGAACACGATCGAGGCAAAACCCACTCATCCGGCAAGCTGCTGTTTTCTGCTCGCGTGATTCCTTACCGCGGCTCATGGCTGGATTTCGAATTTGATCCGAAAGATTTCCTCTACTTCCGTATCGATCGTCGCCGCAAGATGCCGGTCACGATTCTCCTGAAGGCGCTGGGTTACCAGTCGCAGGAAATCCTCAACATGTTTTACGCGAAGGATAGTTTCCACCTGGGCAAAAAAGGCGTTCAGTTTGAACTGGTGCCTGAGCGTTTGCGCGGAGAAGTTGCGCGATTCGATATCGCTGGCAAGGATGGTACAGTCATTGTTGTCAAGGACAAGCGCATCACGGTCAAGCATATTCGTGAAATGGAACTGGCAGGGATCAAGAAAGTGCTGGTGCCAGAGGAATTCATTCTTGGGCGCGTGCTGGCAGAGAACGTGGTTGACAAGGAAAGCGGCGAGTTTCTGGCCCAGGCAAACGATGAAATTACTGAAGAGCTGCTGGCAAAACTGACTGAAGGCGGAATTGCCAAGGTGAACACTCTGTATACCAACGATCTGGATCAGGGCGCCTATATTTCGCAGACATTGCGTGTCGATGAAACCACTGACCAATTGGCTGCTCGCGTCGCGATTTACCGCATGATGCGTCCAGGTGAGCCGCCGACAGAAGACGCAGTGCAGGCGCTGTTTGATGGACTGTTCTTCAGCGAAGAACGCTACGATCTGTCCAAAGTGGGTCGCATGAAATTCAACCGCCGCGCCTATCCAGAAAAGCGTGTCGAAAAGTCCTCCGAGTGGATCAACCGCTTCCAGAACAAAATTGGACCGGTAGGTGGCGAGGGTTCGGGAACGCTGAACAACGAGGATATCATCGCGACCATCATGATCCTGGTTGAGCTGCGAAACGGCCGTGGCGAAATTGACGATATCGATCACCTCGGTAATCGACGTGTTCGTTCCGTGGGTGAACTGATCGAAAACCAGTTCCGTGCAGGTCTGGTGCGCGTTGAGCGCGCGGTCAAGGAGCGCCTGTCACAGGCTGAATCTGAAAACCTGATGCCGCACGACCTGATCAACGCAAAGCCGGTATCGGGCGCCATCAAGGAATTCTTTGGTTCCAGCCAACTGTCGCAGTTTATGGATCAAACCAACCCGCTGTCCGAGATTACCCACAAGCGCCGCGTTTCGGCGCTGGGGCCTGGTGGTTTGACCCGTGAGCGAGCCGGTTTCGAAGTTCGTGACGTGCATCCCACCCACTATGGTCGCGTATGCCCGATCGAGACGCCGGAAGGCCCGAACATCGGCTTGATCAATTCGCTGGCACTTTATTCACGGACCAACGAATATGGATTTCTGGAAACCCCATATCGCAAGGTACTGGATAGCAAAGTAACAGAGCAGATCGATTATCTGTCTGCAATCGAGGAAAGCCGCTATGTGATTGCTCAGGCCAACGCGCAACTGGACAAGAAGGGCAAGCTGACTGACGAACTGGTTTCCTGTCGCCATCACAACGAATTTGCCATGTCCACACCGGACAAGGTGCAATACATGGATGTGGCGCCTGCACAGATCGTCTCCGTTGCTGCTTCGTTGATCCCGTTCCTGGAGCACGACGATGCGAACCGGGCCTTGATGGGTTCGAACATGCAACGCCAAGCCGTTCCCTGTCTGCGCGCTGAAAAGCCATTTGTAGGCACTGGCATCGAACGGACTGTGGCGGTGGATTCCGGGACAACCGTGCAGGCTCGCCGAGGCGGGATCGTGGATTACATCGATGCGAGTCGTATCGTGGTTCGCGTTCACGACGTCGAAGCCGTAGCGGGTGAAGTCGGTGTGGACATCTACAACCTGACCAAATACACCCGCTCCAACCAGAATACCAATATCAACCAGCGCCCGCTGGTCAGGAGCGGCGATATTCTGGCCAAAGGTGATGTGATTGCCGACGGCGCCTCTACCGACATGGGCGAGTTGGCTTTGGGCCAGAACATGTTCGTCGCCTTCATGCCGTGGAATGGCTACAACTTTGAAGACTCGATACTGATTTCCGAGCGGGTCGTGGCCGATGATCGCTATACCTCGATCCACATCGAGGAATTGTCAGTGGTTGCACGCGATACCAAACTGGGTTCAGAAGAAATTTCGCGCGACATTTCAAATCTTTCCGAAGTGCAGCTAGGTCGTCTTGACGATTCAGGTATCTGCTATATCGGCGCAGAAGTCGAGGCGGGTGACGTGCTGGTTGGCAAGGTGACCCCCAAGGGAGAAACCCAGCTCACGCCGGAAGAAAAATTGCTGCGCGCCATTTTTGGTGAAAAAGCCTCTGATGTGAAGGACACTTCACTGCGTCTGCCTTCCGGTATGACCGGTACGGTGATTGACGTGCAGGTATTTACACGTGAAGGCATCGAGCGCGACAAGCGCGCGCAGCAGATTATTGACGATGAACTCAGACGTTTTCAGCATGACCTGAACGATCAGATGCGCATTGTCGAAGAAGATGCTTTCGGGCGTATCAAGCGACTGATTGTCGGCAAAACGGCCAATGGCGGTCCTGCCAAGCTGGCCAAAGGCAGCGCGGTCAGCAAAGAATATCTGGACAAGGTAGAACGCCACAACTGGTTCGATATCCGCCTGTCAGAGGAAGATGCGGCGCGTCAGCTTGAACAACTTAAGGATAGCTTGGCCCAGAAGCGGATTGAGTTTGACGAAATGTTCAAGGAGAAGAAGAAGAAACTTACCAGTGGCGATGAGCTGCCACCGGGCGTTCAAAAAATGGTCAAGGTCTATGTTGCGGTCAAGCGCCGTTTGCAGCCTGGCGACAAGATGGCGGGACGTCACGGTAACAAGGGTGTGATCTCCAAGATTGTGCCTATCGAGGATATGCCATTCATGGCGGATGGAACCCCGATGGACATCGTGTTGAACCCGCTCGGCGTTCCTTCCCGGATGAACGTTGGACAGATTCTCGAAACTCACCTGGGTTGGGCATCAAGAGGGCTGGGACTGAAAATCGGCAGAATGCTTGACGCGCAGACCAAAGTGGCTGAGTTGCGCAAATTCATCGACAAGATTTATAACAGTACCGGCAAGCAAGAGGACATCGCCTCCTTCACCGACAAGGAAATTCTTGAGCTTGCTGGCAACTTGAAGAAAGGCGTTCCTTTTGCGACACCAGTATTTGATGGCGCCAGCGAGAGCGAGATCAAGGACATGCTGGAGTTGGCCGATTTGCCACGCGGCGGTCAGGTGACGCTGCAGGATGGGCGTACTGGAGAAACTTTCGAGCGTCAGGTAACTGTCGGCTATATGCATGTCCTCAAACTGCATCACCTGGTTGATGACAAGATGCATGCCCGTTCCACCGGTCCTTACTCGCTGGTTACCCAGCAGCCTTTGGGCGGCAAGGCGCAATTTGGTGGTCAGCGTTTCGGTGAGATGGAGGTATGGGCGCTTGAAGCTTATGGCGCATCCTACGTCCTGCAGGAAATGCTGACGGTCAAGTCGGATGACGTGAGCGGACGAACCAAAATTTACGAGAACATCGTCAAAGGCGAACACAAGATCGACGCTGGCATGCCAGAGTCCTTCAATGTGCTGGTCAAGGAAATCCGCTCTCTGGGTATCGATATCGACCTGGAACGCCACTAATTCGGCGAACAGTGAGGAGCGGATGCTCCTCACGCCCACTCCCAACGCCTAACTGGAGAGAACATGAAAGCACTGCTCGATTTATTCAAACAGGTAACTCAGGAAGAAGAATTCGATTCGATCAAGATTGGTCTGGCATCGCCTGAAAAAATTCGCTCGTGGTCATATGGCGAGGTCAAGAAGCCTGAGACCATTAACTACAGAACGTTCAAGCCGGAACGCGATGGCCTTTTTTGCGCAAAAATCTTTGGCCCGGTCAAGGACTATGAGTGTCTGTGCGGAAAGTACAAACGCCTTAAACACCGTGGCGTGATCTGCGAAAAATGCGGCGTTGAAGTGACGCTGTCCAAAGTGCGCCGCGAGCGCATGGGCCATATTGAGTTGGCCTCCCCGGTTGCGCACATCTGGTTTTTGAAGTCCCTGCCATCCCGTCTTGGCATGGTATTGGACATGCCGCTGCGTGATATCGAGCGTGTACTGTATTTTGAAGCCTATGTCGTGACCGATCCCGGCATGACGCCGCTTAACCGCTGCCAGTTACTGACCGAAGATGATTACTTGGCCAAGGTCGAAGAATACGGCGACGAGTTCTCTGCCAGCATGGGTGCAGAAGGTGTGCGCGCATTGCTACGCGGCCTGGATTTGAATGGCGAAGTCGAGAAACTGCACAAGGAATTGGCGGCTACAGGTTCGGATACCAAAATCAAGAAGCTTGCCAAGCGCCTGAAAGTGCTGGAAGCCTTCCAGAAGTCAGGTATCAAGCCTGACTGGATGATTCTCGAAGTATTGCCAGTATTGCCGCCCGAATTGCGCCCGCTGGTGCCGCTGGACGGTGGTCGTTTCGCCACCTCGGACCTGAACGACCTGTATCGTCGCGTGATTAACCGCAACAACCGTCTGAAACGCCTGCTGGAGCTGAAAGCTCCCGAGATTATTGTTCGCAACGAAAAACGCATGTTGCAAGAGTCGGTGGACTCCCTCCTCGACAACGGACGTCGCGGCAAAGCCATGACCGGTGCTAACAAGCGGCCATTGAAGTCGCTGGCCGACATGATTAAAGGCAAGGGCGGTCGTTTCCGTCAGAACTTGCTGGGCAAGCGCGTCGATTACTCCGGCCGTTCCGTGATCGTGGTGGGGCCTCAGCTCAAGCTTCATCAGTGCGGCCTGCCGAAAAAAATGGCGCTGGAGCTGTTCAAGCCATTCATTTTCCACAAGCTCGAAGTTCTGGGCCTAGCTACCACCATCAAGGCTGCCAAGCGCATGGTGGAAGAAGAAGGCCCGGAAGTATGGGATATTCTCGAAGATGTCATCCGCGAGCACCCAGTGATGCTCAACCGTGCACCAACTTTGCACCGTCTGGGTATTCAGGCATTTGAGCCGATTCTGATTGAAGGCAAGGCCATCCAGTTGCACCCGCTGGTCTGTTCCGCCTTTAATGCTGACTTTGACGGTGACCAGATGGCGGTTCACGTTCCACTGTCGATTGAAGCGCAGATGGAAGCGCGCACTTTGATGCTGGCGTCCAATAACGTGCTTTCGCCTGCCAACGGTGAACCGATTATTGTGCCTTCTCAGGACATCGTGCTTGGCCTTTACTACATGACTCGTGAGGCGATCAACGTCAAGGGCGAAGGCATGATGTTTGCCGATATCGGTGAAATCTCCCGTGCCTATGAGTCGCGCCAGGTCGAGCTGCATGCAAAAATCATTGCGCGAGTCAAAGAATATACGGTGGATGCTGAAGGCGAAAAGAAGGAAAAATTCACTCGTTACGAAACCACAGTAGGGCGCGCATTATTAGCTGAACTGCTGCCACCCGGTCTGCCCTTCTCGTTTGTGAACAAACCTCTCAAGAAAAAGGAAATTTCCAAACTGATCAACGCCAGCTTCCGCCGCAGCGGACTGCGTGAGACGGTTATCTTGGCAGATAAACTGATGTACACAGGATTCACCTACGCTGCCCGAGCAGGGATTTCTATTTGCGTCGATGACATGCTGGTGCCGACACAGAAGGAAGACCTCATTGGCGCGGCAGAAACCGAGGTCAAGGAAATCGAGAAGCAGTACGCATCCGGCTTGGTAACCAACGGTGAACGCTATAACAAGGTGGTGGATATCTGGGGGCGCGCGGGTGACGTAGTGGCCAAGGCCATGATGGATCAATTGTCCACTGAAAAAGTGGTTGATCGAGAAGGCAAGGAAGTCAAACAGGAATCCTTCAACTCGATATACATGATGGCTGATTCCGGCGCGCGTGGCTCTGCTGCACAGATTCGCCAATTGTCCGGTATGCGCGGCTTGATGGCCAAGCCGGACGGTTCAATTATTGAAACCCCGATTACAGCCAATTTCCGGGAAGGTCTGAACGTTCTTCAATACTTCATTTCGACCCACGGTGCTCGTAAAGGTCTGGCGGATACTGCGCTGAAGACCGCGAACTCAGGCTACCTGACTCGCCGTCTGGTTGATGTGACGCAGGATCTGGTCGTGACCCAGCAGGATTGCGGTACTTCCAATGGCGTGGTACTGAAAGCGCTGGTTGAAGGTGGCGAGGTGATTGAGGCTCTGCGTGAGCGTATTCTGGGTCGTACAGTGGCTGCCGATGTCGTGCATCCGGAAACGGCTGAAACAGTCTATGCGGCTGGCGATTTGCTGGACGAGGATGCAGTCGATGCTATCGAGGCATTGGGCATAGATGAAGTCAAGGTTCGCACACCGCTTACCTGCGAAACTCGCTATGGTCTGTGCGCACGTTGCTATGGCCGCGACCTTGGTCGAGGCATGCTGGTTAACGTAGGCGAGGCTGTGGGTGTGATTGCCGCGCAGTCCATCGGTGAACCAGGAACTCAGTTGACCATGCGCACCTTCCACATCGGTGGTGCGGCGTCTCGCGCAGCGGTCAATAGCCAGATTGAAATCAAGTCCAGCGGTACGCTGCGCTTTACCTCCACCATGCGTTATGTCACCAATGCCAAGAATGAGCCGATTGTAATTTCACGTAGCGGCGAGGTGATGATTACGGATGACAATGGTCGTGAGCGCGAGCGCCACAAAGTTCCGTACGGCGCCACACTGCTATTGATGGACGGGGCCACGCTGAAAGCGGGCCAAGTGCTTGCAACGTGGGATCCTCATACCCGCCCCATCATCACTGAATATGCGGGTAAGGTGCGCTTTGAGAACGTTGAGGAAGGTGTGACGGTCGCGAAGCAGATTGATGATGTGACAGGTTTGTCCACCCTGGTGGTGATTGATCCGAAGCGCCGTGGTTCCAGCCAGTCCAAAGGTCTGCGCCCACAAGTAAAATTGCTGGATGAGAGCGGCGAAGAAGTCAAGATTGCCGGAACCGATCAGCCAGTCAATATTACTTTTCATGTGGGTTCCATTATTACGGTCAAGAATGGCCAGGATGCCAACGTGGGTGAAGTGCTTGCACGTATCCCACAGGAAACTTCAAAGACGCGTGACATTACCGGCGGTTTGCCGCGCGTGGCCGAACTTTTCGAAGCGCGTTCCCCCAAGGATGCCGGTCTGCTGGCAGAAGTGACGGGCACGATTTCCTTCGGCAAGGACACCAAGGGCAAGCAGCGTCTGGTGATTACCGATCTGGACGGCATGGCGCATGAGTTCCTGATTCCCAAGGAGAAGCATGTAACAGCGCACGATGGTCAGGTGGTCAACAAGGGCGAGTCGATTGTGGACGGCCCGGCTGATCCGCACGATATTCTGCGCTTGCTGGGCGTTGAGTCGCTAGCAGGATACATCGCCGACGAAGTGCAGGACGTGTATCGCCTGCAAGGCGTCAAGATCAATGACAAGCACATCGAAGTCATCGTGCGCCAGATGCTGCGGCGCGTCACCATCAATGATCCAGGCGATACCCACTTCATTTTGGGCGAACAGGTGGAACGCGCCGAGGTGCTGACCGAGAATGAGCGTATGGTTGCCGACGACAAGCTGGTTGCCGGCTATGACTACATGCTGCTGGGTATTACAAAGGCCTCCTTGTCAACCGACTCGTTCATATCTGCGGCATCCTTCCAGGAAACAACCCGGGTGCTGACCGAGGCTGCGATCATGGGCAAAAAAGATGATTTGCGCGGTCTCAAGGAAAACGTCATTGTCGGTCGTCTCATCCCCGCCGGAACTGGCCTTGCGTTCCACAACACCCGCAAAAATCAGAAATTGGGTGTGGATATGGGGGATGCCTTTATTCAAGAGAGCAAGGAAGAAACCTCCCAAGGGGATGAACAACCAGCTTGACAGTGATGGATTAACTCAATAGAATCTTTAGTCTTTTTATATCCACCTTTTTTGGTGGATAAGCAGGTTTGAATCAAGGGGCGGCTTGAGCCGTCCAGTAATTATTATTTAGGGATTAAACGCATGCCAACTATCAACCAATTAGTGCGCAAGCCACGCACCGCCATTCGCGAGAAGAGCAAGGTGCCGGCGTTGGAGAGCTGTCCGCAGCGACGCGGTGTGTGCACTCGTGTTTACACCACAACTCCGAAAAAGCCTAACTCAGCCTTGCGTAAGGTCGCAAAAGTGCGCCTGACCAATGGCTTTGAGGTGATTAGCTATATTGGTGGTGAGGGTCATAACCTGCAGGAGCACTCGGTCGTGCTGATTCGCGGTGGTCGTGTCAAGGATTTGCCGGGTGTGCGCTATCACATGGTGCGCGGCAGTCTGGATACGGTCGGTGTAAAAGATCGTAAACAGAGCCGTTCCAAGTACGGCACCAAGCGTCCTAAAGCCGCTTAATTGATTGGGGTATAGACATGCCAAGACGTAGAGAAGTACCGAAACGCGAAATTCTGCCGGATCCAAAATATGGCAATCAGGAACTCGCAAAGTTTGTAAATGTGCTGATGATTCAGGGAAAGAAGGCTGTTGCTGAGCGCATTATTTATGGCGCGCTGGATCAAATCCAGAAGAAAATCGGCAAAGACCCGGTTGAGGTGTTTACTCAGGCGCTGACGAACGTGCGTCCGATGGTGGAAGTGAAGTCCCGCCGTGTCGGTGGCGCCAATTACCAGGTTCCGGTTGAAGTGCGTTCCGTGCGTCGTACCGCTCTGGCCATGCGTTGGGTGCGCGATGCTGCACGTAAGCGCGGCGAGAAGTCCATGGGTATTCGTTTGGCTGGTGAGTTGATGGATGCGGCAGAAAATCGTGGTTCGGCCATCAAGAAACGCGAAGAAGTTCACCGTATGGCTGAAGCCAACAAAGCCTTCGCCCATTTCCGCTTCTAAAAGAACTAACAAAATAAAGGTTGCATAGCTGTGGCACGTAAAACACCCATTGATCGATACCGTAATATCGGGATTAGCGCCCATATTGACGCAGGCAAGACGACTACCACCGAGCGTATTCTGTTTTATACCGGTGTGTCTCACAAGATTGGTGAGGTGCATGACGGCGCTGCAACCATGGACTGGATGGAGCAAGAGCAGGAGCGCGGAATTACCATCACTTCTGCTGCGACTACCTGTTTCTGGAAGGGGATGGATAACAATTTCCCCGAGCACCACATCAATATCATTGATACACCGGGGCACGTAGACTTCACGATTGAAGTTGAGCGCTCCATGCGTGTGCTGGATGGCGCATGCATGGTTTACTGTGCGGTGGGTGGCGTGCAACCGCAGTCTGAAACCGTGTGGCGTCAGGCAAACAAATATGGTGTGCCTCGCTTGGCCTTCGTGAACAAGATGGATCGTTCCGGCGCCAATTTCTTCAAAGTTTATGACCAGATGCGATCCCGCCTCAAGGCAAACCCGGTTCCATTGCAAGTGCCTATCGGTGCTGAGGATACTTTTGCCGGCGTGGTTGACCTGATCAAGATGAAAGCAGTTTTCTGGGATGATTCAACTCAGGGAATGAAGTTCGAAGAGCGCGAAATTCCCGCTGATCTGCTGGCTACCTGCAAGGAGTGGCGCGAGAAGATGGTGGAAAGCGCCGCCGAAGCTTCTGAAGAGTTGATGAATAAATACCTGGAAGAGGGCGATCTCTCGATCGATGAAATCAAGAAGGGTATTCGTCAGCGTACTATCGCCAGTGAAATTGTTCCGATGTTGTGTGGTTCAGCATTCAAGAACAAGGGTGTTCAGGCGATGCTGGATGCGGTGATAGAGTTCATGCCTTCTCCGCTTGATATTCCTCCGGTCAAGGGTATTCTGGAAGACGAAACCCAGGGCGAGCGTAGTGCTGCTGACGACGAGCCATTTTCCGGCTTGGCCTTCAAGATCATGACTGATCCCTATGTGGGGCAGCTGATTTTCTTCCGTGTTTATTCGGGTGTGTTGAAGTCCGGCGATACCGTATATAACCCGGTCAAGGGCAAGAAAGAGCGTATCGGCCGTATCCTTCAAATGCACGCTAACCAGCGCGAAGAAATCAAGGAAGTGCATGCGGGTGACATTGCTGCTGCCGTGGGTCTAAAAGAGGCTACCACAGGTGATACCTTGTGTGATCCAAGCAAGGTGATAACCTTGGAGCGCATGATATTCCCGGAGCCGGTGATTCACGTTGCCGTAGAGCCGAAAACCAAGGTTGACCAAGAGAAAATGGGTATCGCCCTGAATCGCTTGGCTCAGGAGGATCCTTCCTTCCGTGTACGCTCGGATGAAGAAACCAATCAGACTATTATTTCGGGCATGGGCGAGCTGCACCTTGAAATTCTGGTTGATCGAATGCGGCGTGAGTTTGGCGTAGAAGCTAACGTGGGCGCGCCTCAAGTCGCCTACCGTGAAGCGATTCGCAAAGCGGTTGAGGTCGAAGGAAAATTCGTCAAGCAGTCTGGTGGTCGCGGTCAATTTGGTCACGTCTGGCTCAAGATGGAGCCTAATGAAGCTGGCAAGGGTTTTGAGTTCGTTGATGCCATCAAGGGTGGTTCTGTGCCGCGTGAATTTATCCCCGCAGTTGAAAAGGGCTTGCGCGACACGCTTCCGAATGGCGTTCTGGCCGGATTCCCGGTTGTGGACGTTAAAGTTACCCTGTTTGACGGTTCCTACCATGATGTGGACTCTAACGAAAACGCCTTCAAGATGGCGGCTTCGATGGGTTTCAAGGATGGTATGCGCAAAGCGAGCCCGGTTCTTCTTGAGCCTATGATGGCGGTCGAGGTGGAAACGCCGGAAGAAAAATTGGGTGACGTGATGGGTGATTTGTCATCTCGTCGTGGCATGATTCAGGGCATGGAAGACATGGCTGGCGGCGGGAAGGCGATAAAAGCGGAAGTTCCGCTGGCCGAGATGTTCGGTTACTCGACTACGCTGCGCTCCCTGACCCAGGGTCGCGCCACGTACTCTATGGAATTCAAACACTATGCTGAAGCGCCGAAGAACGTCGCCGAAGCGATCATGAACAAGAAATAATTGTAATTAGATTGAGAGGGAATTAGATCATGGCAAAAGGCAAGTTTGAGCGTACCAAGCCCCACGTAAACGTAGGCACGATTGGTCACGTTGATCATGGCAAGACGACCCTGACGGCAGCGATCACCACGATATTGTCAAAGAAGTTTGGTGGAGAAGCCAAGGGCTACGACCAGATTGACTCTGCGCCGGAAGAAAAGGCGCGTGGAATCACGATTAACACCGCCCACGTGGAATATGAAACGGCCAACCGCCACTACGCCCACGTAGACTGCCCGGGACACGCCGACTACGTCAAGAACATGATCACCGGCGCGGCCCAGATGGACGGCGCCATCTTGGTGGTTTCCGCCGCCGACGGCCCCATGCCCCAGACCCGCGAACATATTCTCTTGGCGCGCCAGGTGGGCGTGCCTTACATCGTCGTGTACCTCAACAAGGCCGACCAGGTCGACGACAAGGACCTGCTGGAACTGGTCCAGGAAGAAGTCCGCGATCTCCTCGACAAATACGGCTTCCCCGGCAAGACCACCCCGATCGTCATCGGCAGCGCCCTGAAAGCCCTGGAAGGTGACCAAGGCGAACTCGGCGAACCTTCGATCATGAAACTCGCCGACGCCCTCGACTCCTACATCCCCCAGCCCAAGCGCGCCATCGACGGCCCCTTCCTCATGCCCATCGAAGACGTGTTCTCCATCTCCGGCCGCGGCACCGTGGTGACCGGCCGTATCGAGCGTGGCATCGTCAAGGTGGGCGAGGAAGTCGAGATCGTCGGCATCAAACCCACGGTCAAGACCATCGTCACCGGCGTGGAGATGTTCCGCAAGCTGCTCGACCAGGGCGAGGCCGGCGACAACGTCGGTGTCCTGCTCCGTGGCACCAAGCGTGAAGAAGTCGAACGCGGCCAGGTGCTGGCCAAGCCCGGCTCCATCACGCCGCACACCAAATTCGAAGCCGAGGTCTACGTCCTCACCAAGGAAGAAGGCGGTCGGCATACCCCGTTCTTCCAGGGCTACCGCCCGCAGTTCTACTTCCGGACCACCGACGTGACCGGCTCCTGCGAACTCCCGAGCGGCACCGAGATGGTCATGCCCGGTGACAAGATCAAGATGATCATCACGCTGATCAACCCCATCGCCATGGAACAGGGCCTGCGCTTCGCCATTCGCGAAGGTGGCCGTACCGTGGGCGCGGGGGTGGTGGCGAAGGTGATTGAATAGGATTCGAGCAATAAGACATGGCTAACCAGAAAATACGCATCCGCCTCAAGGCCTTCGATCATCGTTTGATCGACCGCTCTGCCGCGGAAATTGTCGACACGGCGAAGCGCACCGGCGCGCTCGTGCACGGCCCGATCCCGCTGCCGTCGAAGGTGGAGCGTTACACGCTCAACCGCTCGCCGCATTGCGACAAGAAATCGCGCGACCAGTTTGAGGTGCGCACGCACAAGCGCATCATGGACATCATCGAGCCCACGGACAAAACCGTGGACGCGCTCATGAAACTCGACCTCGCCGCCGGCGTGGACGTGGAAATCAAGCTTTCCTGAGACTAGAACATGGCACTCGGACTCGTAGGTAGAAAAATCGGAATGACCCGCT
>JAUYFQ010000028.1 GCA_030690895.1 Sulfuricellaceae bacterium
CGTGGCCACGCGGTATCTGGACAGCTACCTCGGCTGGCATCGCGCCATCGACCGGATGACCGGCGGATCGCTTAATCCCGCGTCCTTGCTGGCGATGGCGGTTAGGGTATGAGAGGGACATTACTTACCGATACTAGAGCCATTCGAATTCTTGCAGGCACGCCACGCCGAAGACTGGGATAATCGCGCATGACCAATACTATCCAGCCCTCCATCCAGCCCGCAGCAAATCCTGCCGGGCGCTCTTTCAACGAACTGCCGCTGTCGCCCGATTTACTGGCGACATTGCAGCAGCTCGAATATCTGACCATGACACCCATTCAGGCGGCCAGTTTGCCGATTGCGCTTGCCGGGCATGACCTGATCGCGCAGGCGAAGACCGGCAGCGGCAAGACGGCGGCATTTGCGCTGGCTTTGCTCACCAATCTGAACCCGCGCCGCTTTGCGGTGCAGGCCATGGTGCTGTGCCCCACGCGTGAACTGGCGGAGCAGGTAACGCAGGAGATTCGCCGTCTGGCGCGCTTCGCAGACAACATCAAGGTCGTTGCACTGTGCGGCGGCACGCCCATGCGCCCGCAGATAAACAGTCTGGAACACGGTGCGCACATCGTTGTCGGCACGCCGGGCCGCATGATCGATCACCTGACTCGCGGCAGCCTGAATCTGGATGCACTCAATACTCTGGTGCTCGACGAAGCGGATCGCATGCTGGACATGGGTTTTTACGACGACATCGCTTACGTGGCATCGCAATGCCCGTCGGGGCGTCAGACTCTGTTGTTTTCGGCGACCTACCCGGAAGGCATCGCCCGCCTGGCGCGCCAGTTTTTGCGCAATCCGCAGGAAGTGAAGCTGCTGGAACAGCATGAGGAAGGCAAGATACGCCAGCGCTTCTACGAGGTCAGCCACGAGGCGCGCTTGCAGGCCGTCGGCGCCTTGCTCAAGCACTACCGCCCGGTCAGCACGCTGGCCTTTTGCAACACCAAGCAACAATGCCGCGACTTGCTGGAAGTGCTACACAAACAGGGCTTTCATGCGCTGACCTTGCATGGCGACCTGGAACAGCGCGAACGCGATCAGGTGCTGATCCAGTTCGCCAACAATAGTTGCTCGGTGCTGGTGGCAACCGACCTGGCTGCGCGCGGCCTGGACATTAGCCAACTTGAAGCCGTCATCAATGTGGATGTCACGCCCGACCCGGAAATCCACATTCACCGCATAGGCCGCACTGGCCGAGCCGATCAGGACGGCTGGGCGCTCTCGCTGTGTAGCCCCGCTGACAAGCGCCGCGTCGTCGCCATCGCGCAGATGATGGGCAGCGAGCCAGAATGGCATGAACTGGGTTCGCTGCAAAACAACCATGAATCAGCATTGCCGCCACCGATGGTGACGCTCCAGATTCTCGGCGGGCGCAAGGAGAAAATCCGCCCTGGCGACGTGCTGGGCGCACTCACTGGCGAAGCGGGATTCACGCGCGAACAAGTCGGCAAGATCACCGTGACCGAGCTATCCACCTATGTGGCCGTGGCGCGTGACATCGCCAGCATGGCCGTGCGCAAATTGTCGGCGGGCAAGGTGAAGGGCAAGGCGGTAAAAGTACGCAGGTTGGATGAATGAGCTTCCATGGATGATTTTCTCGAACCCGATGAACTTTCCAAAGCAAAACTCAACCTCGAAACCTCGCGTATTGCCTGGAAGGAGCTGCTGCGTTTTTTCGCCGCCGGCACGGTCATCGTCGTCAGCCCACAACTCGACCTGATCGAGGTCGCCTACCAGATCGCCAGCGATAATCAGTCACAAGTTGCAGAATGGATGCAGGTGGGGCACATCGCCAAGATGCCGGATGACCTGGCGAGGGAATGGCTGGAGGCAGATACCATCCTGTGGGCGGCGGTAGTAAAGCCCTGGGTACTGGTGCAACAAAATGCCAGCGACATTCACTAAGGTGAGGAGAGCACATGATAAGTAGCGAAGATCGGCTGAACCAGATCGAATCCCGTATCGAGCGGATCGAAGCAATGATCCAGTCTCTTGTCGCCAACACGCCGAGCCAGAATCCAGAGCAAACCAACGAACAGGTACCCAAAATAGCGCAAAACCTGCATCGGCGTGAGCCGAACTGGAGTGCGCCTGCGAGAAAAAAACCGGCTCCCTCCAATACTTCGTCAGTGTCCGTCACCAGCATTCTCGGCTGGGCTGGGGCCACGGCACTAGTGCTCTCTGCCGTTTACCTGATCCGCCTGGCCATCGACTCCGGCTGGCTGACGCCGGGGAGGCAAATCGGCTTGGCGGCGCTGGCTGGACTAGCCATGATGGCGGGCGGCTTGTGGTTGCGCCAGACGGATCGTCACTATGCCAGCCTGCTGCCAGCAGGTGGCTTGGTCATCTGGTTCATGGCCACCTACGGCGCGCACCTCTACTACCACATGATTCCCGCCCAGATTGCGGTGGGTGCGGTGGTTGCCACCTGTCTGGTCGCGCTGTGGCTGGGTCGGCTGTTCGAAAGCGAGCTGTTCGCCCTGTTTGCCGTCGTCGGCTCTTATTCATCGCCGTTTTTCCTTCCCATCCTGTCAGGCTCGATTACCGATCTGGTGGTCTATTTTTCAGCCTGGAGCGTGCTGTTCAGCGTGTACGCGATCTGGATTGGCAAGCGCCGCGTCTACTTGCTGGCAGCTTATCTGGCCTTGCTGGGTTTTGCCGTCATTCGGGAACAGGCAGGCTCTGCAGAGTGGATGGCCGCGCTGGTTTTTCAGGGGATTCAGTTCCTGGTTTTTCTGGCTGCGGCGGCGATTTTTTCGGTCAGACGATCCGAACCCATGGACAGCAACACCGCGCTGGCGCACCTGCCCTTGCTGCTGATTTTTTATGCGCTGCAATATGAACTAATGCGCCACCACATCCCGACTCTCGCCCCGTGGATTGCCATGGCCAGTGCCACGCTGGTTCTGCTGGCCTATCTGGCGGTCAGGCGATGGATGCAGACGCCAACGACGGCTGGAGGCATACTGGCCAGCGCGTATATCGCGCTGGTACTGTTTCACGCCGGTTATCTCGAATCCATTCCGGAGCCTTGGCAGCCTTGGGTTGCGGCACTGATGTTGCCGCTACTGGTGATTTATCTCGCATCGCAGGACTGGGCAGGCTACGTGCCGTGGCCGCTCAAATGGATGATTGGCATCGTGTTTGCCATCAACTATCTGCGAGTGCTGGCCGACGCCGATCTCGCCCGCGTCCCGGCACACGACCTGCTTGCCTTGCTGTATGCGGCCCAGCTCTATGTCGGCTACTTCTACGCCAGGCGCGTGACGGGGCTGAATTCGCTGGGCAAACCGCTACTTTATGCGGCACATATCGCGCTGATGGCAGCCGCAGTGCAGATTTTCGATGAACGTCTGGCGGTATCCGCAGCCTGGGGCATTATCGGCCTGGCGTGTCTGTCCATCGCGCTCAGGGTTCAGGATAAAAAACTGGGGAAGTCCTCGCTGCTGATTTTCGCCATTTCTGCCGCAAAAGTGCTGCTGTTCGACCTGGCAGGGTCCACCCCGCTGGTGCGCATTGCCTGCCTGTTCGTCCTGGGCGTGACACTCTATGCTGGTGGCTGGTTATTTCGCAAAATCGACGCAATGCCGGAAGAGAAAAAACAAACGCTTAAAGGTTAGTTGTCGCTCACCTACCAAGCATTGCCTGCTGTCCTCTGTGAGCTCGGTGGCTTGAACTGAGAATTCCAGGTTAAATATTGGCTCTTTTCGCAAATCGTGTTGGTAGCTCACGTAGTGAGCCACGCATAGCCAATACTGGTTGTCATGGCGCAGTTGCGCCGAGACATCCAGGAGTGGGAAATGAGGAAGCCAGAGTTGAACCGAATCACGGCGGC
>JAUYFQ010000031.1 GCA_030690895.1 Sulfuricellaceae bacterium
TGGGTCTACAAGTTTCGCGGTGTGGCAACGTGCTATCTGGCCAACTACCTGGGCTGGTTCCGGGCGCTTGATCGTGACAGCGGAAACGGCCCGAACCCCGCTCAGTGGCTCACGATGGCGCTGGGTGGGGCGGCTTAACAACATGATTTGCGAAAAGAGCCATGATATTTCATACCGTGCAGGAGCGATTGGGATACTCCACCCGCGATTCTGAATCGGGGTGGCCGAAACGTCACCAGCCCATTGGATATGTAAAATGAAACTCGCCATCATTCTCGACCCGCTGGAAAGCCTTAAAACCTACAAGGATTCGACTTACGCCATGATGCGGGAAGCGAATGCGCGTGGTCATGAGCTTTATGTCATGGAGCAGCACGAGCTGATTCTGGACCGGGGGCAGGTCAGGGCGCAGGTTCGCAGGCTCAATTTGCTTGATGGGGGGGCGAGTTGGTACTCGCTGGAAGCGCCGGCCTGGCACAGCCTGACGGACTTCGACGCGGCACTGATGCGCAAGGATCCGCCTTTTGACATGGAATACATTTACAGTACCTATCTGCTGGAATTGGCTGAACAACAGGGTGCGCGTGTTCTCAATCGGCCCGACTCGGTGCGTAATTTCAACGAAAAGCTTTCAACTGCAAAATTCCCCCAGTTCATGCCGCCATCCCTGGTCACGCGCCAGCAAGGGCTGATCCGCGACTTTATTGCCAGCGAAGGCGACATCATCCTGAAGCCGCTGGACGGCATGGGTGGCAGTGGCATTTTTCGCATTCGGGAGAGCGACCCTAACCTGAATGTCATTCTGGAGACCGTGACGATGCTGGGTACGCGCACGGTCATGGCACAGCGTTACATTCCTGAAATCACACTGGGCGACAAGCGCATCCTGATGATAGATGGGGAGCCGGCGCCTTATGCCCTGGCGCGCATACCGAAAGCAGGCGAGACGCGCGGCAATCTGGCTGCCGGCGGCAAGGGCGTGGCCCAACCCTTGTCGGCGCACGACTGCGAGATCGCTGCAACACTGGGTCCGCGCCTCAAGGAGCTAGGGCTGTTTCTGGTCGGGCTGGACGTGATCGGCGACTATCTGACCGAAATCAACGTCACCAGCCCGACCGGGTTTCAGGAAATCACCGCGCAGACGGGGTTCAACGTGGCGGGGATGTTTGTAGAGGCGCTGGAAAGGCAAGTGGGGCGTGAGGCGTGAAGAGCAAGTGGTCACTTGTGGCGAGAGGGCGTTTACTCCTTACTCTTTACTCCTCACTCCTCACTGCTTTGCTTCTTACTGGCTGCAGCGAGCCCCCTCTCTACCAGCAACAGTCCTATGTCTTCGGTACTTTGGTCGAAGTGAGCATTTACGGCAAGGATGAGGCGAGCGCCAAGGGTGCAACCGGCAAGGTGCTGGCCGATTTTGACCGAATGCACAGCATGTTGCATCCATGGAAGGAAGGCACACTGGGCGGAATGAACGAGGTTTTTGCCCGTAGCCCAGAGCAGGCGGCGTTACCACCCGAAATGCAGGATATTCTGGAAGATGCAACCCGGCTCTCCGCCCAGTCCGGCGGGCTATTCAACCCGGCGATCGGCAATTTGATCCGCCTGTGGGGATTTCACGATGAAACTTTTCAGGCCACGCTCCCCGACCCGGATACGGTCCGGAAATGGGTGCAGGCACAGCCGAGCATGAATGACATCGTGATGGAAAACGGCCATTACCGAAGCAACAATCCAGCTATTCGCGTTGACCTCGGTGGCTATGCCAAAGGCTTGGCGCTGGATCGGGCAGTTGAAATTCTGCATTCGGCTGGGGTCGAGCATGCGCTGGTGAATATCGGCGGTAATATCATCGCGCTGGGGCAGCACGGTAGCCGCGCATGGAAGGTCGGCATCCGTCACCCGCGCAAGCCCGGCGCGCTCGCCACGCTGGAACTGGCAGATGGCGAGGCGATTGGCACCACTGGTGATTATCAGCGTTATTTCGAAGTTGATGGCAAGCGCTACTGCCACGTCATCGACCCCCGCAGCGGTTACCCGGCACAAGGGGTGCAGGCGGTGACGGTGTTGATTCCCAAGGGCCGGAATGCGGGCGTACTGTCGGATGTGGCATCCAAGCCCGCATTTATCGCCGGAAAAGTCGGCTGGCAAGAGGCTATCCGGCAAATGGGGGTGGATGCCGCCATGCTGATCGACGACCAAGGTGAAATCCAGATGACCCGTGCCATGAAAAAACGCCTGACTTTTCAGGCTGCCAGCCCAAAGCAGCATGAAATACCTTAGAATTCCAACTTTACTCCAGCGGTACTCAACACCACCATGATCGGTATCCTTATCGTCGCCCACGGCGCCTTGGGCGAGAGTCTGATTCACTGCGCAAGCCATGTAATGGGCAGCCGCCCCTTGAATTTGCAACAGCTAGGCGTGACCATTCACGATGACCCTGTGGCTATCCTGCCCCAAGCGCGAGCGTTGATCGAGCAGCTTGACCAGGGCGATGGGGTGTTGATGCTGACCGACATCTACGGCGCGACGCCGACGAACATCAGTTGCCACCTGCTGGAGCCCGGTCGGGTGGAAGGTATTTCCGGGGTGAATCTGCCGATGCTGGTGCGGGCGCTCACTTACCGGGACGAGCCACTTGCCACGGTGGTGCAAAAAGCGCTGTCCGGCGGTCATGACGGCATTATCTACACCACTATGGAAGCTTGCGATGTTGCAACAGGACATTGAAATTATCAACAAGCTGGGGCTGCATGCTCGCGCCTCGGCAAAACTGACCCAAACCGCCGGGCAGTATGCCAGCAGTATCTGGCTTAGCCGCAACGGCAAGCGTATCAACGCCAAAAGCATCATGGGCGTGATGATGCTGGCGGCTGCCAAGGGCACGACCATCGGGATTGAAGTCGAAGGCGAGGACGAGCTGCCAGCCATGCAAGCGCTCACTGACTTGATAAACGACAAGTTTGGGGAAGGTGAATGAACCTGGAAAACCTAGTTAACCACGGGGCACACGGGGAGCACGGGGAACAATCAATGTGTTGCATGATTTCCACTTGTTACCAAATGGGTGGAGCATATCAAGCTCAAAATTCCTTGGTTTTTCCCCGTGCTCCCCGTGTGCCCCGTGGTTTGAATATGGGTTTTAGGATGCGGACTTTTATCCATCACCGATTACTCATCCCTTCTCGCCCGAGCGCAGCATGAGTTTTACCCTGCATGGCGTCGCCGTTTCCGGCGGCATCGCGATTGGTCATGCGCACCTGATCTCGCACGCCGGCCTCGACGTGCCGCAATACAAGATTTCAAAAAACCAGATCGAAGCGGAAGTTGAACGCTTCGATCACGCGATCCATGCCACGCTGGAGGATCTCAAGGTTTTGCGCAACAGCATTCCAGCCAGTGCACCGGCTGAGCTGGATGCGTTCCTCGATCTGCACATCATGATCCTGAGTGACCCGACCTTGTCCTCGGCGCCCAAGGAATTGATCCTGAAAGAGCAGTGCAACGCCGAATGGGCTTTGCAGCAGCAGATGAATGATCTAGTGGCGCAGTTCGACCAGGTGGAGGATGCCTACCTCAGGGAGCGCAAGGCCGACGTCGTGCAGGTCGTGGAGCGGGTGCTGAAGTCCCTGCTGGGCCATGCCAGTCCGATTCCATCCGTTCCCGTCACCAGCATTCTGGTCGCGCACGATCTTTCCCCTGCCGACATGATGCTGTTCAAGCAGCATCCATTCGGCGCTTTCATTACCGATATTGGCGGGACAACGTCACATACGGCGATTCTGGCCCGGAGCCTGAATATTCCGTCCATTGTGGCTTTGCACCACGCACGCAGCCTGATCCGGGACCGCGAACTGATCATCGTGGACGGCAGTCAGGGCATCGTCATCGTTAATCCTGACAAGACGGTGCTGGCCGAATACAAGCTGCGCCAGAACCAGTGGGAACTGGAAAAGCAAAAACTCAAGCGACTCAAAACGACCCGGCCCACCACGCTGGATGGCACGGAAATCGAACTGCACGCCAATATCGAATTGCCGGAAGACATCGCCGACGTCAAGGCTAACGGGGCGACCGGCATTGGCCTGTTTCGCAGCGAATTCCTGTTCCTCAACCGGCGTGACCTGCCCGGCGAGGAAGAACAGTTCGAGGCATATCGGAAAGTGGCCGAAGAAATGAACGGCAAACCCGTCACCATCCGTACCCTCGACCTGGGGGCTGACAAGCAACTGTTCGGCAGCGAGGACGTCAGCGCCAATCCGGCGCTGGGCTTGCGCGCGATCCGGCTATGCCTGGCCGAGCCCCAGTTGTTCCACACCCAGTTGCGCGCCATCCTGCGCGCTTCGCATTATGGCCGCATCAAGCTGTTGATCCCGATGCTGTCCTCGGTGGCCGAGCTTAACCAGACACTACATCTGATCGATCATGCCAAAGGCAGCCTGGCGGAAGAAAATATCCCTTTCGATGCCAACATGCTGGTCGGCGGCATGATAGAAATTCCCGCTGCTGCGTTGTTGGCGCATATTTTTGCGCGCGAGCTGGATTTTCTTTCCATCGGCACCAACGACCTGATTCAGTACACCCTGGCGATTGACCGCACCGACGATAGAGTTGCTCACCTTTATGATCCCCTGCACCCGGCTGTGCTGGAATTGATTGCCTACACCATCAAGTGCGCAGACAAGGCGGGCGTGCCGGTTTCAGTCTGCGGAGAAATGGCGGGTGATGCAAAGCTGACCCGCCTGTTGCTTGGTTTGGGTTTGCGCCAATTTTCCATGCACCCGGCCCACCTGCTGGGCGTCAAGCAGCAAATATTGCATGCCAACCTTCCCGAAATTGCCCAACAGGTCAACCGCATGCTCAAAATGGAAGACCCGGAAAAAATGCGATCATGCCTGCTTCGCTTGAACGCCTGAGGCAAAATCGAGATAATCCGGCTCTATGTCCAAACCAATCGTTATTCCGCAAACCGCCCGCTTCGTGGAACCGCTCGTACTCAAAAGCGGCGCCACGGTTTCATCCTATGAACTGGTTTATGAAACCTATGGCACGCTGAATGCGGATAAATCGAATGCCATTCTGGTTTGCCACGCCTTGTCCGGCAACCATCACGTGGCGGGTTACCATACCGAACACGACAAATATCCCGGCTGGTGGGACAACATGATCGGCCCGGGCAAACCGATCGATACCGAGCGTTTTTTTGTCATTGGCCTCAACAATCTGGGGGGGTGCCATGGCTCAACGGGGCCATCCAGCATCGACCCGGAAACCGGCAAGCCCTATGGCGCCCGCTTTCCCCTGGTGACGGTCGATGACTGGGTAGAAACCCAGGCCAGACTGGCCGACCGCCTGGATATCCGGCAGTTTGCCGCCATCGTTGGCGGTAGCCTGGGCGGGATGCAGGTATTGCAATGGACGATCACGCATCCCGAGCGCGTGCGCCACGCGCTGGTCATCGCCGCCGCGCCCAAACTCACGGCGCAGAACATCGCCTTCAACGACGTGGCGCGACAAGCGATTCTGACCGACCCGGAATATCATGGCGGCGACTATTACGCACACGGCGTGGTGCCACGCCGTGGCTTGCGCATCGCACGCATGCTGGGCCACCTCACCTATCTTTCTGACGACGTCATGGGGAGCAAATTCGGCCGGGTGCTGCGTGGCGGCAGTTACAACTACGGCTATGGCGTGGAGTTCGAGATCGAGTCCTATCTGCGTTATCAGGGCGACAAGTTTGCCGACAGTTTCGATGCCAACACCTACTTGCTGATGACCAAGGCGCTGGATTATTTCGACCCGCCTCACGCCCACCAGCACGCCTCGCTGAGTCAGACCATGGCAACGGCACGGGCAAAATTTCTGGTCATCTCGTTTTCGACCGACTGGCGTTTCAGCCCATCGCGCTCGCGTGAAATCGTCAAGGCGCTGCTGGATAACAATCTCGATGTCAGCTATGGCGAAATCACCGCCACGCACGGACATGATGCTTTTCTGATGGATGACGCGCACTACCACAAGCTGGTGCGCGCTTACATGGCCAACGTGAAGACCGGGGAGCATCAATGAACGCAGCGCCGGTACGGCATGATTTTGAAACCATCGCCGCTTGGGTCAAACCGGGCTCGCGGGTGCTGGATCTGGGCTGTGGCGATGGCACCCTGCTGCGCTATCTCAAAACGGCACGCCAAGCGCATGGCTACGGCGTCGAAATCGACGACGCCAATATCCTGGCCTGCCTGGAAAAAGGTCTCAACGTCATCCAGAATGACCTGGATGCGGGCCTGTCCGGTTTTGAGGCTGACTCCTTCGACTTTGTGATTCTTTCCCAGACGCTACAGGCGATGCGCCATATCGAGCAGGTAGTCTCCGAAATGCTGCGCGTCGGCAAAGCCGCCATCGTCGCGGTGCCCAACTTCGGCTACTGGCGGCATCGTGTTCAGGTACTGCAGGGCCACATGCCCGTTTCGCCCAATCTGCCCCACCACTGGTATGACACGCCCAACATCCACCTCTGTACCCTCAGGGATTTCGAATCTTTCTGCGGGGAACGTCACATCCGGATACTGGAACGGGTGGTGATGGCGGGGGGGAAAGAAGTCAGCGTACTGCCGAACATTCGCGGTAGCATGGCGGCTTACCGGATTGAGAGGGCTTAACCGATGGGCGTTACCTACGCTGAAATCAGCATTGAAAATCCATTTCAGAAACGCCGCATGGACATTCGGGCACTGGTTGATTCGGGTTCAGTGTTTCTCACTGTTCCAGAACATGTCGCCGTCCAACTTGGCTTCGACACCGAGGAAGTCGGCACGCGGGAAGTCATTCTGGCGGATGGTTCGCGCAAAGCAGTCCCCATGATCGGGCCGTTGCGGGTCTATTTTGCCGACCGTTACTGCGACTTGTCCGCGCTGGTGATGGGCGACGAAGCGCTGATGGGCGCAGTACCGATGGAAATGATGGATCTGGTATTGCGCCCGGCAACGCAAAGGCTGGAAGTCAATCCTGACAGCCCTTTTATCCCCGTCGCGCTAGCCAAATAACAAACGCGCCAAACCCCAGGCGCCATATCCCGCCACCAGCAGCCCCGCCGTCCGGCGTACCCAGGGGTTGCGAGTAACAGTTTGCAACTGCCGGGCAAAAAATCCCATAGCCAGCAAATTGGGTAAAGTACCCAACCCGAAAGCCAGCATGGTAGCGCTGCCGGACAGAGCGCTGCCGCTGGCCAGCGCGGAAATCAGCGCGCTATACACCAACCCGCACGGCAGCCAGCCCCACACCATCCCCAGCGCCAGCGCCTGAGCCGGATGCCGGACTGGCAGCAAGCGCTTCGACCAGGGCTGCAACTGTTTCCACAATAGCCCGCCCAGGCGCTCGATTTGCGAAACCGCAGACCACAACCCGGCCAGATACAGGCCGAGCAAGACCAGCATCACATTGGCCAGTCCATACAATATCTGTTGCACCGGCAAAACCGAATCGAGGAAAAAAGCCCCGGCGCCAATCGCCCCTGCCAGCGCCCCTGCCAGCGCATAACTCAGGACGCGACCGCTGTTATAGGCCAGATGGTAAACCGGCTGCGCTCCTTGCCCCGGCAACTGCATGGAGACTGCCGCCACGATGCCGCCGCACATGCCGACGCAATGCGTGCCGCCAAGCAGGCCGACCAGAAAAACTGCGATGAAATTGGTGTCTGACATGGCGGGCATTGTTGCTTATCTTGGTAAAATTCGCCACCCGCATTTCCGGCATTGCAGACGCCTATGGTTGCTTGCCCAGAAAGGCTACAATCTCGACTCTTTGTTGTTGCATCACGGATGGAGCGGCATCGAAGCCAGAATGGTTCAGGTCGAGAGGTGCGGGGCTTTGCCCCCTCTATCGTGTGGCGAAAGCGGCACTCATTATTACGCAGCAAGTTAAGTCCGTGCTTATCGGGTTAACACCCAATGACACTACCTATAGCGGATGGCGCATCAAGTAAAACACTGCGTGTAGTGCTTATTGGGAGACAACCCGATAAGCACGGTTAAGTCGTAGTAACAAACAATAGACATTATAATTATATGTTATTACAATTAAACAATGTACACCGTTATTGAAACGGCTGAATTCATTACCTCGTCTGCTCATGTCTGGAATGAGGCCGAGCGCGTCGAGTTCATCGACTGGATTTCTGATAACGCGCTGTCTGGTGAAGTGATTCCAGGTTCTGGCGGTTTGCGCAAGGTTCGCTGGTCGCGATCTGGCATGGGCAAGCGCGGCGGCGCGCGGGTGATTTACTTCAACCAACTCGCCAACGGACAAATCGCATTACTGTTGGTGTATGCCAAGGCCAAATTCGACAACTTGTGGCCTGAGTTTTTGCTTAAATTGAAGGAGCGTCTTGATGTCCAATGATAAACAAACCATTGACCCGGAAATGGCGGCGTTTGAGGCAGCGCTGTTGCGTTCTCTCGACCAGGCAATGCAAGGCGAATTTGCCGCCGTCCATACGCCCGATAAGATCGTTGCGCGGCGCGCAGGCCGTCCAGTTGGTAGCGTTAAGGCTACGCCAAAGGTATCAACAACGATCAGATTCGACGCCGACGTGCTGGCAGCGCTCAAAGCAACAGGGCGCGGATGGCAAACGCGCGCGAACGATGCACTGCGCGACTGGCTCGAAACACATTCTGTGGCGTAGTTCGCGTACAACCTGTTTAGTGCGCGCTGAACCGACACTTGCCGTCATTTCAGATACCTATGGTTACTTTCCCAGAAAGGCTACAATCTCGGCTCTTTGTTGTTGCATCCCCCTTACGATAAACCCCTGAAGATGACCCCTGACATCGTGCATGTAAAACCGTTACAGGATTTTTGCCTTGAGGCTGAATTTGCCGCAGGCGAGCGCCGCTGGTTTGATATGAAACCATATCTGACTTACCCGGCCTTCGCACCGCTGACCGAAGAAAGCCTGTTCATGAAAGCGCATGTTGCTTACGGTGTCATAGCCTGGAATGACGAGATTGATCTGTCACCCGATACGCTTTACCTGCGGGGCAAGCCGCTCTCACTGACATAACATGTTCCGCGAAACCCTCTTCAACCGGCGCATGCTGATCTGCATTTTCACCGGCTTCAGCTCCGGCCTGCCGCTGTACATTCTCATCAGCCTGATTCCCGCCTGGCTGCGTTCCGAGCAGGTCGATCTCAAGGCCATCGGCCTGTTTGCGCTGATTCAACTGCCGTTCACCTGGAAATTCATCTGGTCGCCGCTGATGGATCGCTATGCTTGGCCGATGCTGGGTCGGCGGCGCGGCTGGATGCTGCTTTCTCAAATATTGCTGCTGCTTTCCCTGCCCCTGTTCGGCTGGCTGTCGCCCCAGATAGATATATGGGCGATTGCCTGGCTGGCCGCTGCCGTAGCGTTTTTCTCCGCCTCGCAGGATGTCGTGCTCGATGCCTACCGGCGCGAGTTGCTACTGGACGTGGAACTGGGGATCGGCAACGCCATTCACGTCAACGCCTACCGCATCGCCAGCCTGATTCCCGGATCGCTGTCGCTGATTCTGGCCGACCACCTGCCATGGAACAGCGTATTCATCATCACCGCCCTGTTCATGCTGCCCGGCATCGCCATGACGCTGATGGTTTCCGAACCCGAACGAGCCAAAGCAGCGCCGCGCACCTTGCGGGAAGCCGTGGTCGAACCCTTTCACGAATTCATCACTCGCTCCGGCTGGCGTCAGGCATTGCTGATACTCGCCTTCATCTTCTTCTACAAGCTAGGCGACAGCATGGCCACAGCCCTGGCGACCCCGTTCTACCTCGACATGGGCTTCAGCAAAACCGAAATCGGCCTGGTCGCCAAACACGCCGGCCTGTGGCCCGCCATCATCGGCGGCCTGCTGGGTGGGGTGTGGATGATAAAACTCGGCATCAACCGCGCCCTGTGGCTGTTTGGCGTAGTGCAAGCCGTATCCATTCTGGGCTTCGCCCTGCTGGCCAACAACGGCCACGATCTGGCGCTGCTGGCAGGCGTGATCGGCTTTGAAGCCCTCGGCGTGGGGCTGGGTACCACGGCCTTCGTCGCCTTCATCGCCCGTTCCACCCACCCGCTCTACACCGCCACCCAGTTCGCCCTCTTCACCAGCCTCTCGGCAGTCCCGCGCACCCTGTTCAATTCCGCCACCGGCTATCTGGTAGAGCAACTGGGCTGGGTCAGTTTCTTTCTGCTGTGTACGTTGCTGGCGTTGCCGGGGATGGCGTTGTTGTGGAAGGTTGCGCCGTGGAATGGGGATATGCAGGAAAGTCACAAGCCACAAAAATCAGGCTAACTGTCTCATCTGGTGAGCTACCAGCATGTTACGCTGGCTCATGGATAATGAAATCACCCTCTCCCCGCGCCTGACCACCCTTGGCATCGCGCTGCGCCCCGTTCTGGCACGGCTGGAGCAGGGAATAGATGCGCCCGCTACACCAGCCTGTCCCGTGCTTTGCATGCGGGAAACAATATCAGCGCATTTTGATTCAATACAACGCACGATCCAACGCCTGGAGCACCGAATCGACATGCTCATGGTGGATGTCGTGGCCAATGAAGCTGCTACCGATACCGAAATCTACCGTGCCGCGAGTCTGTTAGAGGGCGTCATTGATGAGTTGTTGGATGCTTGCCGTGAAACACGCGAAATGAACACTCATGGCAACGACAACATAGCGCGCAATCTTCTGGCCGATATGTACCGACACACGCTAAACGAAATCCGATCCTGGCTGGCCGACTTGGTTGCTACCCTGGTGGACCCGAGAAGCGCGCTGGAGAAGCGTGGATTCTCCCTGACCGGTCAAGTTGAACTGACTTTCGCACTCAAGCTGACTCCCGCCCCGCAACTACCGCAGATCGTGGAGTGGGCAAGAAAGCAATCCATGAGTACATCCAGCAAACTCCATATGGGCGCGCATGCACTCATGCCCGGCCCACGGGTGAATAAACCGCCTGAACCTGATTATCGCGTTTCCGCATACGACCTGCTCATCTGGTTTCTGGCCATTGTGGCGGCCATCATTATCTTCACGACACCAGGTATTTTGATTCTTCTGATTTTTCTGCTTTTCGTGTTTGGTTTTATCTCGGCCCTGGCAAGCCTGCTCGGTGCGATTTTTTCGTGTCGTCGTTAACAGGGAAAATTCGATGAAACGGGAATCCGCACTCAATCATCCGCTCTGCGGCGAACCATTGCCATTGCCTACTACTGCCATACGCATGGCGCATGGCGCGCGCCGAGTTGCTCTATGGAAAATCTCACGCCTTCGCCGACAAGAACTGAACGAACCTCAGGGATTGGCACTTATTGGCCGGGTAAGCAGGCTGTGGCGAAGACTGTTCGTTGACGATGCTGGCGCGCCAAGTGACACCCAAACCCCAACACTTCGCTAAGCGGCGCGACCGTGCGCAAGCTCCACGGGTAACGCACCAGAAGCCATTGCATCCAGCAACACCACCTCAACAGCCGTGCCATCCGCCGCGTAGCTCACGTGCGTGTTCCAGTCCTGTGACACTTCACGCACGATGGGTTTGTCGGACAAATGCAGCACCAGAATGTCATCATCGTCGTATTAAGGGAATCAGAAATTACAAAAGTACCGTTTTAGGATGAATTGTTATGTCCCACCAATTCAAAACGGTGGATCGCTTCAGTCGGCGTTCGAGGTCTCTTTTCTCTCTACCGCAAATTTTGACGCCCTTCTCGTAAACGG
>JAUYFQ010000040.1 GCA_030690895.1 Sulfuricellaceae bacterium
GTCGTCATCGTCATCGTCGTCGTCGTCGTCGTCGTCATCGTCGTCGTCGTCATCGTCATCGTCGTCGTCGTCGTCGTCGTCGTCATCGTCATCGTCATCGTCGTCGTCGTCGTCGTCGTCATCGTCGTCGTCGTCATCGTCATCGTCATCGTCGTCGTCGTCGTCGTCATCGTCATCGTCGTCGTCGTCATCGTCATCGTCGTCGTCGTCGTCGTCGTCGTCGTCGTCATCGTCGTCGTCGTCGTCGTCGTCATCGTCATCGTCGTCGTCGTCATCGTCGTCGTCGTCGTCGTCGTCGTCGTCGTCGTCGTCGTCATCGTCATCGTCATCGTCATCGTCATCGTCATCGTCGTCGTCGTCGTCGTCGTCGTCATCGTCATCACCCGTAGGTGTCGTAGGTGTCGTCGGCGTAGTCGGCGTTGTTGGAGTCGTCGGCGTAGTCGGTGTGGTTGGCGTTGTTGGCGTAGTTGGCGTTGTTGGAGTCGTCGGCGTAGTCGGTGTGGTTGGCGTTGTTGGCGTTGTTGGAGTCGTCGGCGTAGTCGGTGTGGTTGGTGTCGCCGGCGCAGTTGGCGATGTTGGAGTCGTCGGAGTCGCACCATGCGCTGTCGGTGCTTGCGTCAATTGAACGGTGATAGGATTGGTTTTGAATCCACTGGTAACATCACCGTATAAGTTGGATTGCTCCTCATAGACATGAGAATGCCCTCCTTCGGAACCTGCGCCACCTGCACCTGCAGCAGTCGCTTCAGCTACCTGCGTCGGGTCGGCGCCAGCCTCGATCTGGGCTTGAATGTCATCTATACCCGCTATGCCCTGGGTGGCATTGGGGTTAAATATGTCGGTGTCCAGCACCATTTTGCTATCACGCCCCATGTCAAACCGGGTTCCGTCAACAAACTCAATTTGAACGGCAGCCAGTGCGCCTGTGACAATTTGATCGTTTGAGAAGACAAGGTCACCAACCTGAAGCTGTCGTGTGATGCCATCCGCACCCACGACCGAAACATCACCCGTCATGGAGGTGACTTTGCCAATTGATTTTGCCGTCATGGATTGTCCGCCGGAACCAGACGGTGTGTTGGTGGTGCTCATGATAATCTCCTCGCTTAAGTAATCGTATGAAACAACCTTAAACCTCGGTTGTAATTAGATTCCTAACGGAGATGATCGTCTATTGGACTGGAGTCTATGGACTTAGGTAGGGGGTGTCGATGCTGCCCCATACAGGGCAATATGTGAATTGCTGGACGCTGTAAACGGTTAGTGATGGGTGAGCTGCAGCGCAAGATGAACACGATCAGTAACATTGAGTTTGCGAAAAATGACTGTCAGATGTGCCTTGACGGTTTGTTCTGAAATTTGCAGGCACTGGGCGATGCGTTTGTTGCATTCTCCCTGGCTAATCAAAGCGGCAATCTCGCGTTCCCTGTGGGTTAGCGCCGAAAGCGGATCTTCATATTTGAGACCAGGGGGAACTTTGGGATCGTTTCCCGCAAGCGCATCTGGAGTCACACTGATGTTGTGTTTTGCCTGTTTGGAAAGTTCTTCGATCAGGGTGGGGAGGAAGCTGCTCCGTACCCAGACTTGTCCTTGATCGACCGCATCCAGGACTTTATGGATCATTTCGGGTGACATGTCGGTGGAACAAAATCCACGGACCCCGGCCCTTAGCAAAGCCAAGTCTTCCTGGTCGGAATGTTGGTACTCCTGATCGGTCAGCAGCATGATCCTGGTCTCGGCACTTGCTTTACGAATTTGTTTTATCGCTTCGATCAACCCGTTGGGGGCAAGGTTGCGATCAAATGCTACGCAGTCTGCTGAGGCGCCCGATAGTTTGCTCTTCAGTTCGTCAAGGCTTGCGGCTACCGAGATTTTATGCGTGCCACGCAGTACCGCACCCCATGTGCTGAGAATGTCTATATTGTCGCTTGCCAGTATGATCACAGCATTATTCCTCATTATTGCTTCAGGTTGCCGGACTACTAAGCTCGCAGGCGACTGGCAGTTCTATAAATGTCCATGCGCATCACTGGCAATCAGGATGCTCGCGGGACTCATGTTTGTTACCGCTCCCGCAAGGCTCTTTCCTTGGTTTTAATGATGGGCTTGATAATAAAATCCAGAATCGTTTTTTTCCCTGTTTTGATGTCGACGGTAGCCAGCATGCCGGGGATGATGGGCATCTGTTCCTTCGATTTTGTCAGGTTATTGACCTTGGTGCGCACCGTGATCAGATAAAAGGCATCTCCCTTTTCATTCGTGATCGTGTCTGCGCTGATCAGTTCCAGAACCGCCGGAAAGCCACCGAAGATCGAATAATCGTAGGCAGATATCTTGACTGTGGCTTCCTGGCCGGGGCGTAAAAAAGCAATGTCTGAGGGGCGAACGCGCGCCTCGATCAGTAAATTGTCTTCAATAGGCACAATTTCCATTAACTCCATGCCGGGTTGGGTCACGCCGCCCACGGTATTGACCTTGATTTGCTTGATAATGCCGTTGACAGGTGAACGGATGGCGGTCCTGGCGAGACGATCCCCGATGGCAATGTCAATGGCGGAACTGCTGGCAAATTCATTCCGCGCCTGGCTTAGCTCATTCATGGCATCGCTGCGGAATTTCATGTTCAGGCCTTCGATCCTGTTACGCATTTCCTGCACGCTGGCGGACAATCTCGGGATCGCAATGCGAGTCGAATCCAGATCCCCCTTCAAATCATTGACCTGTCTTTCCAGACGCAGTACTTCCACCTCTGAAGCGACGCCCTGCTGCATAAGCGGCCGTGTTATGGCCAGTTCCTGGGTGACCAGCTTCAGGCTTTGTTGCAATTGTGTTTCCCGTGCCCTTTTTTCAATGATTTCCTGACTGCGTTGGCCTGCCTGCTGTTGCAGCACCGAAATGTTCGAATTGAGCTCTTGTTGTCGCGCCATGTAAAGAGATTGCTCGTGTTCCACGATTTCTGGTTTTGCCTTGAGCAATTGGGGTGGCGCCTCAAAGGGTTTGTTGTAGGCTTCTGCGGTCAGGCGGGCAATTTTGGCCTGCAGGCTATCCAGTTTTCCCTGATTCTCCTCGTCTGAAGAGGAGAAGCGGGTTTTATCCAATTGCATTAGCAGTTGCCCCTTCTTGACCACCTGCCCAACTTGTACCATTGTTTTTGAAACAATTCCCCCTTCGAGATTCTGGATGACCTGGATCTGGCTGGAGGGAACCACTTTTCCTTCGGCTACCGTGATTTCATCAACCTTGGCCAGGCTGGCCCAAATCAGTCCAATGACAACGATGGCAAGCACAGACCATAGCAGGGCATGAGAAAAAAAGTGGGGCCAGATAAGTGAAGCTGCATTTTGTTCGGTCATGAAGTCGATGTCTTCATGTAACTGGACGTTCCTCGTACGCCCGGCATTCTTCACAAAACGCTGGTAAATTTTTCCCATCACTCCTTCAGAGGGTTGGGCGTCATTTTGCTCATTTTGTTTTAGCGACATTGACCTTGACCTTGCCTTCCGCCAGTGCGGCCAGTATTTGCTCTTTTGGTCCGTCTGATACCACTTGTCCGTCATCCACAACAATCAGCCGGCTTACCAACGGTAGCACCGAGTGGTGATGTGTGACCAGAACGAGCGTTTTCTCTCCCAGCGTTGTTGACAGCTTTTCCATGAAAGTTCGCTCGGTCTGAGGGTCCATGGAATTGCTGGGCTCGTCGAAAAGCAGGATGGGCGGCGATCTTAGCAATGCGCGTGCAATTGCGATGGTCTGTTTCTGGCCGCCAGAGAGGCTTTCGCCCCGCTCCCCAATCGTCAGGTCGTATCCCTTTGGATTGCGTTTGATAAATTCGGACACGCCTGAAGTTTCAGCTGCTCGCAACATGTCGGAATCCCGAGAGTAGGGTGCTGCAATCACAATATTCTCGCGCACCGTCCCATAAAATAAAACCACATCCTGCGGAACGTAACCGATGTCGCGACGAAGATCGGCCGGATCCAGTTGATGGATGTCGATGTCGTCAATCAGCACGGCTCCCGCACTCGGCTGATACAGACCCAGTATGAGTTTTTCGATCGTGGTCTTGCCCGAGCCAATACGGCCGATGATGCCCACGCGCTCACCCTTCTGTATGGTGAAGGATATGTTATTAAGCGCGGGTTCGGGGTTTCCCGGATAGTTGAATGAAACATTGCGGAATTCAATTTTCCCGCCCAGCCGGGCCCTGCTGACAAAGGGTTTTCCGGCGGGTCTTTCCACAGGGAGTTCCATCATCCGGTCAAAAAAACGGAGTGCATCGCGGGCGTACTGGTAGCGAGTCATCAGGCTTGCAATTTGGCCGAGAGGGGAGAGCGCGCGTCGTGTCAATACCCAGCTAATGACCAGGGCGCCCAAAGTGATTTCTCGATCAGCAACCAGGTACACGCCGTAAACAATGACCGCCACGCTTGCCACATGCTGCATGAACCAGGACAGGTTCGCTGTGACAGTGGAGAACATATGGGCTCTGAGGCTCATGTTCGCGACTTCACCGACCTGATTCTCCCACTTGGATTGCATTGGGCCCTCTGCACCTAACGCCTTGATGGGTTCCAGACAAATAAGGGTTTCAGCCAGCGTTGCCTGCTTTTGTATACCTAATCTCACATTTTCTCGCACCAACTTCGAGAGCGGCCCCTGCAGCCAATAACCAACCAGCAAGCCAATCGGTAATGCGCTGAGTGGTATCCAGGCGAGTGGGCCTCCAATCCACCAGATGACCATGATATAAAGAAATATGAATGGTAAATCGACAAACGTAAGCAGCGTCGAAGACGTCATGAAGTCCCGTAAGGAGTTAAATTCATTCATGTTTCCCATGAACGATCCAACAGATACGGGTTTTTCAGCCAGATTTATCGCCAGCATTCTTTCGAATATGTTGGCGGAAAGAACGACATCGGCTTTCTTGCCTGCAAGGTCGGTAAAGTAACTGCGTAATATTTTCAGCGCCATGTCGAACAGGAGCACGAGCATGATCCCAATTGTCAGAACCCACAGCGTTTCGAAGGCATTGTTGGGAACGACGCGGTCAAACACGTTGATGGCATAGAAATAGGTTGCCAGGGTGAGCGCGTTGATGAGCAGGGATGCAACGATTACATCCGCGTAGATCGGCCACGACTCCAGCAAAACATTCCAGAACCATTTGTTGGGGTCGCCGAGCACATTGCTAGGAACAACGCGATCCTCGAAGCGAAATGCCGGTTTTGCGTAGATTGCGTGGCCGGTATATAGCTCGTTCAACTGTTCAGCTGTCATGTCCATGGTGCCAACCCCCGTTTCCGGTTGAATGACCTGCATGGTCCCATCATGGTTCTTCTTCACCAGAATGCATGCCTGTTTATCCTGTAGCAGCAGGATGACGGGCAGTACCAGTTCGGGTATGGCTTCGAGCTTGCGATTAACTATCTTGGAAGAAAGCCCGCCACGCCAGGCGGCTCTCAGGAATAGTTCAGGGGTGAGGCGGTTTCCAACCAAAGGCAGGCCGGCGACCAGTGCATCGGGAGAGAAGGGTTTGTTCCACAGCTTTGTCAGAACCACCAGGCAATTCAGCAGCGGATCTTCGCGCAACTGAATGCCGGGAGGAATGTGCCAAGAGTCTTTATTGATATCGGCGTTCATTTTCAGACATCCTGGGAAAAACCGTGGCTCTCCGGATTGTTGCCAACTACGCGTTTACTTGCGGGACTTGCAAATGCAATTTTTATTTTACCCTAATAAAGCCTTAATCTGTACCTGTGTGTCTAAATTCGAATCTCAAGAATACATCGGCCATTTTGGCTTGATGACGATGCAAGGGCGCTCATAAAAACTGATTTAAAGTCGTGTCAGATTGCCGCAGCCGTTGAGCCGATGTGGCTTCAGCACTTTATGCGCGTCGCTGTAGTCGCTTGCGTCCCGTGGCAATGGAAGGACTGAACTGTTTTGCAAATTGTTCTCGTCGCACCATTTCGTCACGCATCCCCTGGAACTGTTCGCGAATTTCGCTGCTGATCAAGCTTGCTCCGATTAGTGGCGGAATGGAAAGATTAGGCGTGAGCGTGGCGTTATAGTTGATCCGGGTATGTTGGCCATCGGCTTCGAAATAGGTCACGCCGTCCATGCTTTTTACCGTTCCGCTGGTCGCGTGCGCTGTGACCTTGGTATAAGGAAAAAGCTCAACATCGCGTATGGATTCAAAAGGGAAACTCCACAACCCTAACGCGTAGGTGCCTTTCTGTGCCATTTTGAGTCGATTCCCCATGCGTGCCAGAATCTTGCTGCTGGAAAGATTGGGGACATACCCCGGCATCCGCTCAAAATCAGTCATGACATCCCAGGCGCGCCTGGGTTTGACCTGCACTTTCATGTCTACCGTGACCTGGAGCGTATCGCCATCACGCTCGGTATGAACGTTGATATCCTGTTCCGGCAAAATACTTGCCTGAGCCATGCAGGGGCTGAATGCGAGAAGAAACAGCGCTGTGCGAGTGCGCATCGTCAGCGCGTGCCTATTTGACACGCATGCCTGCTTCCGCGCCTTCATCCGGACTCAGGATGAACAGGCCGGGCGCGTCGCCGGAAGCAGCCAGCACCATGCCTTCCGAGAGGCCAAATTTCATCTTGCGGGGGGCGAGGTTGGCGACCATGACGGTATGGCGGCCAATCAACTTTTCCGGGGCATAGGCAGACTTGATGCCGGCAAAAACATTGCGGGTCTTTTCTTCGCCAATATCCAGCGTCAGCCGCAGCAATTTTTCAGCGCCTTCAACATGCTCTGCATTGATGATTTTTGCAATACGCAGGTCGATCTTGCTGAAGTCCTCAATCGAAATAAGTGGCGCAACCGCGCCCACGTTTGTTCCCTCTCCTTTATGCCCTTCAGGGTACGCAAGCGGGGGAGGGTTAGGGAGGGGGTGAGTTGCTATCGCCGCATGTTGCTGTTTCTCGGCATGGCGTGTCTGAGAATGCTGTCCTGCGGCAGGGGCGAGATTCTCGCTATTGGCAGCAACCAGCGCATCGACTTGTTTCTGTTCCACGCGGGTGAGCAGGTGTTTGTACTCATTGATACGGTGTCCGGCAGGAAGCAGGTGTTGGGAGTCGGACCAGGTCAGGGGGGGCACGCCGAGGAAGGTTTCGACTTCTGCTGCCAGCGCAGGCAGGACGGGCTTGAGGTAAATCGTCAGCAAACGGAAGGCGTTGATGGCCCGGGTGCAGACAGAATGCAGCAAGACCGACTGACTCGGGTCCTTGGCCAGTTTCCACGGCTGGTAGCGGTCCCACATCTGGTTGGTTTCGTCCGCCGCCAGCATGATGCTGCGCAACAGCCCGCTGTATTCTCGCATTTCGTAGAGATCGGCCAGGGTCAGTGAAAGGTCTTTCAGCGGCTTCAGGGCATACCCTTCAGTGCCGGTTTCCGAGTCGGCTGAAAGATGACCACCGAACTGTTTATGCAGGAATCCCGAGGCGCGACTGGCGATGTTGACATATTTTCCGACCAGATCCGAGTTGACGCGGGCGATGAAGTCTTCCAGATTGAGGTCGATGTCGGTCATCGAGCCATTCAGCTTGGCGGCGTAGTAATAACGCAGCCATTCCGGGTTCATGCCCTGGGCGAGGTAGGATTCGGCGGTGATGAAGGTGCCGCGCGACTTGGACATTTTTTGTCCGTTCACAGTCAGAAAGCCATGCGCGAAAACCTTGCTGGGCGTGCGAAAATCAGCGTTCTTCAACATGCCGGGCCAGAACAGGGTGTGGAAGTACAAGATGTCTTTGCCGATGAAGTGGTATAGCTCGGTTTTGGAGTCCGGCTGCCAGAATTCGTCGAAATCCAGCCCGTTTTTCTGGCACAGGTTCTTGAAGCTGGCAATGTAGCCGACCGGCGCATCCAGCCAGACATAAAAATACTTGCCGGGCGCGTCGGGAATTTCAAAGCCGAAGTAGGGCGCGTCGCGCGAGATGTCCCAGTCCTGCAGGCCGCCGCTGATCCAGTCATTCATCTTGTTGGCGGCTTCGGCTTGCAGGTGGTTTTTAGTCCAGTCGCGCAGAAAATCTGCACATTCTCCCAGCTTGAAGAAATGGTGTTCGGAGGTGCGAATCACCGGCGTAGCGCCTGAAACAGCGGAATAGGGGTTAATCAGTTCGGTCGGCGCATACGTTGCGCCGCAGGCTTCGCAAGCATCGCCGTACTGATCCTTGGCGTGGCATTTCGGACACTCGCCCTTGATGAAGCGGTCGGGCAGAAACATGTTCTTTTCAGGGTCGTAAAGCTGCTCGATGGTGCGGATATCGATCAGACCACGGGCTTTCAGTCTGAGGTAGATTTCGCTGGCAAAATGCTGGTTCTCAGGCGAATTGGTCGAATAATAATTATCAAACTCGATATTGAAGCCGCTGAAATCGCGGGTGTGCTCGCCCCAGACACGTGCTATCAGTTGCTCCGGGCTGATTCCTTCTTTTTCGGCGCGCAGCATGATGGGCGTGCCGTGCGTGTCATCGGCGCAGACGTAATAACATTGGGTGTCAGCTTGCATTTTATGAAACCGTACCCAGATATCCGACTGGATGTATTCAACCAGGTGTCCCAGGTGGATGCTGCCGTTGGCATAGGGCAGGGCAGACGTGACCAGGATTTTGCGTGTCATGGGAAGCTCGAGACAGATAAAACCGGAATTGTAGCAAACTCATTCAGTCATCAGTGTTCAGTCGTCAGTAAAGGCGCTACTGACAACTGAACACTGATGACTGATAACTAACTTAGGAGCAAGCATGGCCGTTTCTGAACAGCAAGTGCAAACCGCACTCAAGGATTTGATCGATCCGCATACCCATAAAGATTTCATCTCCAGCAAATCCGCAAAAATCAAGATGGATGGCGACAACGTGACGGTAGAAGTCGTGCTGAGCTACCCCGCCAAAAGTGTGATGGCGGACGTGCAAAAGCTGGTCAGCGACAAGCTGAAAGCCATCGCTGGCATCGGCAATGTGACGGTCAACATGGATCAGAAAATTGTGTCCCACGCTGTCCAGAAAGGCGTCAAGTTGATTCCCGGCGTCAAGAACGTCATTGCCGTTGCCTCAGGCAAGGGTGGGGTCGGCAAGTCCACCACTGCTGTCAATCTGGCGCTGGCCCTGGCTGCTGAAGGTGCATCGGTTGGCATCATGGACGCAGATATTTACGGCCCCTCACAGCCCATGATGCTGGGGATTACTGGTCGCCCGGATTCCGCCGACGGCCAGAGCATGGAACCCATGATGGGGCACGGCCTGCAAGCCATGTCTATCGGCTTTCTGGTCGATGTCGAGCAGCCTATGGTATGGCGCGGCCCGATGGTCACGCAGGCGCTGGAACAGTTGCTCAACGACACCAAGTGGAAAGATCTGGACTATCTGGTGGTCGACCTGCCGCCCGGCACCGGCGACATTCAGTTGACCCTGGCGCAGCGCGTGCCTGTTACCGGCGCAGTCATCGTCACCACGCCGCAGGATATCGCCCTGATCGATGCGCGCAAGGGTTTGAAGATGTTCGAGAAAGTCGGCATCCCCATCCTCGGCATCGTGGAAAACATGAGCTTGCATATCTGCTCAAACTGCGGCCATGAAGAGCGCATTTTCGGCACCGGCGGCGGCGAAAAAATGTGTCAGGATTACGAAGTCGAATTCCTCGGCTCTCTGCCGCTGGACATGCGCATCCGCGTGGAAACCGATTCCGGCAACCCCACCGTGGTTGCCGAGCCGGATTCACGCATTTCCATGATCTACCGCGACATCGCTCGTCGCGTGGCGATTCGGGTGGCAGAGCAGGCACAGGATTTCAGCGCCCGCTTCCCGAATATCGTGATCCAGAACACCTGATTTGCAGTTTCAAGTAGAATTAACGGCCAGCCATAGTGCTGGCCGTTTTTTTGGATAAAAGGGTGAGCAATGAGCATCAAGTCAGACAAGTGGATACGTCGCATGGCGGAACAGACCGGCATGATCGAGCCGTTCGAACCGGGGCAGGTGCGCGAGCAGGATGGGCGAAAGATCGTGTCCTATGGTACATCCAGCTATGGTTACGATATTCGCTGTTCCAACGAGTTCAAGCTCTTCACCAATATCAACAGTACTATTGTCGACCCAAAAAATTTCGACCCCAATTCCTTTGTCGAAGTGAATGCGGATTTCTGCATCATCCCACCTAACTCTTTCGCCTTGGCGCGTACCGTGGAGTATTTCCGAATCCCGCGCAACGTGTTGACCGTTTGCCTGGGCAAATCGACTTATGCCCGTTGCGGCATTATCGTCAATGTCACGCCTTTCGAACCTGAATGGGAAGGCTTTGTGACACTGGAGTTTTCCAATACCACCCCGCTACCGGCAAAAATCTACGCCAACGAAGGCGTGGCGCAGGTGCTGTTCTTTGAATCCGACGAGGTGTGCGAAACCTCTTATAAGGACAGAGGCGGCAAATATCAGGGGCAGCGCGGCGTAACTTTGCCAAAAATCTGAATCGCCCGGAATCAGGGCTGGTTTCGATTACCCCGACTTTTCATCTGCCCGAGCTTTTTCGATGATTCCTTGGCTATTAGCGGATGACCCGTTTCCGCCCCTATCGGCGGCTTTGCGGGAGCCTTCCGGCCTGCTGGCGGCGGGTGCCGATTTGAGTGCAGATCGTTTGCTGAGCGCCTACCGTCAGGGGATTTTTCCGTGGTTCAATCCGGGCGAACCGGTCTTGTGGTGGAGCCCCGACCCACGCATGGTATTGATTCCATCTGAACTGAAGATTTCCCGTTCCTTGAGAAAATCCCTGAAAAAGCAGGATTACGAGATTCGTGTCGACTCGAATTTTGTTGCGGTCATGCAAGCCTGTGCCGCGCCGCGCGAGCCGGGTGGCGGCACCTGGATCACCGAAACCATGCTTCGTGCCTATGGGGCGCTGCACCAGATGGGTGTAGCCCATTCAATCGAAGTCTGGCGCGGGAATGAACTGGTCGGCGGCCTGTACGGCATTGCGCTGGGCCGGATGTTCTACGGAGAGTCGATGTTTTCGCGCGCGACCGATGCGTCCAAGATCGCGCTGGTTCATCTGGTCCGGCAACTCGATCGCTGGGGTTTCGGGATGATAGACTGCCAGATGAAAACGGCGCATCTGGCCAGCCTGGGCGCGCGGGAAGTGCCGCGCAGCGAATTTGTGAAAAGCTTGAGTCAACTGATAGACTTCTCCAATCAGCCCGGTCAACCCGGCCACTGGACGTTCGACGATGACCTCATTGAGTGATTTTTCTCCGCGCAGCATCCAGTTTTATGTGACGGCGTCTTACCCGTGCAGCTATTTGCCTGACCGGGAAGCGCGCTCGCAGGTGGTGACGCCGAACGAGCTGGTGGATGACAATGTCTACAGCCAGTTGATTCAGGCCGGGTTTCGTCGCAGTGGTCTGTATGTTTACCGGCCACATTGCGACCACTGTCAGGCCTGTGTGCCGGTTCGGGTCAGGGTTGATGAGTTTGTTCCAAATCGTAGCCAGCGCCGGACAATGAGGCGTAACCAGAATTTGCAGGCAACTCTGCGCGAGCGGATATTTGAAGCCGAACATTACGCACTGTATCGTCGTTATCAGGCCAGCCGGCACGCTGGCGGCGGCATGGATCTCGATAATGAGGATCAATACCGGCAGTTTTTGCTCCTCAGCGGGGTAAAAACCATGATGATCGAATTTCGTGAAGGGGAGAACTTGCGAATGGTCAGTATGATCGATGGGGTGGAGAACGGCCTGTCGTCGGTCTATACCTTTTACGATCCAGACTTGCCTCAAAATAGCCTGGGAACCTATAACATCCTGTGGCAGGTTCAGTTATGCAGGAAACTTGGGCTGCCCTACCTATATCTTGGCTACTGGATAGCAAAAAGTCGGAAGATGGCCTACAAGATTAATTTTCAGCCACTGGAATGCTTGGTCGGCGAGTCCTGGCAAATTTTTAACCAGGATGAACAAGCGTGAACATCCCGGATAATGCGACCTACATTAACCCGTCCCAGCTGTGCGTCGGCCTCTACGTCCATCTCGATTTGGGCTGGATGGACCATCCTTTTTCATTCAGCAGTTTCAAAATCAAGAATCAGGATCAGATTCACACGATTCAGCAACTGGGCCTCCAGAAAATTCGCTATGAGCAAGTGAAAAGCGATGGACAGCCCTTGCCGGAAACGATGCTGGAAATGCAGCCTGTCAGCATTGCTGACCCAGCAGCATCGCTGGCAGATTCAGAAATTCTCCAGGAAAAAAAAGCCCGGATCGAACAACTCAATCGTATCAAAGCAGAAATCGCTGCGGTTGAGAAGAAATTTCAGGCGGCAGCAGAATCAGTCAGGAATATTTCAAAGAATATCCACACCAAGCCGCAAGAATCGCTGCGCGCGGCAGACGAGCTTGTCAGCTTGATGGTGGAAGCAATGCTGACTGAAGGCGACGTCATGATTCATGCCATGAACGACAAGTTGGGGGAGGACGTTTATTTTCACTCGTTGAATGTCACGGTGCTTTCGCTGATGCTGGCAAAAACGCTGGGGATGAGCACTGAAGATACCCATCATCTGGGCATGGGGGCGATGTTTCACGATATCGGCAAGACCGAGATTCCGCAGAAAATCCTGATGAAGACTGAAACCTTGACCAAGTCCGAGCAGACTTTCCTGGAATTGCACTGCGAATATGGCGTGGATATAGCCAAGAAGGTCGGGATCAGCAAGCGGGCGCAGGAAGTCGTGATGCAGCACCACGAGCTTGTGGACGGTAGCGGCTACCCTCTGAAACTGGTTGGTACAAAGATGGCGCCACTGGCCAAAATCGTGTCCATCGTGAATTTTTATGACAATTTGTGTAACCCTGTCAATCTGGGTGATGCGCTCACACCTTATGAGGCGCTCTCGCAAATGTTTGCCTTCAAACGAGGAAAGTTTGAAGAGGCGCCGCTTAAGGCTTTCATCCGTTCTCTCGGCGTATATCCGCCGGGCAGTATCGTGCAGCTTTCCAACGAGATGCTCGGTCTGGTGATCTCGGTGAATCCAAGCAAGCCGCTCAAGCCGAATGTGCTGGTTTATGATCCAGGTATTCCCAAGGATGAAGCTGTGATCGTCAACCTGGACCGCGACCCTGACCTGAATATCACCAAGAACCTGCGTGCCGCGCAATTGCCGCGCGAGGTCTATCAATATCTCAGCCCGCGTAAACGGACGACTTATTACTTTGACCCGCAACAGTCGGGCGACGCCCAATGACACCGATACCCAGAGCATCATTCGCGCTCGGCATTTTTGAACATTACCGGGAGGCCATGCTGGTGGTTGACCCCGCCAGCCTGAAAATTGTCGAGGTCAATGCGCCCGCTTGTCAGATGCTGGCCTATGAATATGATCAGATTGTCGGTCTGGATGTGACGGACATTGAATCCTCGATCCAGGATGTATTTTTCTGGGACGAGGTCAGGGAAGGCAATGTTTCAGAATTCGGCGCCATGGAAGGGTATTACAAGCGTAGCGATGGCTCTATCGTCTGTGTCGAGAAACGACTTGGTCAGTTGAATGTGGCTGGCCAGCACCTGTTGTTGCTGACTTTTCAGGATATCTCGACACGCAAGGCGCAAGACGAGGCCTTCGAGCGCTCTAACTCGCTTTTTGCTGCGACGCTGGAAGCAACGGCGGATGGCATTCTGGTGACCCGGATGGATGGGGCGATCAGCAACATGAATCAGCACTTTGCGCAGATGTGGAAGATTCCACAGAGCCTGCTGCTTGAGGGTGATGATGACCGGATATTCGGGCACATGAAACAGCAGCTTCTGAATCCGGATGGCTGTTGCGGAGACCTGGGCAGCGCAGTTTCATATGGTGATGTCAAAGTTTTTGAAACCCTTGATCTGAATGATGGCAGATGCTTCGAGCGTTATCTGATCCCGCTGATGATCAGCGGCCAGCCTAGCGGGCATGTGTTCAGCTTCCGGGATGTAACTCAGCGTAAAAAATCCGAGGAAGAGCTTCGTCGCGCCAAATCCGATGCGGAGGCAGCCAACCGCGCCAAGAGCGAGTTTCTGGCCATCATGAGCCATGAAATCCGGACACCGATGAATGGGATTCTGGGAATGCTGGGGCTGGCGCTTGACACTGAGTTGAGTGGACAGCAACGGGAATTTCTCGATATGGCGCATAGTTCTGCCGATGCGCTGCTGGTGATCATTAACGACATTCTCGATTTTTCCAAAATTGAAGCTGGCAAGATGGAACTGGAAGACATCCCATTCAGCTTGAGGTCAACGCTGGAGGAAACGGTGCGCATTCTGGCCGTGCGCGCCGAAGAAAAAGGGCTGAGCTTACGCTTTGAATGCTTGCCTGATATGCCGGATTTTCTGCTCGGCGATCCGGGGCGGATTCGGCAAATTCTCATTAATCTGGCCGGGAACTCGATCAAATTCACCAGCCAAGGTGAAATCGTGGTCCAGGCGGGCCTGGAGAGCCAAACGGATGAAGTCGCGCTGGTGCATGTCTCTGTCCGGGACACCGGCATCGGAATCCCACTGGTCAAGCAGGCGGCCATTTTCGACGCCTTCAGTCAGGCGGACAACTCGATCAGCCGACAATTTGGGGGAACCGGACTTGGTCTTTCCATTGTTTCACGCCTGGTCGGCATGATGGGCGGGCGCATCTGGCTGGATAGCGCGGAAGGCGAGGGGAGCACTTTCCATTTCATGATGTCGCTGAAGATCGACAGGAATGAAGCCGCACGTCCTGCTCCTGTGTTAGCGTCGCCGACGTTGGAGGAGCCGCTAAAGGGTGCGTGGAACATATTGCTGGCTGAAGATAATGTGATTAACCAGAAACTGGCCGTGACGTTGCTGGAAAAACGGGGCCATCGCGTGATGGTCGTCGAGAATGGCGCACTGGTTCAGTCGGCGCTGGAAAATTTCCACTTCGACTTGATTCTGATGGACGTGCAGATGCCCGTCATGGATGGACTGGAAGCCACACGACGACTGCGTGAATCGGGGTGCAAACTCCCCGTTGTGGCCATGACGGCTAATGCCATGCAGGGCGACCAGGATCGATGCCTTGCCGTGGGTATGAACGCTTATATCAGCAAGCCTTTGAATCGGGAGCGTATGTTTGCCGTCATGGCGGAAATCATGGACGGAAGACAGATAGTGTCTGAGGTGGTGGCAGAAGATCAGGCTAGTTCAGGCGGGTTTGATTACGCAGCAGCGCTTGCCGGCGTCGATCCGGAAATCCTGGGGATTATTGGCCAGATGTTTCTTGACGAATACCTTGTGTATCTCAGAAAAATTGACGATGCGATAAAAAACCAGCAGCCGGACTCATTGCGCATGGCGGCGCATACCCTGAAGGGCTTGATGGCAACCTTTGCCGCCGAGCCAGCCCGACAAATCCTGGCGCTCATGGAAAAAGGTGAATTAGCGCATTCTGCTACCCTTTTCGAACCACTCAATCGCGAAATGGCGCATTTCCAGATTGCATTGAATCGTTGGGTAATCGATCATCCACAAGGAAAAACATGAAACAGTACCTCGACCTGATGCGGCATGTGCGCGATCACGGCTTCAGTAAAACCGACCGGACGGGAACTGGCACACTCAGTGTCTTCGGTTACCAGATGCGATTTAACCTAGCGGATGGTTTTCCGCTGGTAACTACCAAGAAGTGCCATCTCAAATCCATCATCCATGAACTGTTATGGTTTCTTCAGGGCAGCACGAATATTCGCTATCTCAAGGAAAACGGCGTTTCCATCTGGGATGAATGGGCAGATGGGGACGGCAATCTCGGGCCGGTCTACGGATATCAGTGGCGCTCGTGGCCCACGCCGGATGGCGGACACATTGACCAGATCGCTCAGGTCATCTCGCAAATCAGGAACAGCCCGGATTCGCGCAGAATGATCGTCAGCGCCTGGAATGTCGCCGATGTGGACAAAATGAAGTTGCCCCCCTGTCATGCCTTTTTTCAGTTTTATGTCGCGGATGGGAAGCTTTCCTGCCAGCTTTACCAGCGTAGCGCCGATATATTTCTCGGGGTGCCCTTCAATATAGCCAGCTATGCCTTGCTTACCATGATGGTGGCGCAGGTGTGCGGTCTGGAGCCGGGTGACTTCGTGCACACCTTGGGGGACGCACATCTGTACCTGAATCATCTGGAACAGACCGACTTGCAGTTATCCCGCGATCCCATGCCGCTGCCGCTCATGAAACTGAATCCGGAAATCCGTGATCTTTTCAGTTTCAAATATGAAGATTTCGTGCTTGAAGGTTACGCGTTTCACCCTGCAATCAAAGCCCCTGTTGCTGTATGAGCGGATGGGTTATAGTTATCGAATAACAACAAGATGGGGGGCATCATGGACTGGATCAATGGCAGTATACGCAACAAACTTCTGATAATTTCCGGCTTGGGTACGTCACTGTTGCTCGGCGCGTCCTTGCTAGGTTTGTGGCTACAATGGGGCGTCGCCTGGAGTTTGATATTGATGAGCGCAGCTATTCTGGTGGGCTTCATTTCTTTTTTGTGGGTGCTTAATAGCGCTATTTTGACCCCCATATCGAATCTCTCCGAAGACTTCTCTTTTCTTGCCAAAGGAGATTTTTCACGCGTTATTCGTTGCACAACACAGGATGAAATCGGGCGGGTCGCCGCGACAGCCGATGCTTTGCGCCGCGACATGGCCATGATTTTGCGTGAAGTTAAAAGCTCCGCAACCGATCTGAACGATGCTGCCGGACGTCTGACTTCCGCTGCCTCTACCATTAGCGACGGATCCCGGCAACAGAGCGATGCAGCGACGACGACAGCGGCTGCCGTTGAGCAGATGGCCGCCAGCATAGCTTCTGTGTCGGAAAGCGCGGCCAGTGTGATGGCGCTTTCGCATCTCAGCGAGAACAAGACTGATGAGGGAAATATTACACTTGCCGAGTTGATAGGCGAAATCAGTTTGGTGTCCGACTCGGTCAATGAAATTGCCAGTTCGGTCGATGTGTTCATGCGCAGCGCCGAGGTGATTACCAATATGACCAAGCAGGTCAAGGAAATTGCCGACCAGACCAATCTGCTGGCTCTGAATGCGGCGATTGAGGCTGCGCGGGCGGGTGAGCAGGGCAGGGGTTTCGCGGTGGTGGCCGATGAGGTACGCAAACTAGCTGAGAAATCGGCTCAGTCGGCCAGCGAGATCGACCGCGTGACGGCCAGTCTGGGCCAGCAATCCGGCATGGTCGAAAAATCCATCCAGAACGGCCAGCAAGCCCTGACAAACAGTGAAGAGCAGTTGGAACATGTGGCCATTTCATTGAGCGATACCAGTCGATCGGTGAGGGATGCAACCAGTGGTGTGGATGCGATCACCAGTGCAGTGGTTGGACAGCGCACAGCCAGCATCGAAATTTCGCGCAGTGTTGAGCGCATTGCCAGCATGGCCGAGCAGAACTCGAATGCGATTCATGAAAATGCTTCGGAAGCCGGACGCATGGAAGTTCTGGCTAAAAGGTTGCACGAGGCGGTCAGCCGTTTCAACCTGTGACCGGCGGGCATGGCGAATCGCCGCCCAAAATTATGAAGCCACTCTTCGCCACGCCCGTTTCCCTCTCTCCTTGCTCTCTCCCAGAGGGAGAGAGGGATGCAGGCTCGCTACGCGAGTTTCAAGTTAATACGCGTTTTTCCATGATTGCCGCCATGGCGCAAAATCGCGTCATTGGCATTGATAATACGCTGCCATGGCGCTTGCCTGCTGATCTGGCGCATTTCAAGGCGTTGACCATGGGGCATCACATTCTCATGGGGCGCAAGACTTTTGAGTCTCTCGGCAAGCCCCTGCCAGGCAGGACTTCTATCGTGATCACCCGCGACCGTGACTATCTTGCAGCGGGCTGTGTGGTCGTCCATTCTCTGGATGCAGCGATGCGGACATGCGAGGGGGATGAAGAGGCGTTTTTTATCGGTGGCGCAGATTTGTACCGCCAGGCAATGGACCACTCGGAGCGCATCTACCTCACTGAAGTTCAGACACGCGTGGAAGGCGACGCGTGGTTTCCCGAGCTTGATCTTCAGCAGTGGCAAGAAGTCAGCCGGATATCTCATCAGGCCGATGAAAAAAATCAGCTAAATTACGATTTCGTGGTTTATGAGCGAAAGCAAGCGGTTGAGCGGACGTAGCTTGGGTCAGGCAGGTTTTGTGCCATAACCCAAAACCCGTCCCCCTTATTTATTCATCCCGTCGCGCACTTTCTCCAGGCGAGCCTTGACCTGTGCTGCCAGTTCTTCAATCCCCGGTTTGTCGACCAGTTTCAGGACAGCTGAGGGGTCCATGAAGGCGACCGTGATTTTGCCATCCTCTTCTTCGCGCACCACCACATTGCATGGCAGCAGCAAGCCAATATCAGGGTCGGTCGTAATGGCTTGATGCGCCAGCGGCGGGTTACAGGCGCCCAGAATGCGATAAGGGCGGCCATCGATATTCAGCTTGGCTTTCATGGTGGCCTTGACGTCGATATCAGTGAGAACACCGAAACCTTCTTTTTTCAGTTCTTCGGTGACTTTTGCGACTGCATCGTCGAAAGGCAGATTGACCTGAGTGCTGAATCCGTACATGAATTTCTCCTTGGAATAGGTAAATTAGAAAAGGCTAATGGTACAAAATTATCGGGCGTCCTGCTCGATTTTCGTTTGCCATTCGAGGTAAATACGGTCAGACCAAAGCGAGGTAATCCAAAGCGTTAAATCGTCGATTTCCCGCATGCTCAGTTTGTTTTCCCAAGCCGGCATGGCCCCTCGTCCATCTGGGCTGCCTTGCCGGATGAAGGCCATGATCTGCTTGCTGTTCAGTCTGGCAGTGCGGCCATTGTTATCCAGCGGGGGCGGGAGCAAAGCGCCATTGGGTCCGGGTTTCTGCCACCCGGCTTGACCCTCGCCATTCCAGCCATGGCAGGTTGAGCAATGGGTATGAAAGGTGCGCTCGCCTTGCGCCAGTCGTAGAGGATCATAATGGCGGGGATTTTCGTTCTGTGCATCTCCGGACGGTTGGCCGCAGGCTGAAAGTGTAACAGTGAAAAGCAGAGCGACTGGTTTGATATTCACGTTGTTTCCTGTTGGATTGAACTGCCAGATGGGTTGGCATGCTTGACATGACTTGTGAGTAGCGCAGAATTACCGGGTTGTCCAAAGTTATTGATCGAGTAGCCTATTTTATGTTTGAAAAAATCAAGTCCCTGCTGCAAACCAGACCAGAGCCGATTTTGGCACAACCAGCCGAAATCGATATAGAGCTTGAGGTTACTCCAATCCCGATTTCGGGTGAATATGCCGATGCCTCTCCCTATGACGCGAAAATTGTAGATACGGCTGCCGATAGTTCAGGTGAAGCCATCAGCAGCCTGCTAGATATTGAAACCAATGGTCTGCGCGGTGATGCAGTCGCCTTGCGGCTCAGCTTTTTACGGCGCGAGCCAGTCATGGACAAGAGTGAGCGTCTTATCGGTTATGAGCTGTCACTGCGCAACCGCCCCTCTCCGCTTGATGCCAAGCCGGATGATACGGTTCTGCTGATGAATGACAAGATGCTGCTTAAAAGCGTATTCGAGCTTGGGGTAGATCGTCTGTTAAAGGGGAAGCTGGCGATACTCCCCATTTCGTCGCTGGTTATTCTGCACTCATGCGTGGATGAACTAACGGCAAAAAATATTGTGTTTGCCATACCCTTGCCTGAGACCAAGGATGAAGCACTGCTAAAACGTTGCCGGGAACTGAAAACACGTGGCTTCAGATTCGTGATCGATGTCAGTGTTTGCCGGCCCGAAATCGACACCTGGTTGAAAATTGCCGATTATGTGCGTTTCAATATCACGGAAATGAACGCGATTGATCTTGGCAAGGAAATCGTCGCTGTCCTGAAATCTGGCGTGCGCCCGCTGATAGCGATGGGCGTGGATTCCGAAGAACATTTCGAGGCCAGCAGAAAATTGGCCTTCAACTATTTTTCAGGCTACTACTTCACCAAGCCGCAAGCTTCCGTACCCACCCGTCTGGACAATCACCGCATCAAGGTGATCGAACTGCTCAACCTTGTTCGCAGCCGTGTTGAAATCAAGGAACTGGAAGCCAGCGTCAAACGTGATGCAGCCATCACCTTCAAAATACTGCGTTATATCAATTCCCCCGCCAATGGCTTGCTGCAGGAAATCCGTTCCATCGCCCATGCCCTGACATTGCTGGGCTACGACCAGATGTACCGCTGGCTGACGCTGTTGTTGTTCGTCAGCGACAAGCCTGACCCGCGCAGCATGATCCTGCTGAAAAATGCCCTGGTGCGGGCGCGCCTGGTCGAACTGCTCGGCAAGGACAAGATCGCCGGACCTGATCAGGATGGACTGTTTCTGGTCGGTATCCTGTCGTTGCTGGACTCCCTGCTGAATTTGCCCATGGAAAAGGCGCTGGAAAACTTTCACCTGCCCCAGCAAGTTTCTCTGGCTCTGCTCGAACATCAGGGCATCTACGCCCCCTATCTTGGGTTGGCCATCGCCTGTGAAGCCTTCGACCAGAAAGCGATCGAATTATGGGCGCGCACCTGCGGGCTTGATGCCCTCAAGGTGAATGTCGCACACGTTGACGCGATGGTATGGGCTGAAGAAATTGATCGATGAATGATGTAACTGGACTAAAGCGGCATACCTGAATATAATGTCGCGCTTCCCCCGGAGAGGTGGATGAGTGGTTTAAGTCGCACGCCTGGAAAGCGTGTTTAGGATAATATCCTAACGCGGGTTCGAATCCCGCCTTCTCCGCCAAATTTATGACGAGTTATTGCCGTGACAAGACAATGACTCAGTCAGTTCTTATGTGTCCAAAACTGTTACACCGGCCAGAATTGTGCACGTAGCATCTTTCCTTGCGCGGCCAGACTTAATCAATTCCGAATGCGCGTTCCTCGGGATCTCAAAATTCTCTACGGCAAAAAAGAGGATCTATGAAAGCCATCAACATTCCGCCCGGAAATTTGTAAGCTGCAAATTTAAGCAGCCTGGCTCAAGTGCATATCTACATGAATATCCGCGAACGGGCAGAGCAACCCTCCGCGAGAAGTGCGCTCCACCAAACCGAGGTCAACAAGCACGCTGGCATCTTCATGGACGCGTTTGACGTCACGCCCGACCCGTCGAGCCAGTTCGCGTACCGGCAATTCGCCAGAACCCTGCAGGGCATTGATCAACACCCAGCGCCGCTCTGTCAGGCGTGAGAAGAATGCCGCCGGGGAATCAAAGTTGAGCGTTTCGCCCTGATAGGTATTGGCCTGAAAAGCATCTCCGGCAGCATGCCGCAGCGCGGCTTGCCAGTTTGGTTGCATGGAAATAGTTAGTGTCCTTGCTTCCATCGTTCAACCTCCTCGATAAAATCATCAATCAACTTGTCAACCGAGGCAAACACGTAGGGCAGTTCCAATTCACCCACGTGCTTGTGATCACCTTTGCCACGTTCGTTGTCAAAGCCTACTACGCGCTTCCCATCTTCCAGATAGACCAGTCGGTATTTGTACAGATGTTCCGATGGTGGCACTGACTCAGGCACGCGCCAAACTACCATACAAGCTTTCGCCGTGACAAAACAATAGCTCGGTCAAAGACTCAGTCAATCCTGGTTATATCCAAAGCTGTTACCCAGACCAGGGTTGAGACATGGCTCGGCCCCAAACCTGCCAATTCATGATGGTTGCAGTTACCTGCTCATCTTGAGCCCGGCTACAAAATACACCGGGCGCTATTCTTCACCCACGCAAAAGCGGTAGGTATTGCGGCCTCCTGCCTTGGCTGCGTACATGGCTTTGTCGGCCAGCGCCACCAGGCCGTCTTCGTCTTCCGTATCATCGGTAAAGCGTGCTATACCGATGCTCACACCAATGTGTACCTCGCGCCCATCCAGTTCATACGGTTGCGACACCGCTGCAATGATCTTTTCAGCGATGCGGCTGGCATCCTCCTGATCGTGCAGATTGTAGAGCAGGACGGTGAACTCATCCCCGCCCAGGCGGGCTACGATATCGCTTTCGCGCACGCACTGGCGTAGCCGTTGCGCCACGTTCTTGAGCAGCAGGTCGCCGATGTGGTGGCCCAGGGTGTCGTTTACCTGTTTGAAACGGTCCAGGTCGAGGAACATGAGCGCCAGTCCAACCTTGCTGCGTTTGGCAAGGCTGAACGCCTGATGCAAGCGGTCGTAGAACAGGGCGCGGTTGGGCAGGTCGGTCAGCTCATCGTACTGGGCCATGTGGCTGATCCGCTCTTGGGTGCGCTTCTGGTCGCTGATATCCTCATGGATGGCGATAAAATGCGTAATTTTTCCTGCCGCATCGGTCAGCGGCGTGATGGTCTGCATGACGGTGTACAGGCTGCCGTCCTTATTTCTTTCCACCGCTTCTCTGCTCCACACTTCCCCGCTGCCAATGGTCCGCCACAAGGCCTGATAGTAAGCGCTGTCCTGCTGTCCTGATTTAAGGATTCTGGGTGACTGGCCGATGATCTCGGCTTCGCTGTAACCACTCAGGTGGGAAAAGGCGGCATTCGCCCATTGGATACAGCCCCGATGGTCGGTGACCATCACCGCATTGGCCGCTGATGCCAGCGCCGTGCTTAACAGACGAAGTTCTTGCTGATCCTTGCCCATTTCCAGCGCCATGGAAATGCGACTGGCGATGCCGACCAGTCGATTCACCATGGCAGGCTCTGTAAAGACGGACGATTCGCAGGAATAAAGCGTGAATGCGCCGTAAATTTCGCCGTGCACAGTCAAGGGAATGCCGAGAACCGCCTGAAGCCCATATTCGTGGGCAATCGCAGCCCAAGTCTGGAAGCCGGGATTATCGCTATTGAATGTTTGCGTCTCTTTGGTTCGAATCGCTGTTCCGGTGGGGCCCAGGCTCAGCGGCCCCTCGTCCCAGCGCACCACCACCGTGCCAAGGCGCTGTGCATATTCTTTTGCGTTGCCGGCGGATGTCAGAACGCTGACCGTGCCATCCGGCTCCTTATGACCCAGCCAGGCCATGTCAAGACTGAATAGCTGCGCAACTTGCGCGCAGATGAACTGGAGAACGTCTTCCAGAACTTCGCCCCGAAGCACTTTCTGGTTGATGGCGGAGAACAGATTCTCGATCGCCTCAAGCAGGCGCTGCTCGGTGACATCCACGGAGTACACGGCCACGCGATTGATTTCTCCGTCCACATCGATCACCGGATAAACGGAATTCGCCATGCGCATACCATTGCGTTCGTCTTCCAATGCGCCTGGCAGGCCATTCTGTGCGACCTTTTCCACGAGCGCTCGACGCGCCTTGGCCACCTCTGGAGGAATCAGGTCGAAAATATTCTGGCCCAATAATTCGTTCTGAGTGCCATGCAGTCGTTTTGCGCCGACATGGTTGATGGCGAGAATGGTGCCGTCCCTTTCCAGCAGCAGCGCGGACTCCTGTGCGGCATCCAGCAGCGCCCGCTGATCCCGCTCCAGTTTGTCCTGGGTTGCCATGGCCAGCTTGCGCTCGGAGATGTCGCGTACCACTGACATCAATAATGGCCTGCCATCCATCTCGAAGACATGGCTGCTGATTTCCACGGGGAATTTTTCGCCCCGCTTGGTGACATGAACCCGTTCGAACAAGGCAAATCCATGAGTCTGGATTTGCTTCATGACTTTCTCTATATCGGAAGTGCTTTCCGGGTCGTCGATCTCAACCGGACTCATTTGTAACAATTCGTCCCGGCTGTAACCCAGGCGTCGGCAAGCCACGTCGTTGACCTCGACAAACTTGCCTCGCCCATCCGTATCATTCAGGAGATGAACCAGAATGGCATCATTGCCGCTGTTGAACAGCAGCCGGAAACGCGCCTCCCCTTCACGCAGCGCTTTTTCCACTTCCAGACGCGGGGTAATATCCTGGAAGGACGCGACAGAACCCACCACCTCCCCGTCTCTGATGATGGGGCTCGATATGATGGAAACAGGAATGGTCGTTCCGTCTTTCCGAACCAGATTGTCATTGATGGCGTGATTGCTCTGCCCGGTAAGAAGGGTCTGGAGAACCGGGCAAGCGTGGGCGGAAATCGGGGTTCCATTCACGCGCTTGTAGTGGAAAGTTTCATGTCCCCTTCGGCCGAGGAGCTCGGCCTGAGTCCATCCCAGCAGGCGCTCCGCCTCCGGGTTCATGAATGTCACCCTGCCATCCCGATCCAGCACATAAATACCTTCTCCCAGAGTGGAGGTGATTTCGCGCAACTGATCTTTGCCGTCCTGTTCCAGTTTGTAACGCCGCATCAAACTAAAAGTGAGCCAGCCAATGGCGACGAGGAGCGCCAGTATTACCGCGCCATCGATCAGCGCAGCGCGGCGCCATTCGGCCAGCACCTCCTGCCTGGACAAACCGACCACGACGATCAGGGGCAGATTGCCAACCTGGCGATAGCTGTAGATACGGTCTGTACCATCGACGCTCGATTTTCCTGAAGTCGTTCCCTTGCTGGGGTTTATCTGCAGCGCGGCATCGATAGGGCCGCCGCGCACCGATTTCATGCGCTGGCTTTCGCTGATCGGAAAACGGGTAATGACATGAAGGTCTGCGCTCAACAGCGTAATATCGCTATCTTTGCCCAAGTCCAGCGTACTGAAAAAATTCTCGAAATACGACAGGGCGAGCACCGAACTGACAATCCCGGCAAAGCTGCCATCAGCGTAATCCAGACGCCGGCTGAGCATGATTTGCCAACCCTTGTGAGTGCGGCCGATGATGGGTTCCGAAATATCCAGCCCAAGGGCAGGATTGTCGCGGTGGCGGATAAAGTAAGCCCTATCCCCATAGAATGGGCGAGCGGCATTTTCTTCCAGGGAACTGGCCAGGCTATAACCATCCGACTGGATGATTCTTATCCTGAATATCTCGGGGATACTCGCCTTGAGCATTTTCAGATAGGCGTGCGACTCTTCGTTGGCTTGCAGTTTTTTAACACGCTGTAAAACGATTTCTCCAGCGGCATGCTGGAGCAAAATATCTGTCTTCTGCACGACGGAATTGATTTGTTCTTCAAGCACTCTGGCCATGTTCTGGCTATCCGTGGCGGCACGCGCGAGTTTCTCGTCATAGCCCTGCTTCAACCCGTTCACATACAAGCCAATGAGGCCCGGTATTATGACGAGAAACGCAATAATCCAGATTCGGTTGTGCTTGATTTTTTTAATGACGGTCATGCAAAACTTCCGGCAAACAAAATAGACGCCCGCAAACCAACGGGTCGCCAATGTTGGACACTATTGATCCGGCCCGGTGAAGTATCAACCGTTTGCCCTGAGCTTATCGAATGGATTGCGGGGTTTCGACTGTTCGGCAGGCTCACAGCTCAGCCCGAACGGAACTCAAGACTTCATCGGGCCGGAGCAATATCCCCATACTACTCGCTAATATCCAGAATGACCGAGCCATCCGGCCCCCAGTTGACCTTGGTAATGCCCGGCTCCTGTTCCTCCAGGCGCTTGCGTTCGAGTTCCTGGGGTGAGATGGCGCCTTGTTCGAGCCTGGCCTGGTCGGCGAGGTGCAGGTTTTCCAGCGTCAGGTTGCGGTAGGCCAGCGCCTGGGCAATGCTTGACACCAGCTCGTAATCGTTCCACGGCTTGTTGAGGAAGCGGTAGATCTGCGCCTCATTGATGGCGCCGATCACGGCGTTGAGGTCGGCGTAGCCGGACAGAATCAGGCGCGCGGCATGGGGCTGGATCTCCTTGAACTCCCTGAGGAAGGCGACGCCGTCCTTGCCCGGCATACGGTAATCGGACAGCACCAGATCCACCGCGTTGAAATGCGCGTAATCCAGTGCCTCGTCGGCAGAGGTGAACATCTCCACTTTGACCGGATATTCCACCCCGTCGTAAATGCATGGCGTATTGGCCAGCACGCGGCGCAAAGCCTTGAGAATATTTTCCTCGTCGTCTACCAGCATGATCCGATACATCATTCAATCTCCTTTCTTGGCGCGGATATGGAGCGTCATGGCACGGCCAGACGATCGCTCGAAATTGCGGACTTGCTTGATGATGACATCGGTCAGCACGTAGTCATGTGACAGCAGCATGATACCCTCGGGCGTGACCAGATCGCGTGACAGGCACATGCCCGGCTTGAGCTGGGGGGATCTGACCTCGATTTCGGCCACCACCGGTTTGGCCTGTCCGCCCATCATGGGTGCAAACACATCCACCACGTCGGGGTCATAGCGCTTGCCACGGCCCTCGACGATATAGGCCACCGCCTCGCTCTGACTCAGCCGCTTGTTTAGTTGCGTGCCGATCTGCACCGCATCGTAATCGTTGGCCAGGGCCAGGATGCGCGCACCCATCGGGATGGCCAGTCCCGACAAGCCATCGGGATAGCCCATGCCGTCCCAGCGTTCATGGTGAGCACGGATCAGCGTGGCTGCACCGTGGAGTTGCTCCAGTCCCATCAGCGCCGCCTGGCCGGTGGCGGGGTGACGCAGCACCAGGTCGCGCTCTTCTCCCGTCAGTGCGACGAAAGGCTTGGCCAGCACCGTGTCGGGCAGGCCGATTTTGCCGATGTCGTGCAGCAGGGCGGCGACGAAAAGATCATTCATCTCGCTGTCGGAGAGATTCAGACGCTTGGCCAGGGTGCGCGCCAGATCGGTTACGCGGCGCGAGTGTCCGGCCAGGGTTCGTTCCCTGAGTTCGATCAGGCTGGAGAATACCTTGATCGAGGTGATGAAGCTTTCCTTCAGCTTCTTGTTGGCAAGATCGAGGAAACTCATGGTCTGGCGGACTTCCTTGGTGCGTTCCAGCACCTTGGCTTCCAGACTGGCGTTCAGTTCCTTGAGCTCTTCATTCTGGCGCAGCGACAGCGCTTCCAGACGGAGTTTCTCCCGCTCCAGGTTTTTCAGTTCCAGCGCCTGTTTCACCAGCAGAACGATATCGTCATCATTCCACGGTTTGGAAATATAGCGGTAAATTTGCCCCTTGTTGATAGCGGCGATGGTGGAGCTGACATCAGCATAGCCGGTGAGCAGGATGCGCACGGTATCGGGCCATTTTTCCCGCACCTGTTCGAGAAACTGTGCGCCGTCCATGTTGGGCATACGCATGTCGGAAATCACCAGATCGACTGGCTCCTGCCCGAGCAGAGCCAGTCCTTCCGCACCGCCTTCTGCCGTATGGATCTTGTAGCCATGGGAACGGAACAAGCGGCGCAAGGCGCTGAGAATATTCGGTTCGTCATCCACGAACAGCAGCGCAGGAGGGGAGGGGGGTGGATCATCGTTGATCGGCATATCGCTCATTGTGCTTTTTCCAGCTGTTTTACCGGTAAGCAGATACGGAACGTCGTACCCGCGCCGGGGATGCTTTCCACCAGGATGCGTCCATGGTGATTGGTCACGATGCCGTAGGATAGTGACAATCCCAGCCCGGTGCCTTTACCGACTGGTTTGGTGGTGAAGAAGGGCTCGAAAATGCGTTTGAGATGTTCCTCTGCAATCCCCTTCCCGGTATCGGCGATTTCCACCCATACCTGATCTTCCTCCTGGCCGGTACGAATGGTGATGGTGCCGCGATCCTCGATGGCATGGCCTGCATTGACCAGCAGATTCATGAACACCTGGTTCAACTGGGAGGGAATGCACTCAATTTCAGGCAGGGCGCCATATTCCTTGACCACCTCCACCTTGTACTTGAGTTCGTTCCAAACGATATTCAGCGTGCTGTCCATGCCACGATGCAGATCGCACAACTGCCACTCGGCTTCATCCACATGCGAAAAATCCTTGAGATCCTGCACGATTTTTTTTACCCGGGTAATGCCTTCTTTCGACTCGGCGATGAGCGTGGGAATGTCTTCCTTGAGGAAAGACAGGTCGAGTGTTTCCTTGTATGCATTGATCCTCGCCAGCGCCGCACTGTGCGGCGGGAAATCGCTCTCGGCAGCCTCGAAGACTGACAGCACGGAAAACAGGTCATCCATGTATTTTTCCAGGCTGCCAAGGTTGGAGTGCACATAACCGATCGGATTATTGATTTCATGCGCCACGCCGGCTGCCAATTGGCCAATGGAAGCCATTTTTTCAGATTGCAGGAGCTGGTGCTGGGTATTTTTAAGCTCCTCGATCAGTTTTTGTTGCTCCTCCTGTTTTTGCCGTAATTTTTCCTCTATTTCGGTACGCGCCTGAATGTCGATCTCCAGCGCCTCATTGGCCATCTCCAGTTCCTGGGTACGCTCCGTGACGCGTTGTTCAAGTTGCTCGTTAGCCTGCAGCAGACTCTTTTCGTAACGCTTGAGGGCGGTAATTTCGGTGCGCACGCTGACATAGTGCCAGCCTTTCCCGTCGGGAGAGGGAAACGGCACGATGGTGGTATCCACCCAGTATTCCTCACCGTTTTTTCTGCGGTTGCACACCTCCCCATACCACACCGCGCCACTGCTGATCGTCTTCCACATCTGGGCAAAGAATTCAGGGGGGTGGCAGCCCGAATTGACGATACTGTGCTTTGAGCCCACCAGTTCATCGTAAGAATACTGCGACACCTCAAAAAATTTGTCGTTGGCATAGAGTATGACGCCAGCCTGGTCTGCAATGCTGATGATGGCGTGGTGGTCCACAGCGAGAATCTGCTGCATCAAGCGATCGACGGTGACCCTATAAAATCCTGCTTCCTGCACCTCCTCGACGCGTCGGCGCTGCTCCATCAGGCCGAATGTCAGGGTTTGCACCACCAGCGCCAGCCAGGCCCTGGCATCCTCGTCAAAGGCGGATTGTTCCCGCGCACACAGGCCCAGTACGCCGGCAGTCCGTCCATAGAGTTGAAATGGCACAGCGAGAAAATATATACCTTCATGCTCCTTGCCTGGGGGCGGAAGCAAGCCCGGCAGATCGGGCGCATCTTCCGCGTAGTGGGCCTGACTGGAGGCGCCTGTGCGAAGGGCCAGACTGAGCGGATGCGAGTCTGCGGCGTCCTCTGTCCAGGCATGGTCGCCGCAATAGAGCGGCGCCAGTCCTGACTGGGCAACAATGTGGATGTAGCGCGCCTGATCGGCGCCAACCCAGGCGGAGAAGCCGATCCAGGCAGCGGCATAAGCGCCGCTTGCCACCATGGATTGACACAGCGCATCACGGAACAGAGTTTCATCGCTGGACTGATAAAGCGCCTGTTGGCACTGTTCGATCAGCGTGCGCCAGAGGGGTGAAGTAGCGGGTGTCATGAAATGTTATTTACCTTGCGAATGCATGGGTTATGTCGTTGTCGCCTGCCGCAACGGCAGCCAGACGCGAAAGGTCGTTCCCTTGCCCGGTGTGCTATCGACCTCGATCTGGCCGTGATGTTTTTTCACGATGCCATAGGAAAGCGACAGCCCCAGACCAGTGCCCTTGCCTACCGGTTTGGTGGTGAAGAAGGGATCGAAAATACGGTTGAGATGCTCCGGCGCAATGCCTTTGCCGGTATCGGATACTTCCACCCACACCCGCTCGCCCACCTGACCGGTGCGCAGGGTGATCGTGCCACGGTTCTCGATAGCGTGCGCGGCATTGACCATGAGGTTCATGAACACCTGGTTGAGCTGGGATGCAAGGCACTCGACATCCGGTATCGCGCCATATTCCTTGACCACTTCAGCTTTGTATTTGAGCTCGTTCCAGACAATGTTGAGCGTGCTGTCCAGGCCCTGATGCAGATCGGTGATCTGCCATTCCGCCTCGTCCATGTGGGAAAAGGTTTTCAGGTCGGAAACGATTTTCTTGACCCGCTCCAGGCCTTCTTTCGATTCCCTCAGAAGATCGTGCAAATCCTCGCGCAAATAAGCGAGATTCACTTTTTCCTTGAGCGCGCGCAATGCCAGCAAGGCTGGCGCATCGCCGGAGAGGCTGGCATCGAGCGCCTCACCGGCATCGAGCAGGGACAACAGGTCGTTTACATAGCGTCCGAGCGTGCTGATATTGGAGGCCACGTAACCCACTGGATTATTGATTTCGTGCGCCACCCCGGCGGCAAGCTGGCCAATGGAGGCCATTTTTTCCGCCTGCAGCAACTGCTCCTGCGCCTCGGCCAGCTTCTGGTTGGTCGCCTGTAGTTCTGCAATGCGGCGCTGTTGATCGAGCTGCAACTGAATATTTTCCAGCGCCAGGCTGGCAAGATTGAGTACGGCGGTGCCTTGTTCGCGATCCGCCTCGCTAAAAGGGGTCTTGTCGGCAGGACGGTTCACGCTCAGGGCGCCAATCACCCGTTCCCGCAGTTTGAGCGGCCAACACAAAGCCGAGCTTGGCGCTGCCTGCTCGCGTCGGCGCTGGATGCCGGGAAACTGCTTCGGGTCGAGATCGCCATTGATCAGGAGGGGCTGGCCTTGCTGAGCCACCCAGCCCAGCACGCCGCTGCCCAGGGGTACAGCGCTGCCAATCACCTGGGGCGGCAGGTCAATGCCAGCCACGATGGTCAGAATGGTTTGATCCCCGCCAAGCATGGCCAGCGAGCCGCTGCGCGCCTCAAAACCAGCGACAATATGGGCCAGCAGTTGCTGGTAGATCTTGTCCGGATTCTGCAACAGCGTCGCGGACTGCCCCAGTTGATACAGATCGAAAATCCACGACAGTTTGGTCATGCGGTCGAGTGCCATCCCGCTTTCCTCAGGTCAACATCTGATTTTTTGTGGCTTCCATCTGCTCCGGACTAGGCAGACATTTTTCCAGCCGCGCCTGCTCCAGATGCAAGGCCTTACGCAGGGTCAGGGGGATGCGCGCGAACCATTCGCCAGCAGGCGCTTCTTCCTCGTCGAGCCGCGCCAATATCGCGGCGACCTGCACGACTCCCGTCAGCACCTGGAAAGGGCTGTGCTCGGGTTGGTAGTGGTGGCGAATCGCCTCCTCGATGGCGGGCGGGAATTTCCAGCGGCGCGCCACCTCCGCGCCCAGCTCCGCATGATCAAAGCCCAGGGCTGCGCGTTCGGCCTCGATCAGGCCGTTCTCACCAGCCTGCGCGCCTTGCCATAAGGCGGCAAAACGCTCGTGATCGCACACGTCCAGCACCATGATGCCGATGTCGACCAGCAGGCCGGCGGAAAAAGCCATTTCACTATCCTGACGCAGACATTTGGCCACAGCCCTGGCGTAAGTGGCGGTGGCCAGACTGCGCTGCCAGTATTGTTTGCGGTCCACGCAGGCCGAACTGGCGCTCGAAAAGGCGCCAATGATACCGGCGGACAGCACCAGACTGCGCACGGTGCTGAAACCGAGCACCACCACGGCTTCCTGAATCGAGCCGACCTGACGCGGCAGACCGTAAAAGGCTGAATTGGCAACCTGCAGCACTTTGGCGGCAAGCGCCTGATCCTGTCCGATTTTCTTCGCCAGGTGTTGACTGTCGAGATCCGGATTCTCGAAGTTGCTGATCAGCTCCTGCACCACGGCTGGGATGGTCGGCAACTGGTGCAGATTGTTCAGAATTTCATGCATCGTGTTCTACCTGTTCCTTTTTCTTGAAGGTCATTGCGAGCGTTGCAATTGTAGGTCGGCCTTCAGGCCGACATGTCGGCCTGAAGGCGGACCTACAGTCAACCTGTCTCATGTTGACGGGCCCAATTGCTGTTGTGGAGAGAAAGCCAGCACCACGCCGTTGGAATGGGACAGGCGGCCCATCGTGGTTTGCCAGCAATGCATGCGGATGCCATCGGGCAGGGTGACGATGGCATCCCCCGGGCAGGCCAGCAGTTCGGCCGGAATGAGTTCCTGAGCGGCTTCTCCCAGCAGCGGTCGCGCTCCGCCACAGCCTAGCAGGTGGTGGGCCATGGAGTTCGCCACGGCGATCACGCCATCGCTGTCAATGCCGATGACGGCGACCGGCAGGGCTTCCAGAATTTCCTGTGACACCTGCAACATTTTCAGGTTACGCGTCAGCTCGCGGGTTTTTTCCACCACGCGCTGTTCCATCTCGTTGTTGAGGCGGTCGTTTTCACGCTTCATTTCGTAATGCTGAAATGCCTCCTCGATGTTGGCGCGCAGCAGGTCGTCCTCCCAGGGCTTGGTCAGGAACTTGTAGATGGCGCCCCGGTTGATGGCATCCGTGATCGAATTAAGCTCGGTATAGCCGGACAGCACGATGCGTATCGTGTCCGGGTGGAGGTCCCGCACCTGCATGAGAAACTCCGAGCCGGTCATCTCCGGCATGCGCTGGTCTGAAATGATCACCCCGACCTCGTTCTGCGCCAGCAATTCCAGCCCCTCCTTCCCGCTCCCGGCGCGCAGGATGCGATAACCCAGCGGCCGCAGCAGCCGCGTCAGGGCGGAAAGGATGTTGGCTTCATCGTCCACCAGCAGAATGGTTCGTTCCATGCCAGTTCCTAAATATTGATGGTGTAGGTAGAGCGGGCCGATTGGTCCAGCAGCTCTTCCAGATAGGCATTGTAGTCCAGCTCGACAACCCCGTAATGGATGTGCAGCGCCTCCGGTGTTTCTCCGGCAAGCTCGCTCAGCGCCTCGCCGATCTTCTTCATCAGCGTTTCGCGGACGATTTCTGCATCCTTCACGTCCTTGCCGGGCAGACAGATAACGAACTCCGCGCCACCGTAGCGATAAATCTTGTCCCCGTCACCCAGTGTTTCCCGGATGCTGAGAATGGCGGTCTGCAAAATCTTGTCGCCGGCATGACGCCCCCTGTTCTGGTTGATGGTCTTGAGATCGATGTCCATCAGCAGGAGACTGTAGGCATTGCCGCTTTGTTTGAGCTTTTCCTGCTCCGCCTTGAGATCCGGAAGCAGACGCGAAGTCTGGTATGCGCCGGTCAGCGGGTCGATGTTCTGCAGGGTGTAGGACACCTTGTGCTGCATGCCGATCAGCTCCTCGCGAAATTTCATCATCTGGGCGATAAAGTCGTCGTAATTTTTTACTGGCACCTTGCCCATGACATCCAGGCGCCGGCAAATCTCGCGCGCGCCGCCGTGCATTTCCTGATGCAGCTCGCCGATTATCCTGAAGGCCGGCAAGTTGAGCAAATGCGCGTTGCCCTTGCTGTAGAACCAATGCCCGAACGCGCATTGGTGGTGGGCATCCTCGGCCATGTCGGCAGCGCTTGGCGGCAACTGGCAGGCGAGGGTGCGATGCAGGTTGTCGCGCCATTTCTCGTGCAGTGCCAGCGCCTCCTCGAGGGTTTTCAGAATGCGTTCCAGCTCTTCATGTGTGACGTTGATCATTATTCGTCCCCCTTGTTCAGCGTTCGGGACTGTTTTTGTCTTTCATCCAGCTTGGCCTCATAAACGACAAACGCTTCGTGCACCTGTTTGCGCAATTGATCGTCATCCCAAGGCTTGCTGAGGAACCTGAAAATGGCGCCCTGGTTGACTGCATCGGTCACCGATGCCAGATCGGCATAGCCGGACAGCACGATGCGGATGGTGCCCGGGTACATGTCCTTGACCCGGCTGAGAAACTCGGTGCCGTTCATGTTGGGCATGCGTTGATCAGACATGATGACGTGCACCTCGTTGAGGGCCAGCAACTCCAGTCCTTCCGCCGCGCTGGTGGCCTTCAGAATATGGTAGCCCTGGCCCCGGAATACGCGCAGCAAGGAGGAAAGAATAAAGCTCTCGTCGTCGACCAGCAGCAGAGTGCGTCTTTTTTCGGCGGATTCTGTGCTGTGAACGTCGAGCTTGCGGCCTTCGCGTATCAGCGCGGTAAATTCCGCTATGGGTACGGGACGGCTGAAATAATAGCCCTGCATTTCATCGCAACGATGTCGGCGCAGAAAGTTGAGCTGCGCCTCGGTTTCCACGCCCTCTGCAATCACCCGGTGTTTCAGGCTATGCGCCAGGGAAGTGACGGAGAGGGCGATGGCCGCGACATCCGGGTCAGTGGTGATGTCGCGTATGAATGACTGGTCGATTTTCAGGGTGTCGATCGGAAAACGCTTGAGATAATTCAGGCTGGAGTAGCCGGTGCCAAAATCGTCGAGGGAAATCTTGACGCCAATGGTCTTTAACTGATGCAGGATGGCGATTGTCTGGTCAGGATTTCGCATGGCCGCGCTTTCAGTCACTTCCAGATCCAGATATTGCGCCTGCACGCCATTCAGGCGCAGCGCCTGCGCGACCACGCGGGACAGATTTTCCTGCTGGAACTGGCGAGCCGACACGTTTACGGACAGGACCATATTGGGCAGCCCTTCATCCTGCCATGCACGCAACTGGCGACAGGCGGTTTCGATCACCCATTCCCCGATCGGCACGATCAGGCCGGTTTCCTCGGCCAGCGGGATGAAATCGGCAGGGGAAACCATGCCCAGCAGCGGATGGCGCCAGCGGATCAACGCCTCGGCGCCGAACATTTGCCCGCTTTGCAGATCGACCTTGGGCTGGTAATGCAGCACCAGTTGATCCCCGTCCAGCGCGCCGCGCAGGCGGGTTTCAAGCTCCAGCCGTTCGAGCGTGCGGGCGTTAAATTCCGGCGAATAGAACTGAAAACTGTTGCGCCCCTGGTCCTTGGCGAGGTACATCGCCACATCCGCATTTTTCATCAGATCGGCAGCCTGCTCGCCATCCTTGGGATAGATCGCCACGCCCAGGCTGGCGGTGACCATCATGTCGCGGCCTTCCACGTTCATCGGCGCTGCTACTGCATCCAGCAGGTGGCGCGCCAGCGACACGGCATCGATCTCGCTTGCCATGTCCGACATCACGACCATGAACTCATCCCCGCCCAGACGGGCTACGGTATCGCCGGGGCGCACGCAGCTCGCCAGACGTTTGCCCACCCTCTGGATCATGGCATCGCCGCAGGCATGGCCGAGGGTATCGTTGACCAGTTTGAAACGGTCAATATCCAGCAACATCACCGCCACCAGACGTTCGGCGCGGTGGGCGAATACGATCGCCTGTTCCAGCCGGTCACCGAGCAGGTTGCGGTTGGCCAGCCCGGTCAGGGCATCATGGGTGGCCTGGTATTCGAGCTGCGCCTCGTAATGTACGCGTTCGCTGATATCGTTCTGTACGCCGATGAAATGCGTGACCCGGCCCTGTTCATCGCGCACCGGCGCGATCAACAGCTCGTTCCAGAACAGGCTGCCATCCTTGCGGTAATTGCGCAGCACCGCGCGGCCCTCGCGTTTGTCACGGATCGCACAGCGCAAGTCCTGTATATCCGGCTGGTCTCTATCCTCGTTTTGCAGGAAATTGCAGTTGCGCCCCAGCGCTTCATCCTTGCTGTAACCGGTAATTCGCTCGAAGGCGGCGTTGACATAGATCAGGGGGTTATGCGGCAAGGACGCATCGGTAATCACAATGGCATTGAAGCTGGATTCGATGGCGCGCTGCCACAGGCGCAGGCGCTCCTCCTGAAGTTTGCGCGCGGTAATATCCTCCTTGATGGCAACGAAATGAGTGGTTTTCCCCTTGTCGTCGCGCAATATCGAAATGACTTCGGACTCCCAGAACAGCTCGCCATTTTTCCGGCGGTTGAGGAAATCACCCCGCCACTCCTTGCCCGCCTGCAAGGTCTCCCAAAGCGCCTGATAGGTCTCCGGCGTGGTCATGCCGGATTTGACCACGCTCGGGGTTTTGCCCACCACCTCATCGGCTTGATAGCCGCTCACCCGGGTGAATGCCGGATTGACATACTCGATGACACCCTGCGCGTTAGTGATGACGACCGAGTTTTCGGTCCCTTCCACCACCATGGAAAGCATGCGCAATTTCTGTTCCGCCAGCTTGCGCTCCGAAATGTCCCGCACGACCGAGAGAATCACCGGCTTTCCCTGCAAGGTCAGCGGATTGGCGCTGATCTCCACGGGGATGCGGCGCCCATTCCGGGCAAGGTGTACCTGCTCGAAAATGACGCTCTGCCCGGCATTGAGCTGCTCGATGACCGGCCTGAGGTCAATGCCGGATTCTGGCGCATCGATTTCCATCGGGGTCATTTCCAGCAATTCCTCCTGGCTGTAACCCAAACGCTGACAGGCGACCTCGTTGACTTCGACAAAGCGGCCAGGTTTTCCATTGGTTGTCATGCCATGCACAAATATGGCATCCCGGATGCTGGCAAACAGGGTGCGCAAGCGCTCCTCGCTCAGGCTCAGACGCGCTTCTGTCTGCTTGCGCTCGCTGATGTCGCGCAGCACAGCCTGAACAAATGGCTGGCCGCCGATTTCGACCAGCCGGGCGCGTTTCTCGACCTGGAAGATGGCGCCATCCTTGCGCTGGTGGACCGTTTCCATGGTGATATGGTCATGCGCCTGCAACTGTTGCCATTCCTGGGCGAAGCAGCCAGCCATCGTTTCATCGCACAGTTCCTCGCCTCTCAATGCCAGCAACTCTTCACGGGAATAGCCGTATGCCTCTATTGCACGTTCATTGGCATCAATAATGCGATCGCGCTCGTCCAGCAGCAGGATGATGTCGCTGGCAAACTGGCTCAGAAAATTGAAACGCTGCTGCAATCCCCCTTTTTCTTCCTCGTCGCGGGAATGTCTGGCGGCAGCGCTGGCCTGACTCCGGCGCAGCAGAATCGCCAGGATGATTGCAGCAAGCAGGCCCGCCACCATCAGGGAAACATACAGCGCCAGTTTTTGTATCGGGTGGTAGATTTCCGCTTCATCAATCTTCGCCACCATCGCCCAGGGTGTTCCTTCTACCTGGCGCACGTAGGCGACGACCTGCTTGCCGCGATAATCCGCTGCCGACACGAAGCCGGTTTCCCCTTTGATCGCCTGAACAGCCGGCAGACTTATCATGTCGAGCGGAAAACTCAGCGTCAGCGCTGTGTTGGCGCGATGGCGCAGTTCGTTGAGATAGACTACCTTGCCATGCTCCTGACGCACCAGCAGGGTTTCGGCTGTCTCGCTGTCAATCGGCCAGGCCTGAATGAGGGGAAAAAGAAATTTTTCGGGGTCGATATTAAAATAGACCGCCCCGGCCACGCGCGCTTCATCGCCTGTCCCGGACAGCAGGGGTGCAACAAAATCCAGTTCCGGTTTGCCCCGCTCTCCAAGGTGTATGTCGCTCATCACCACCTGCCGGGAGCGCATTGCCTCCAGCGCCAGCTCGCTCTGGTGATCATCCTGATGGCTGACCTTGCCTTTGGTGGAAAGGCGGACCACGCCGCGATCGTCGAGCAGCATCAGGGTATCGTAATGGTAGACGCGCTGCATGGCTTCCAGCGGAGCCAGCATCAGCTCGCGCGTCGGGCCTTCGGGCGCGCCCTCCTGAAACCACTTTTCTGCCAGCGGGACCAGCGGAGAGCGCGTCATGATGGTGGCGTTGCCCCTGCGTTCTTCCATCCAGGCTGAAATCTGGCCAGCCTTGAGGTTGGCAATCTCCGCCAGGTTGTTTTCGTTTTTCTGCTTGATTTCCTGTTTCTGGTAATCAAATGCCGCGTAGCCCAAGGCCGCGACCAGCAGCGCAGCCGCCGCCATCCAGGCAATGGAATGGAAGATTAAAGGGGGGGCAGCCAGCTTTGTCATGTCATATACCCTCTTTACTTGCTTTCTTGGTAACTACTCAGGTCTGCGCAAAAGCCACTCTGTGTAGGTTGGGTTAGGTGCAATACTGTTCACTTATGCCGTTCGTGGTGAGCTTGTCGAACCACATATCGTTTATCCAAAGCCCTTCGACAGGCTCAGGGCGAACGGTTCAGGGTTAAGTGAACAGTATTGGGGTTAGGTGCGGCTTTTTGCACCGTAACCCAACATTTACCCTGTAGGAGCGGCGCCCTCGCCGCGAATTGCGACCTCATTCGCGGCCAACCCTCACCCCAACCCTCTCCCAAAGGGAGAGGGAGCGATCGTCCTCTCCCCCGTTTGCGGGGGAGAGTTAGAGAGGGGGCTGGCGCCGCTCCTACATGAATGCGCATTCCAATGGATAAGGATCACTCAAGATGTCCTGTACTTGTATCGGAACCACGGGGACGGGGCGGCCGGGTTTTTTACCAATATAACATTTTCTGCCGTGGCGAAAAGCGGCGGGGCGGATAAAGCCCCTGCCTGCGATTCCCCGGATCAGGTCCTGATGACAGGTGTCGTCAGGATGATTTCGGCTCTGAAGCAGTCAGCGCCGTGCTCATAACTGAATGCCATACCCTCGGTCTGCAATAGCGCCTTGACCAGTTTCAGTCCGGAAGCCCCAATCGGCTGCACCGGCTCGCTGGTCGGGTTGACGATATGGATTGCGGTTTTTTCCCTGTCGCCCGAGAGTTTGATGTCCACCTGGCCGGAGCTGAATTTCCTGGCGTTCACCAGGAGCTCATTGATCGCCAGGGCGAGCGGCACGGATTCATTGCGGCTAATATCGGTAGGGAGATCCAGCGTACTGTTGATTCGCGCGGCAAAGCGGGAAGGAATCAGGTCGTTGACCGCACTGCTGATGGCGCTGATCATTTCCATCAGATCAATGCCTTCCTCCAGCGTCTTGCCCCTCAGGCCATGCACTGTCGCGACAGTGCTGATCTTGGCGATAATCCCCTCCAGCATGAGGTTGCATGCGCCGCTATCGCGCCGTTGCTGGTGCAGCAAGCCCACTATCCCCTGCAGGTGATTTTTGATGCGGTGGTGAACTTCGCGAACCAGCGCGTTCTTCTGCGCTGCCTCATGTTCCTTGCGCTCGGTAATATCGCGAGCAATCGCCACCATGACGCTACGGCCTTCCGGCCCGGTCGCGCGCAATCGGACATCTACCGGAAACACCTCGCCTGTCTTGCACTGGTGGAAAGTCTCGATCACACCTGAATGCGGCGGGCTGTTGATGATTTCATCGAAACGCTGTTCCAGCATCGTTTGATTGAAATAGGGCGTGATGTCATGCGGCCCCATTTTCAGCATTTCTTCCCGGCTATAGCCCAAACGCTCGCAAGCGGTCTGATTAACGTCAATGAAGCGCATGCTGGCGCGCTCGATCAGAAAGATGCTGTCGGCGGAATAATCCAGGGCGCTTCTGAAATGTTGCAGGGCCGACTGGGTTGCCTTCTGTTCATCAAGGATCCGCTGCATCAACCGGTTGCTGGCCGTCAGCTCGGCTGTGCGCTCGGCGACGAGGTGTTCCAGTTCCTGTCTGTCGGCGCACGCCTGTCTGTCGCTGCGATGGCGCAAGAGGGCCAGTTCGACAGTCAGTTCGAGTTCCCGCTCCTTGATCGGTTTATGCAGATAGGCGATGGGTGACGTTTCGAAGGCGCGATCCAGTCGCTCCCGGTTGGTGTGGGCGGTGAGAAAAATCAGCGGGATATCGAGCTTTTGCCGGATTTGCCGCGCCGCTTCGATGCCGTCCATGTCGCCTGCAAGCACGATGTCCATCAGGATGACATCGGGGTTGAGTTCGACGATTCTTGCCAGCGCTTCCTCTGCGCTGCTCAGTCTGGCGACTATGCTGTAGCCCAGCTTTTCCAGCCGCAGAGCCAGAAGGCGGGCGACAAGATCGTCATCCTCAACAATCAGAATGCGTTCGGGTTTCGGTGAGGTCATCATTCAGAGCCCGGCGCGCCCGCGTGGCTTGGGTAGGGATTTAACCCCAACACTGTTCATTTAAGAAAATCTCCGTTCGCCCTGAGCTTGTCGAAGGGCTCTGAATAAGTGGCTGGTGGTTCGACAAGCTCACCACGAACGGCATAAGTGAACAGTATTGGATTTAACCCAGAATATTCATTAGGGAAGCGCTGATTTATTCGTTTTTTCTGGTGGTTCGACAAGCTCACCACGAACGGAATCATATAGTTACCGTTCGTCCTGAGCTTGTCGAAGGACTTAATCAGCGTCTCCTTAGAGCCAAAACACCGCTGTAGGAGCGCCGCCCCCGGCGCGATTTTCGGCCACAATCGCGCCGGGGGCGGCGCTCCTACATGAATGTGCATTCCAATGGATAATCTGGGTTTAATCAAGTGTTTTGCCGCCGATGATGTCCGCAGCGATCTCTGCGGCCTTGCGACTCAGGTCGCGGGCGGATTTCCGCAGCATCTCGAAGGCGTCCTGTTGGCCGATGTTATGGCGCTCCATCAGGATGCCCATGGCGACGCTGACATCGCGATTGCCGTTCAGGGCTTGTGTCAGGGTTTTTTCCATTTCCTTGAGGTGACGAATCTCTGCTGCCCGCGTCAGCGCAGTACGAATGGTGGGCAGTATTTGATAAATGTCCACAGGTTTGACCAGGTAGCCCAGTGCACCGGCTTTCGCCGCGCTTTCCACGGTATCCCGGTCATCATAGGCGGAGAGGAAGATAAAGGGCGTGTGGGTGTTTTCATTGAACCATTTCGCGACATCAAGACCGGAGAGGCCGCGCATGCGCATGTCGAGAATGGCCAGGTCGGGGGTGATGTCGCCACACACCTCGATGGCATGTTCCCCGCTGCTGGCCTCGATGACGGTATACCCCGCAGAGCGCAAACCCTCGGCCAGTGCAAACAGGATGACGCGATCGTCGTCCGCGATCAGGATTACCTCAGTGTGCATTTTTTGACCTTGGGTCACAAAAATGCAACCATTTAATCACTAAGATACAGGAATGAAAAGCGCCTGCCTCTTGCCTGAGTCTGTTGGCTTCGGTAAGGTAAATGCCTTCCGCTACTGCGCCCCTGGTCCATAACCCTAAGCCGGACAAGCCGGAACCAAAAAATGAACACTCAAAACCCACATTTTGAAGGAAGATTAGGTTTGTTGGGTTACGCGATAAAGCCGCTAACCCAACTATGAATGCACGGGAAGCCGCTCTAGCGCTTGATCTCCGTGGTTAACTGCTTTTTCTAGGATAAGCAATGTATAAACGCTCTGCCCTGAGGAACCGATTTGCTCTGCGCGGGCGTTTGCTGCTTGCGCCGATGCTGGCTACCCTGCTGATACGCTGGCGCAAGCAGCTCGGGCTTATTACCGCCACCGGGCGGCGTTTCATTGATGGCGATTATTCAGCCCGTGTTGCCGGTTCGGCCCGCTTCGTACCGGAAATTCGGGACCTCGCGGACATGCTCAACCAGGTGATGGCGCAAATGGGCGGGCTGTTGCTTTCACTCTCCGAGCAGCGGCGGGTGATCGATAATGCGGCGATCGTGGTCGAGTCGGACACCCGTGGCGTGATCTCCTATGTCAACGACAAGTTCTGTGAAGTGAGCGGCTACCGCCGTGATGAAGTCATCGGGCGCGATCATCGTTTTCTCAACTCGGGCCACCATCCGCGCGCATTTTTTGATGATCTGTGGGCCACCCTCCAACGCGGCGAGATCTGGCGGGGCGAAATTCTCAATCGCAAAAAGGGAGGCGGCGCACTGTGGCTGCTGACCACGATTACGCCCGTGCTTGGCGAGGACGGCTTGCCGCTCAAATATATTTCGGTGCGCGTCGATATCACGCCGCGCAAGCAGAGTGAAAATGCCCTGCGTGGCAGCGAGAAAAAATACCGTGAACTGGTGGAGTCGATGCACGACTGGGTATGGGAGGTGAACGAGCACGGCGTCTATACCTATTCCAGCCCCAGGATACGCGAACTGCTGGGCTACGAACCCGAAGAACTGCTGGGGAAAACGCCGTTCGACCTGATGCCGCCGGAAGAAGCGGAAAGGGTGGGCGCGGTTTTTGCCGCCATCGCTGCCGCCCGTGCCCCGATCCCTTCGCTGGAAAACGTCAATGTGCATAGAAATGGCTCACTGGTTGTGCTGGAAACCAGCGGCACGCCCATTTTTGATGAGCAGGGTAATTTCAGGGGCTATCAGGGGATAGACCGGGATATTACCAAGCGCCGGCGGGCCGAGAATGCCCTGCGCGAGCGTGAAGCCAGCCTGGCCTATGCGCAACGGGTTGCGCATCTGGGGAGCTGGGAGTTGAATCTCGAATCGGGGCGCCTTCAATGGTCGGACGAGGTGTACCGCATCTGGGGTTTCACGCCCGGGGCGTTTACTCCCAGCGATGAAATATTTATGGACTCCGTCCATCCGGAAGATCGCGAACTGGTCAAAAAATATTTTTCTGCTGCACTGCAGAATGAAGTGGAGTACAGCGTCGATCACCGTATCGTCCTGCCAGACGGGAGCGTGCGCTTCGTGCATGAGGAAGCGCAGGTGTTCCGCGATGAGGCGGGCAAGGCGGTCAACGTGGTCGGCACGGTGCAGGACATCACCGAGCGCAAGCAGGCCGAGCAGGAAATTCGCGAATCGCGCGAGCAGTTGCGCGAGCTGTCCAACTACCTCCAGACCTCGCGGGAGGAAGAAAGGGCGACCATCGCGCGAGAAATTCACGACGAGCTGGGCGGCAACCTCACCGCACTGAAGATGGACATTTTCTGGCTGGCGCGCAAGTTGCCGCTGGAACCGGGACTAGACGCCGCGCGGGAGAAAGTGGCGTCCATGTCCGATCTGGTTGATGGATCGGTGCATGCCATGCGCCGCATCGTGACCGAACTGCGCCCAAGCTTGCTGGACGACCTCGGCCTGCTGGCGGCGATGCAGTGGCAGGCCTCCGAGTTTGCCAAGCGTTACAACATCCAGTGCAAGGTGGTCATGCATGGTGAGGAAATCGTGATGGGGGAGGAAATTCGCATCGCCCTGTTCCGCATTTTCCAGGAGGCGCTCACCAACGTGGCGCGCTATTCCCACGCCAGCCAGGTGCTGGTCGACGTGTGGCTTGAGCATGATAAGATCGCGCTGGAAGTTTTTGATAACGGGATTGGTATTCCGGAAGGCGCAATCATGCAATCCACATCTCACGGTCTTCGCGGCATGATGGAAAGGGCTCGCTCCCTGGGCGGTTCGGTGGAAATCGGCAGCGCCCTCGGCGAGGGCGTCGCCATCAGCGTGCGTATCCCGCTCCAGGCAACTGCGGAGGCAGGGGCATGATCCGGGTGCTGATCGCCGACGACCACGCCATCGTGCGTCAGGGACTCAAGCAGATTCTGGCCGATTCCGGCTGTATGGCCGTGGTGGCCGAGGCGGAAAACGGTCTGGAAGCGGTGCAGAAGGTGCGCGCGCTGAGCGGCGATATCGACGTGGCGCTGCTGGATATCGCCATGCCCGGCAAGAGCGGAATCGATGTCCTGAAAATGATCCGGGACGAGGCGCCCGGACTGCCGGTACTGATCCTCAGCATGTACCCGGAAGAACAGTACGCCGTGCGTCTCATCCGGGCGGGCGCCGCCGGCTACATGACCAAGGAAAGCGCGCCGCAGGCGCTGGTGGAAGCGATCCGCAGGGTCGCGTCAGGCAAGAAATACATCAGCCCCAGCGTGGCTGAAATGCTTGCCGAGGAAGTTGGCGGCGGCAACAGCGCCTCCCTTCATGCCAGCCTCTCTGACCGGGAGTACCAGATTCTGCTCCAGCTCGCCTCGGGGAAAACCGTGTCTTTCATCGCCGAGGAAATGAGCCTCTCGGTCAAAACCATCAGCACCTACCGCAGCCGCATCCTGGGCAAGACGCGCCTGAAAAACAACGCCGAACTGACCCACTACGCCATCAATCACCAGCTCGTCTAACCCCGAATTGTCCATTGGAATGCCCGTGTAAATCGCGGCGAGGGCGCCGCTCCTACAGGAAACACCGCAGGTCAAACGTAGGAGGCCCGCCCCCGGGCCGATAGCGGGGATGCCGTTCCTAGCAGGTCAAACGTAGGAGGCCCGCCCCCGGGCCGATAGCGGGGACTCCTACACCTGCTGCTTGTAGGTGTTTGTCCTACAAGCGCTTTCTTTTTTGCCTACTCAATAATCCGCTTCCGCCTGATGTTTTTTTCCCCCGTTTAGCCGCACCATAAAGCTGTAACAAAACCATTGCAAACTTGCCTCTGCAATAAGGAGGGGGAAATGATCTACGTATTTGTGGCAGATGGTTCGGAGAGTGTGCGCGAAGCCCTGCGGGAATTGATCGCCGAGATGGATGGCGTCGAGCTGGCGGGCATGGCCAGGGATGCGAGTGGCGCGATCAGTGGTTATCTCAAACAAGCCCGGAAGCGCGTTCCGCCTCAGGTGCTGATTCTCGACATCCAGCTTGACGATGGTTCCGGTCTGGGCGTGCTGAAATTCATCAGGAACCGTTTCTCCGCTACCAAGATCATCGCATTGTGCGATTGCGGTTCGGTCGTGTACCAGGAGCGCTGCATCAGCCAGGGCGCGGATTATTTTTTCGACAAGACTACCGAGTTCCACCGGGTGCAGGATGTGTTGTGCGGGCTGACGCGAGTCGGCGATTTCCCAAACTTTGGCGTTGCTGCCTGAAAGAAGGTCATGGATAACAGAGAAATGGAAGGCGTTGGATTGATCTGGACGGCCCCGCTGCTGGCTGGCGCCGCAGGTGGCGCAGCGCTGCTCGGCAGCGGCGGCATGAGCGCTGCCGGTATGGCCGGCGCAGCGGCTTTGTTTGGTTTTGGCGGCGTGCTGGGGTGGTGGGTCAGCTTTCACAATCGCTCCGCTGTTGCCTCCTTGCTGACAACCGTCCGTTTTGAGACCGAGCAGACGCAGCAAAACGTCGCCGCCAGGCAGCAGGTGGAAGGGCTGGAACAGGTCTGCGGCGAGGTGCTGCCGATCCTGGCGAAACAGGTCGAAACCGCGCGCAGCCAGTCCGAGGAGGCGATCACGAATCTCACCCGTCGTTTTTCCGGCATCGTGAGCAATCTGGAAGCGGCCGTGTCCGCTTCCCGTTCGACCGGCGAGGAGAAAGGCGGCGGGGTGGTCGAGATACTTCGCCACAGCGAACGCGATCTGTCGACGGTGGTCAGGTATCTCAAGTCCGCCCTGGCCAGTCGTGGCGAGATGCTGTCTGCGGTACGCGGCCTGACCGGCTATAACGAGGAACTGAAAAGCATGGCCGCCGGGGTGGCGGCGATCGCTGCCCAGACCAATCTGCTCGCGCTCAATGCCGCGATTGAGGCGGCCCGTGCAGGGGAAGCCGGGCGAGGCTTCGCCGTGGTGGCTGACGAGGTGCGCAAACTTTCCAGCCTGTCGTCCGAAACCGGCAAGCGCATGGCGGACAAGGTGGAAATCATCAATGCCGCCATCCAGTCCGTGTCCAGCGCGGCCGAAAGCACGGCAGCCCACGATCAGGAAGCGGTGAGCGAATCGGAGCAGGCCATTGAGGGCGTGTTGTCCAGTTTCAACGGGCTTACCACGCAACTTGCGCAGTCCGCCGAGGTGCTGCGTGCGGAGAGCGCTGGCATTCACGCCGAAATCGGCGATGCGCTGGTGGCGTTGCAGTTCCAGGATAGGGTGAGCCAGATTCTGGTTCATGTGCGCGCCAATCTGGATGAATTTCACCAGGAGCTGGGCCGCTACCAGCAGGCGCGCGATGGGTATGGTCTGGCGCAGCCGATGGATGCCGCAGCCTGGTTGGCAGCGATGGAAAAAACCTACACCACCAGCGAGCAGCGAGCCATCCACCAGGGCGGCAAGGGTAAAGCCTCGGCGGAAGAAACGGAAATCACCTTTTTTTAGCAGGAGAACAACATGGCCAAGACAATTTTAATCGTTGATGACTCCGCTTCGTTGCGGCAGGTAGTCAGCATCGCGCTGCGCGGTGCGGGGTATGAAGTGATCGAGGCGTGCGACGGCAAGGATGGCATGACCAAGCTCGACGGCCAAAAAATCCATCTCATCATCAGCGACGTCAACATGCCCAACATGGACGGTTTCACCGTCGTCAAGAACGTGAAACTGCAGGCCAGTTACAAATTCACCCCGATCATCATGCTCACCACCGAGGCGGGCGAGGACAAAAAAGCCAGCGGCCAGGCTGCGGGCGCCAAGGCGTGGATGGTGAAGCCATTCCAGCCTTCGCAGATGCTGGCGGCAGTGTCGAAGCTGATCATGCCGTGAGAGGCATCGTAGGAGCGCCGCCCCCGGCGCGATTTTCCGAAAATCGCGCCGGGGGCGGCGCTCCTACAGAGGAGGCAACATGATTTCACATCAAGTTGAGAACGGGGTTTTTCGCGTCAAGGTGGAAGGCGAGATGACCATCTATCAGGCGCTGGAACTCAAGCAGGGGTTGATGCAGTGTCTTCAAGACTGCACCGAGATGGAAGTCAGCCTGGCTGGGGTGAGCGAGATGGATACCGCCGGTTTCCAGTTGCTGATACTCGCCAAGCGCGAGGCGGCTCGCCTCGGTCGTCCGTTGCGCCTGGCGGAACACAGCCCGGCCACGCTGGAAGTGATGGATTTGCTGAATATGGCGGGCTATTTCGGCGACCCGGTGGTGATGCCTCAATGATTCGTTTCGTAGGAGCGGCGCCCTCGCCGCGATGGTCGGTCGCGATGCAATCGGCCCGGGGCGGGCCTCCTACATGGGAAAGGAGAACGGCATGAACATGGATCAGGCGCTGCAAACCTTCATTATTGAAGCCCGCGAGCTGTTGCAGGCGATGGAGGAGGCGCTGCTCAATCTGGAGTCCGAACCGGATGACAAGGAAGCGGTCGGTGCCATATTTCGCGCTGCGCACACCATCAAGGGCTCGGCTGGATTGTTCGGGCTCGACCCGATTGTGTCCTTTACCCATGTCGCGGAGAACGTGCTCGACAAGGTGCGCAACGGCGAGGTGCCGGTCGATAGCGAGCTGATCGCGCTGCTGCTTTCTGTTGGCGACCATATCGGCGATCTGGTGGAACAGGTTGCGGCACTGGGTGGTGAACCCGATGCGGCAACCCTGGCCAACGGCGAGACGCTGCTGAAAAGATTGCGCGCTTACCTTGGCGCTGCGCCGGAAAGCGCTCCCACTGTCCAGACTGGCGTGACGCTGGAGCCCCAGGCGCTCGTGCAATCCAGCGGCGGCGGACTGGTGGAAAGCGATACCTGGCATATTTCCCTGCGCTTCGGCCAGGATGTGCTGAAAAACGGCATGGACCCCCTGTCTTTCCTCCGCTATCTCGCCACCTTGGGCGAAATTGTCAGCGTGACCACTCTGCCTGATGCCATGCCCCAAGCGGATGAAATGGACCCGGAGTGCAGTTACCTCGGCTTCGAGCTGAATTTCATGAGCGATGCCGACAAGGCCGCGATCGAGGGCGTGTTCGAATTCGTGCGCGACGATTGCAGCCTGCGCATCCTGCCGCCGCACAGCCGGGTGCAGGAATACATCCAGCTCATCAACGAGCTGCCCGAGGACAAGGTGCGCCTCGGCGATCTGCTGGTGAAGAGCGGGGCGCTCACCCAGAAAGAGATGGATGAATGCCTGTTCCTGCAAAGCCTGCTGACTACCACGGCGGAAAGCGAAGGC
>JAUYFQ010000045.1 GCA_030690895.1 Sulfuricellaceae bacterium
TGGCCACGCGGTATCTGGACAGCTACCTCGGCTGGCATCGCGCCATCGACCGGATGACCGGCGGATCGCTTAATCCCGCGTCCTTGCTGGCGATGGCGGTTAGGGTATGAGAGGGACATTACTTACCGATACTAGAGCCAAGAAGAAATAGCGGAGCCATGGTGCGCGACTCCGATTTTCGTAGTAATTTGACGTCAGCCCACATCCAGATTTCGGTGGGAAAGCACACCGTTTTCGATGCGTTGCCTGTACGCCAGAATCAGATCTCGGGTACGGAAGCAGCCAAATGCCGCTAGGTCTTTTTCGCGCACGATGGGGAAGGTCGAGAGGATGTAATCCGCATCGTCGGCGGACAAGCCGTACAGGTGCATGAACAGCGCATCCAGCCGCGCCATGCGGTGCGCGCGCTCGTCGGCATCCCACACCAACGGTGGCTTCACCGCGCCGCTCGCGTCCACATAGCCCATATCGCGCGCAAAGCCCGCCATGTCGTGCGCGGTGTAGGTCAGCGCCAGCACCTCGGCGCGGATGAAGTCGGCGACATTCACGCCGCCAATGGACTGCTCGAAGTCGGCGGGGGCGATGACGGGGAGTTGTTCGACGATGAACCAGTTGAGGTGTTGCCCCTGCACTTTTTGCCGAGCCAAAAAATCCAGAGCGAACGATGACAGGTTTGCCAGAAGCAAAGGCGCAAACCGCACATACGCTTCATTGCTGGGGCACTCGTCATCGGGCCATAGCACGGGCAATGTGTTGCCATACGCGGCGGAAGGAACCAGAGCTGCAATCATCGTTCGTGCGTTGGTTGGCGCGGTCACATCCTTGAAAGCCATCACGGCATTCAGCCCGACAATTTCATCCACCAGTTGGCGGTTCACCCAATACTGCGGCACAGGAAACCGATCCGGCTGTGCTTTCACCGAATCCTGAATCGCCTCCTGCTGCGCAGGCCGATGCAGGTTCGCCGCGTTCACCACCACGTCAGCCGCGCGGTGGTCGTACATCTGCACCATCTTGCCTTCATATAACGGCACGGACTCCGCCTCATCTTTTGTCCAACGATTCAGTGGCGCGGGTTTCCAGCCAAGGCTCTCTAACTTAGCTCGTGAATCAAAGTTTCCCGAGTCGCTCGTCATGTTGAAGGTGCCTTGAGCAAATCGAATCGGCCAGACCTTTTTTTCTGAGCCTGAAGAGCGGTTGACCAGTACCGGATGGCGGGCATAAATTTGCGTGGTTAATTCAGCATCGCGACGGGTGCGGAAAATAGGCGCTGCGCCGGTGTTGGGGTTGACGCGCAGGAAATCAGCGCCGGTTAGCGTCAACACACGTTCGGGGTCGGCGAGTTCCTTCACGCTGTGCAGGAAAAACGCGCACTGAGCCGAGGCAAAGCGTTGCGCCGCACCGCCAAACACAAGGGCGCAGAATTTGAAACGTGAATCAATGTCGGGGAAGAATACTTTCTTGTTCTCGAAATCGAGCAGCGCGGCGAGGCGTGCGCCAGCACCTGCTTCGGGTTCAGCTACCAGCGTGCGGAAAAACTCCGATGCGCCTTTGTCGGCAGCAATGCCAGACGGTGTGATCAGACCGACGATGCCGCGCGGCTGTACCAGCGCTGTGGCGCGTTCAACAAAAAGTTTGTATAAATTTGAGCGCCCTTCAGACAGCATCGGGTAGTCGCCGCTGTCGCGCACAACACGCTGCTCGGCATCGCGGCGTTTGCTGGCTTCAAGGAACTCATACCAGACCGGATGCTTCTTTTTTTCAAGCTCAACAATTTTTTGCTTACGGTCTGCGGCTCTGGATTGCATGGCAACTTCTGGGACGCGCTCAGAAAACCATTCGACTTCCTGCATCTGAAGCATATCCCACGGCGGGTTGCCGATCACCGCGTCGAACCCGCCGCTGCTGCCGCGCCACACGGTGGGGAAGGCGGTGTGCCAGTGGAAGAAGCATTCTTCGCGCGCGAGTTGCATGGCTTGCTTGAGCAGCGCGTTGAGCGCAATCACGTCGGGCGTGTCGCCTATCACTTGCCCGGCGTGGATCACGCCCGCCAGGTTGTGCCGGCCGGAAAGCAGCTCGGCCAGAGCAAGCCGCGCGGCTTCGTCCTTGAGTTTGCCGAGTTTGGCGGTCGGCCAACCCGAAATCAGCCAGCGCAGCGCGCGCCAGAAACTCAGCAGCTTGTGAATCGGCGCAATCTCGTTTTTTGCGCTGTCGGCCAAGCGCTTGGATTCGTGTGCTTCGGCGATGCTGGTGTCGGTGAGGTCGGCCACGGCTTCAAGGCTTTGGGCGGCGATTTCGAGGCGGGCGAGTTCATTTTCCTGAAACAGCACACCGAATTCGGATAGCCCATGACGCACAGTGTCGAGCTGTTCGCCGTGCAGCGAGTCGCCGCATTGCAGATGATGATCGAGAAACGACAGCGGCGCGCCAGCGGTGAAGGTGTGCAGCCACAGGGCGACTTTGGCGAGTTCGACCGCCATCGGGTTTTTGTCCACGCCGAAGATGACGCGCTTGAGAATCATGCGGCGCACGATGTGGCGGTCGTCGAGCTGGCGTTCGTCGAGCGCCCAGCCATGATCCTCGCCTGTTTTCAGGATGCGGCAGCGGATGTCGGCGATGCGCGCCACCACCGGCGAGGCGTAGGGACGTTTCTGATCGACCAGATGCGCCGCCCACGGCATGGCGTTAACGCGGTCATCCACTTCTTGCGTCGCCAACAGCACTCTGTCCGCCAGCCAGTCCACCAGCGCGACCAGAAAATGCCCGCTGCCCATGGCGGGGTCGCAGATTTTGAGTTCGAGCAGTTGGGCTGCGGGGTCGATGGCTTCGAGCGTATCCCATTCATAGGGCTTGAGCGATTTGCGCTTGGAGTGGGTATCGAGCCATTGTTCAAACGTCGAGAGACGTTCATCGACCAGCCGTCCAACCGATTGATTGAGGATGAGCTGCACCAGATCGTCATGGGTGTAATAGCTGCCGCTAAGCTTGCGTGCGAAGCTGGCGGGTCGTGCGAGCAGCACGCCGCCCTCGTCGGCCAAGCTGAATTCGAGCAAACGTTCGTAAATGCTGCCGAGGTGCGAGACGGACAAGTCGCGGTAGTTGATCGGTGGGCGCAACAGATCTTCGGTGCGGCGCGCCAGTGCATCGATGATGGGCACGAGTTTTGCGTCGGCCACATATACTCGCGCCAGCAGCGGTGAGCGCGCCCGCTCGAACAGGCCGCCGTTGTAAGCGGGCATACCCACGCCATCGTCGCCATCGCTGATCATGATGAACAGCCCTGATAGCCGGTTCCAGTAATTGCCTACGGTGCTGGAAAAGATGCCGCCACGGTCACGCTTGGCGGCGATGTCGTCGCGGATCACGCGCAGGCTGTAGTCGCGGTAGCGTGGGTCGTGGATGGGCAGCAGCGCGCGGTCTTCGGCATACAGCACGAACAGCATGCGGTAGAGTAGTACCAGCGTGGCTTCGCGCACTTCGTCGAGATAGGCGCGGGTGTGGTAATCCCCACCCAAATATTTGCTGCGCTGGACCTTTTGCGCTTCTAAATCGCAGGCGGCGAGCGCGGTGGCGAGTGAAGGAAAAACTTCATCGAACACCCGCTGGCCGAGACTTTGCGAAACGGATTCTTCGTAACGCCGCGCTTCGGATAAGGCAATTGCGTGATAAGTGCGGAATTCGGCATCCCAATTTTGTGGCAGGAATGCGGCGCGGCCAAATAGCAGGTAAAAAAGCTTGAGGCCATGATCGGGTGCGTAGCCATCGAGATTGGGTTGTACGCCGGGGATGTTTAGCAGGGCAGCCAGATCAATCTCGAAAAAGTCTTCTGCCCGTGAGTGCGCATCCTGCCAGTACAAGCGCCATACCGCGCCGTTGGTGAGTATGCCCCATTTGATGGCGCGGTCACTCATTACGTCGGCGCGGGATAAATAGCGCAGCATTTGCGAGGATGGCGCGCCGAAGTCGCGCGGTTTGCGCGTGACACCAGGTTGGGTTTCATTGCGGTCGAGCACTCGCAGCCAGCGTTTGGCTTCGACTAGCGCAATGCCGTGGCGTGCACGGCGGTCGTCTGCTGATTCGGCCAGAGCGCGGGTTTTGGCAGCAGAGTCGGCAAACAGCAGAAAATCCGGCACATCTTCGCGCCCGGATTGGGACAGATTAATCTGTGGCAGGTGTTCCCAGCCCAGCAATGCCAATAATGGCTCAATCAATTCACTTTCGGTTTGCGCTTCGTTGAGCGCGGAGTTTGCTGATAGCGCGCTGTGGATACGATGCAATTCGGCGCTAAAAGTGTCGAGCTGGGTTTGATCGAATGCCTGCCATGGCGAGGTGTCGATAACTCCTCGTGTCAGGAAGTCGTGACTAAAAAGTTGACCTTGCATGAAGTGATGCGCCATAGTTAACGTAAAACTCGCGAAACGCGGCTCCGTGCGCAATGTATCGGCTTCACCACGATTTGTCCATTAAACCGAAATTGTCCATTAGCACTACAGAATCAGTCGTCGGGGCACTTGCATCAGTCTTTGGACTCAAGCATTGGAGGCGTGGATGACGGCTAATATTTTAGCTGCCCCTTGACTTGAGGCCACAGCGGCCCTTGACAATAGAACGATCGTTCCATATTGTGTCGTCTTATGGGAAACGATCAAGACTACCTCGCCAAACTTCAGGACTATTACGCCGATCATGGCGTCCTGCCTTCTTACGCCACGATCATGACTTTGCTGGGCTTGCGTTCAAAAAGCCCGGTCGCTGCGCTGGTGGCGCGTTTCCGTCTGCAAGGGCTGCTGGAATTTACGCCGGATAAACGTCTGAGGCCGGGCGCCCGGTTTTTTGAGCGTACGGTGTATGACAGCGTGCGCGCCGGTTTTCCCAGCCCGGCTTCGGACGATCAGCGCGATGCGCTGACAATAGACGCTTATCTGGTCGAGCGCCCTTCGCAGACCGTGCTGGTCAGGGTGAAGGGTGATTCCATGATCGATGCCGGGATTCATTCCGGCGATACCGTGATCGTCGAGAAAAATGCTGCCGCCAATGTGGGCGATCTGGTGATTGCCATCGTGGACAATGAGTTCACCCTGAAAACCCTGGATAGGGAAGAGGGGAAGTTCATCCTGCGCCCAGCCAATCCCGCTTATCCCATCATCCGTCCCAAGGGCGAGATGGAAATTTTTGGCGTGGTCGTCGGGCAGTACCGCAAGTACAAGCGCCGTTAATATGAGACTCGCGAAGCGAGCCTGCGTCCCTCTCTCCCTTTGGGAGAGAGTTAGGAGAGAGGGAAGCTCTCATATCCAACAGGGTACAAGTAGCAAAGTGCGGCTTCATGAGCCCTTCGATGTTGGTCAATAACTGGCCCAATGCCGTCGCGCATGTTGACGCCGACTGCTTTTATGCCTCCTGCGAGCGCTTGCGTCATCCGGAACTCCGGGCGATACCAGTTTGCGTGTTGTCCAGTCAGGATGCCTGTGTGGTCGCCAAGACCTATGACGCCAAGGCCGCAGGCATCACCACCGGAATGCCGGTGTGGGAAGCAAAAAGGAAGCTGCCTGAAGCGATCTACATCCCCGCCGATTTTGCCTACTACGGTCAGATTTCAGATCAACTCTTCGCTGTGCTCGGGCGTTTCAGCCCGGAGTTGGAAACTTATTCCATTGATGAAGGTTTTCTCGGCCTGAATGGCCTGCGCGCTCTGTGGCGCAAAAGCTGGTCGGAGATTGCCGACACCATTCGTGCAGAGATCAGAAACGAGGTGGGAATCACCGTTTCAGTCGGGGTGTCGGTAACCAAGACCCTGGCCAAGATCGCCTCCGAATATAACAAACCAGATGGCACGACCGTGGTGGCCGGGCGCAAAATTGGCGACTTTCTCGAATGGGTAAAAGTCCGGGATATCCCCGGTATCGGCGCCAACCGCCAGGCGCTGTTGCATAAATTCGGGATGACAACTGCTGCCCAATTCGTCGACGCGCCGGAACCCTTCATCCACCGCCTGTTGGGGAAGTTGGGAACGGACTTGCGGCATGAGCTGCGTGGCGTGCCGGTTTACCCGCTGGACTTGCTGCCCGCTTTGCCCAAGAGCATTGCCCGCACTGCTTCCATGGGCGAAATCAGCGGCGACAAATCGATGCTGGCCGCGCATCTGACCCACCACACAACCCGCCTGGCCACCGAACTGATAACCCGGCGCTATGTGGCTGCGCGGATCAGCCTGTTCCTGACGCTTCAATCCTTCGATAAAGTCGATGCGGAAATCCGCTTTGATCAAGCTACTGCAAACTATTTTGCTATCTCTCCCATGGTTCAAGCCATGCTGAATCGCCTGTTCCAGCCGGGGCAGCGCTACCGCGCCTGCGGGGTGATTGCGACGGAAATAGCCCCGGCAGCCAGCGTCATGCCTGACCTGTTTGGCCGGGTTGAGCAGGATGAACGGCAAGGCAGGCTGCTTGAAACCATGGATCGGATCAACCGTAAATACGGCAAGGGAACCCTTCGGATGTGCGCAGCCTCAGGCCTGCGTGCATCCAGTCGGAGCGAGCGTTTTCAATTGCCTTTGTTCGATCTGGAGTGAGTATACTGTTCGGCCCAATGTGGAATAAATCAGATAATGCAAACCATCGAATTTGTACTTGAACGTGAATTTGTCGAACTCAATAACCTGCTCAAGCTGGCTGGCGTATGCGATAGCGGCGGGATGGGAAAGCAGATTGTCGCTGCGGGCGAGGTCAAAGTGGATGGGCAGCTGGAACTGCGCAAGACCTGCAAGATCAGGGCTGGGCAGACGGTGATGTTAGGCGATGTCACGATCTGTGTGGTTAAACCGGTGTAAGCAATGCTTAAGTTTGGAAACTGTCAAAAATTTGGATCGAACTGGATTTGGGGTTTGGGTAATGAGTAAGCGGTAATGAGCAATGGGTAAAACCACCATCCCATTACTCATTACCGCTTACTCATCACCCATCACCCATCACCCATGACACTTCAGGTTCCGGCTTGTTCGGCTTAAGCTGATTTACCCCAATCCAGCCAATCCAGAAAACCCGGCCTCGGCGATGCCGAACCAGCGGTACTGCTGTTCGCGGTAAGGTTTCCAGCTCTCATAAATCTTCTTGAAGTCGGCGTTTTTGGCGCTTTCTTCTTCAAGAATTTCCATCGCAGCTTTGTGGGCGGCTTTCAGGATGTCTGGCGGGTAGGCGTGCAGTTTGACACCGCTCTTGAGCAAGCGGTCGAGGGCGGGTGGATTCTTGTGGTCGTACTCGGCCATCACGTTGATGTTGACTTCGGCGGCGGCGACTTCAAATGCCTGCTGGTAGGATTTGGGCAGTTTGTTCCAGGCGGCCAGGTTGATGTAGAAGCTGAACTGGGCGCTGCCTTCCCAGAAGCCGGGATAGTAGTAATGTTTGGCAATCTTCTGGAAGCCAAGCTTTTCGTCGTCATAGGGGCCGACCCATTCAGTGGCGTCAATGGTGCCGCGTTCCAGCGAGGGATAGACGTCGACGCCCGCCAGGGTTTGCGGGACGACGCCAAGACGTGACATGACTTCACCGCCGAAGCCCGGGATGCGCATCTTGAGCCCTTTGAGATCGGCCAGTGTCTTGACTTCCTTGCGAAACCAGCCACCCATCTGGGTGCCGGTGTTGCCGCCAGGGATGTTGTAGACGTTGTATTTGGCGAAGAATTCGCGCATCAATTGCAGTCCGCCACCGTGGTACATCCAGGCGTTTTGCTGGCGGGCGTTGAGGCCAAATGGAATGGCGGTGTCGAAGGCGAAGGCCTTGTTCTTGCCAACGTAGTAATAGGAGGCGGAATGGCCGCATTCCACGGTGCCTTGCTGGATGGCATCGAGCACTTGCAGGCCGGGGACGATCTCGCCACCCGCAAAGACGCGAATGTTGAATTTGCCATCGGTCAGTTGCTTGACGCGTTCGGCCAACACTTCAGCGCCGCCGTAGACGGTATCCAGGCTTTTGGGAAAACTGGAAGCCATGCGCCAGCGGATGCTGGGTTGGCTGTCGGCCATGGCCGGAGCGGCCAGCGTGGCGGCTCCAGTCGCGGCGATGGCGGTGAGAAATTTTCTTCTTTCCATTTGGCGGCTCCTGTAAGGGTGGGCAGCTTTCAGGTGTCAGCTGTCAGCCGTCAGTGCTTTGGTTGGTGATTGCACCAGGTTTTGCTGAAAGCTGACACCTGATAGCTGACCGCTGATAACTACTTCGCTTCTTCTTCGGCGATCTGCTTGTGAACTTCATCCATATCCAGTGCTTGTGCCTGGCCGATGATTTCTTCCAACGCGGAGCCGGGCATGGCGCCGGGTTGGGTGAAGATGATGATCTGTTCGCGGAAGATCATCAGAGTGGGGATTGAACGGATCTGGAAGTGGAAGGCCAGTTCCTGTTCGGCTTCGGTATTGACCTTGGCGAAGGTGACGCCGGGAATTTTCTCCGAGACGGCTTCGTAAGTGGGCGCGAAGGATTTGCAGGGGCCGCACCAGGGCGCCCAGAAATCCACTACCACGATATCGTTGTTGTTGATGACGTCGGCGAAATTGTCATTGTTGAGGTCGATTGTTGCCATGCTTTTCTCCTTATTGAGGGTTGGATTCGTCCTGTTGCTGCAAAGCCCACATATGGGCATAAATGCCATCTTGCGCAAGTAGCTGCTGGTGCGTGCCGCGTTCGGCGATGCGCCCGTATTCCATGATCAGGATCTGGTCGGCATCGACGACGGTAGAGAGGCGGTGCGCGATAACCAGTGTGGTGCGGTTTTCGGTAATGCTGCCGAGTTCGGACTGAATGGCTTTTTCCGACTTGGAGTCCAGGGCAGAAGTCGCCTCGTCGAAGATCAGGATGCTCGGTTGCTTCAACAGGGCGCGGGCAATGGCTACGCGCTGTTTTTCTCCGCCGGAAAGTTTGAGCCCACGTTCGCCGACCATGGTGTCGAAGCCATCGGGCAGGGATTGGATGAAGGCGTAAATATGGGCGCGCCGTGCAGCCTGGATGATTTCTTCGCGCGTCGCATCCGGCCTGCCGTAGGCGATATTGTAATAGATGCTGTCGTTGAACAGCACGGTGTCCTGCGGCACGATGCCGATGGCTTTGCGCAGCGAGGTTTGCGTCACTGCGCGAATGTCCTGGCCGTCGATCAGAATGCGTCCGTCGGTGGCGTCATAGAAGCGGAACAGCAGGCGAGAGAGGGTGGATTTTCCCGCACCGGAAGATCCGACCACGGCGACGGTGTGTCCGGCGGGGACTTCAAAGTCGATGCCGTGCAGGATGCTGCGCTTTTCGTCATAGCTGAAATGAACGTTCTCGAAGCGGATGGCAGCGCGGTCGATTTTCAGATCCTGCGCGCCGGGCAGGTCTTCCACTTCGGTATTCTGCTCCAGCAGGGCAAACATTTTTTCCATATCCGCCAGGGCGTGCTTGATTTCGCGGTAAACAAAACCGAGAAAATGCAGCGGAATGTAAATCTGGATCATGTAGGCATTGACCAGCACCAGATCGCCCAGGGTCATGGTGCCGTCGACCACGCCTTGTCCGGCCAGCAACATCAATGCGGTGACGCCAGCAGCGATGATGAGGCTTTGTCCGGCATTCAGGCTGGCCAGCGAGGTGGTGTTCTGGATGGCGGCTTTTTCCCAGATTTGCAGGCTTTCGTCATAGCGCCGGGTTTCAAATGCCTCATTGCTGAAGTATTTGACTGTTTCGTAGTTCAACAGGCTGTCGATGGCGCGGGCATTGGCTTTGGAGTCCATGTCGTTCATGGTGCGGCGAAATACCATGCGCCATTCGGTGATCATCAAGGTGAAGGCAATGTAGCTTGCCAGCGTGACGAAGGTGATGATGGCGAACCATTTGTCGTATTTGACCAGCAGGATGACAGCGACCAGCCCGATTTCCACCAGCGTGGGGATGATGTTGAAGAGCATGAAATTGAGCAGGAAGCCGATCCCGCGCGAGCCGCGCTCGATGTCGCGTGAAACGCCGCCAGTCTGGCGTTCGAGATGAAAGCGCAGGGCCAATCGGTGCAAATGCTGGAACACCTGGAGCGCCACGCGCCGGATCGAACGCTGGATCACCTTGGCAAATACCGCATCGCGCAATTCGCCAAACAGGGTGGAGGCAAAACGCAACACGCCGTAGGTTACCAGCAGGATGACCGGCAAGGTGATCATGGCTTGAGGCTTGTCGAGCGAGTCGACAATATCCTTGAGTACCAGCGGCACGGCAACATTGGCGATTTTTGCGATGAACAGCAGGGTCAGTGCAAGGAAGACCCGCCATTTGAATTCCCACAAATAGGGAAGCAGGGTGCGAATGGTATTCAGGTCATTGCGCTGGGTTGGAGCGGAGACGTGGTGGGTTGGGCGCATCGGTAAGGTAGCTGCGGAATATAGGGGAAAATTATACAGTAAGCTTGGTTAACCCTTTCTGAAAATTGGAATACAATTGGGCGGCACTCGTGCATTCCCGACTTTATGGTTGAATAGGTTGTATATGGCTTTTCTGGATGAACTGAAAAAAGAAGCACAGGCGATCAAATCGCAGGAAGATAACCTGACCCAGATGCGTGCCCAGGAGCTGACGCAGAATTTTCTGTTGATGCAGAGCAAGCTCAAAATGGCTTATCTGTATATGGTGGAGTTGGCAAAAAACCTCAACGTGGTGTCGATTGCAGCCAACAGATCCTACTATATCGACGGATTCGGGAGTGTCGATGACTTCAGGCCGGAAAAATATGTGGTCACGTCGGACCGGATGTCGATCGACCAGAAAGAGTTTTTCAATGTCCTGTATCTGAAATTTACCTGCAAATCAGATCAGGCCATCACGTTTGACAAAAATGGCGCTTCATCCATTGAGATGGAAAGGCAGTACCTCTGGCAGTCCAATCTGAAATTCCAGTGTTCAGAGTTCAAGAACGCCAAGGGTACCGTTGATCGTGCGAGTTTTACCGTGACCAACGAGATTCCCGTGCTGGTCAAGTGGTCAGCTGATTTCGAGAAAGGCAATATTCTGATTTTTATAAAGAATTTCAATGGCCTGACCGCTTATGAATACACCTATGACGTGGACGAGATCGATACCCCGTTTATGGATGAACTGGCGAAATATCTGCTGGGCAAGCCAAGCCGTTTTCTTGATTTGGGGCGCCACCAACAAGCGCTGAAGGAGCGAGTATCCATCAAGCGACCTACTTCCGACGTAGCCTATACGAAGCTTGATCCTGGTGCGGAGGCCAGGCTGGACAACCAGAATGAGGGTAAAAAAGGCTTGTTTGGTGCGATTAAATCCCTGTTGAAAGGAGGATAGGCCTACATGGATATCACCCCCGTTTTCAAGTTCATGGCCGAAAAACAGGCGTCTGACCTGTTTATCTCCGCTGGTGCTGCGATCTACATCAAGATCGAGGGTGAGCTGAAACCTATCAATGCCCAGGTGCTTGATGTCGAGACGGCTAAAAAAGCGATTTACAACGTCATGACGGAAGCACAGATCCGGACTTTCGAGTCCAAGCTGGAGCTGAATTTTGGTTTGTCAGTGCAGGGCGCGGGGCGTTTCCGTATCAACGTATTTCGTCAACGCGGTAGCGTGGCGATGGTGGCGCGCTATATTACCAATACCGTTCCGGCGATCGAGGATCTGAATTTGCCGCAGGTTCTCAAGAGCCTGATCATGGAAAAGCGCGGGCTGATCCTGGTGGTTGGCGCCACGGGCTCAGGAAAATCAACTTCACTGGCCTCCATGGTTGATCATCGCAACACCACCAAGACAGGTCACATCCTTTCGATTGAAGATCCGATCGAATTTATTCACAAGCACAAGAAATCCCTGGTCAACCAGCGCGAGGTCGGTATCGATACCGAATCCTACGCAACTGCGCTGATCAACGCCCTGCGCGAAGCGCCCGACGTATTGCTGATCGGCGAGATTCGCGATACGGCGACCATGAAGCAGGCGCTGATTTTTACCCAGACCGGCCACCTGTGCCTGGGTACCCTGCATGCCAATAATGCTTACCATGCGATCAATCGCATCATGAGCTTCTTCCCTGAAGAAGAGCGCGACTCCTTGCTGCTGGATCTTTCCATGACGCTGAAGGGGATCATTTCCCAGCGCTTGGTCAAGGGGGTGACCGGCAAGCGGGTGGCGGCAGTTGAGGTCTTGCTGAATACTTTTTATGTGTCCGAACTGATCCAGAAGGGGGAAGTGGACAAGATCAAGGACGCGATCGAGCAGAGTCTGAGCGCCGGTTCCCAGACTTTCGAGCGTTCGCTGCTGAACATGTTTGTGGCCGGAAAAATCAGCCGTGAGGAAGCCTTGTCCAACTCCGATTCACGCACGGATATGGAGTGGTTGATGGCCAATGCTTCAACGGAAGTACTCAGGGGAAGCATGGCCCAGCCAGCGATGAGCATCGATCACGAGAAGCTTGATAAGGCCGAGGATGGTCTGGAAAACTTTACGATTAATCCAGAGTTTCTTGATCAAATTTCCGGTAAGAAATAATTGTAGGAGCGGGTTTACCCGCGATAATCGCGGGTAAACCCGCTCCTACATGCTGTCAGGCAATCTCCCGGGTTTCGAGAAACTTGATTTCCGGAAACCGTTCTCGCGCCAGATTCAAATTCACCCGGTTAGGCGCCAGATAAACATATTCATTTGCACCATCCAGTGCGACATTGAAACCGTGCTTGTCGACCAGTTTCTTCAGTTCCAGATCACTGCCGCGTAACCAGCGCGCCGTTGCTACGTCAAATGGCTCGAACCGAACATCCACGCCATATTCATACTGTAGTCGGTGCGCGACCACGTCGAACTGCAACATCCCGACCGCGCCCAGAATCAGATCGTTGGTGTTGATCGGGCGGAATAACTGGGTCGCACCTTCTTCAGCAAGCTGTTGAAGACCCTTCTGCAACTGCTTCATCTTGAGTGGGTTTTTTATCTGCGCACGACGGAATATTTCGGGTGCAAATGAGGGTATTCCGGTAAATTTGAGGTCTTCTCCTTCGCTGAACGTGTCGCCTAGCCGGATCGTGCCATGGTTGGGAATGCCGATGATGTCGCCAGCGTAGGCTTCATCGGCGGTATTGCGATCCTGCGCCATGAAGGTGATGGCATTGCCCACGGTGATCTGTTTGCCGCTTGAAACCTGCTTGATTTTCATGCCCCGGTCGAAACGCCCCGAGCAAATGCGGATGAAGGCAATCCGGTCACGATGCTTGGGATCCATGTTGGCCTGAATCTTGAACACGAAGCCGGAGAACTTGGGCTCGTCAGGTTCCACCGAACGGGTCTGCGCCGGACGGTGCAGGGGAGCGGGGGAGAGGTCAACAATGGCGTCGAGCAGCGACTGAACGCCGAAATTATTCATCGCCGAGCCGAAAAATACCGGCGACTGCTTGCCAGATAAATAGGCTTCGCGGTCAAAAGTGTGGGAAGCGCCGCGCACCAGTTCGATGTCAATGCGCAGCTCATCGGCCTGATCGCCGATCAGTTCATCCAGGCGCGGGTTATCCAGACCCTGGACAATTTCTGAGGTGCCTTTTTCTGCATTCGGATCGAATACCGATACCGTGTCGTTGTAAAGGTGATAGGTGCCGCGAAAGCGCTTGCCCATGCCTATCGGCCAGGTCATTGGGGCGCACTGGATTTTCAGCACCGACTCGATTTCGTCCAGCAGTTCGATCGGCTCCTTGCCCTCGCGGTCAAGCTTGTTGATGAAGGTGACGATGGGGGTGTCGCGCAGGCGGCAGACATTGAGCAGCTTGATTGTCTGTGCTTCAACGCCGTTGACCGAATCGATCACCATGACTGCCGAATCCACCGCAGTCAGGGTGCGGTAGGTGTCCTCGGAGAAATCCTCGTGGCCAGGGGTGTCGAGCAGATTGATGATGCATTCGCGGTAGGGGAACTGCATCACCGATGAGGTCACGGAAATGCCGCGTTGCTTTTCCAGTTCCATCCAGTCGGAAACGGCGTGACGGTCGGATTTGCGCGCCCGCACTGCGCCAGCCATCTGGATTGCGCCGCCGAACCACAGCATCTTTTCCGTCAGGGTGGTTTTACCTGCGTCGGGGTGGGAGATGATGGCGAACGTGCGCCGATGGTCGATTTCTTCGTGTATTGAGGCCATTGCCCAGTGTATTCAGCAAAAGCGCAAAATTATACCAGATCGTTGCCGCTATCTCGCGGGCGCTACCACCGGGCTTAACCCGAGCTCGCGCAATTTAGCCTGGGTTGCCTCCGCTTCGGCCTTGTTCTTGAATGGGCCGACATGCAAACGGGTCTCGGTATAGGATTTGATGCCGTTCTCGGCCAGGCGCTTCTGCAACTGCACGGCGTTTTCATAATTGGTAAACAGGCCAACTTGTACAGTGAAGGCTTGAGGTTCTGGCGCTGGTTTCGTCGGAGTAACAGGTGGAGGTGACGTTGCCGCCTTTGCCGGCGGGGGAGCGGATTTAATTGGCGCAGGTTCGGTTGGCGTAATTTTTATGGGTTGAGGCATGGGTTCAGGCGTATCGGCTTCCTTGATTTCACGGCGAGTAGCGAGTGATGTCTGGTGTGTCCTGGATGATGGACTCGCTTGCACTGGGGAGGTTTCCAGCGGTTTGTTCACGACTTCAGGCGGTGGCGGGGCTGGTTCGGTTTCCATCTTTTCTGCCGGGGGAGGAGGGATATCGTTTTTTATCTCCGGTGATTCGGGCGGCGGCGTTTCCAGCGACTGGATCGGCGGGATGGTTGGCTGATCTTCAGACCGAGTTTCGGTGTGGGTAGTGACAGGGATTTCAGCTTTTTTGTGGTTGAGAAAGGTGAGGGCTATCACTGCAGCGGCTACCAGGGAGGCGGCCACGATCATGCGTTGCATTGCACGTTTCTTGACCTGCGCCTGATCTTCGTGAATGGATTGGTCTTCCATGAATGTCCTTACAGAGCCTGTTTAGTCTTTGGTGGATGTTATCACTTCGTCAAGTACGCTGCGAGCGTGCCGAACCCTGAACTCCGGGGGGTCCGGGCTGCTCGTTTAGATTGCAAGGTGTTCCATGGTAGAATCTCCGGTTTTTAAGAACCGTTCCTTTAGGAGATGACAATGGCTGTCGAACGCACCCTTTCTATTATCAAACCTGATGCAGTGGCAAAAAACGTGATTGGCAAGATTTATTCTCGTTTTGAAAGTAATGGCTTGAAAGTCGTGGCTTCCAAAATGAAGCAACTGTCCCGCGCCGATGCAGAAGGTTTTTACGCAGTGCATCGCGAGCGTCCCTTCTTCAAGGATCTGGTTGACTTCATGATTTCCGGCCCGGTGATGATCCAGGTGCTCGAAGGCGAAAGCGCGATTGCCAAAAACCGCGAGTTGATGGGTGCGACTGATCCGAAGAAAGCTGAAAAAGGCACCATCCGCGCCGACTTCGCAGAAAGCATCGATGCAAACGCAGTGCATGGTTCCGATGCACCTGAAACAGCCAAAGTGGAAGTAAGCTATTTCTTCCCTGGCATGGAAGTCTACAACCGTTAATGTCAGATCAGACAAACGCTCTTCACGTTTGCTCCCTCTCCCGTCACGCCAGAGCGAGCAGCTTTGCTGCCACTCTCGGCGGGGATGCCCCCTGCGGGTATCGGGAGAGGGTTGGGGTGAGGGAAACGGTCATGATGCAGGTGTGTCATGGCCGTTAACCTGCTCGACTTCGATCTCGCGCAGCTGACTGCTTTCTTCGCGGAAATTGGCGAGAAGCCGTTCCGCGCCAAGCAGGTGCTGCGCTGGATGCACCATTTTGGTGAAAGCGATTTCAATCGCATGAGCGACCTGGCTAAATCCCTGCGGGAGAAGTTGGTCGTCATGGCGTCAGTCGAGCCTCCCCGCCTGATCAAGGAGCAGCTTTCGGACGATGGTACCCGCAAGTGGCTACTCGACGTGGGGGCTGGCAATGGCGTTGAAACCGTGTTCATCCCCGAGGACGAACGGGGTACCTTGTGCATATCGAGTCAGGTGGGTTGCGCGCTGGAATGCAGTTTCTGTTCGACTGCCCGGCAAGGGTTCAACCGCAATCTTTCGGTAGCGGAGATCATCGGCCAGCTGTGGTGGGCAAACAAGGCGATGGGGCGCGATCCAAAAGGTGATCGCATCATCTCCAATGTGGTGATGATGGGTATGGGCGAGCCGCTTGCCAATTTCGACAACGTGGTGACGGCGCTCAATATCATGCTGGACGACCATGCCTATGGTTTGTCACGTCGGCGCGTCACGGTCAGTACTTCTGGTCTGGTACCCGTCATGGATCGTTTGCGCGATGCTTGTCCTGTTGCGCTGGCCGTCTCGCTGCATGCGCCAAACGACGCACTGCGCGATGTGCTTGTGCCAATCAATAAAAAATATCCGCTGGCTGAACTGATGGCGGCTTGTCGCCGCTACATAGAAAAAGCGCCACGCGATTTCGTGACGTTTGAGTACGTCATGCTGGATGGCGTCAATGACAGCCTGGCGCATGCGCGGGAACTGATTGCGCTGGTGCGGGATGTACCGTGCAAATTCAATCTTATTCCCTTCAATCCTTTCCCCATGTCAGGCTACAATCGTTCCCGCCCGGAAGCGGTGCGCCGCTTCCGCGATGAACTGGCGCATGCAGGCCTGATAGCGACCACCCGCAAAACACGCGGAGACGATATTGACGCAGCATGCGGGCAGTTGGCGGGGCAGGTGCAGGATAAAACCAGACGGACTCAGATCAGGATTATGGAGAGTGCTGCATGAGACAAATTTTGGCATTGCTTGCGATGGTTGCATTTTCGATGCCTTTCGCCTGGTCAGCTGAAAAAAGCAAGGCGGTCAGCCGGGCTCAGGCACATACGCAACTGGGCGGCGCTTACCTCGGCGCAGGCAAGCTGGGCGTTGCGCTGGACGAGCTAAAGATCGCACTCGATGCAGATTCCAGTTATGCGCCGGCTCACAATGTCATTGGGCTGGTTTATATGGAACTGGGAGAAAATGCCAAGGCCGAGGATCATTTTCAGCGCTCCCTGAGCATCGACCCCCTGAATTCGGAAGCACAGAACAACTATGGCTGGTTTCTTTGCCAACGTAGCCGTTACGATGATGCTGTCGGCTATTTTCTTAAAGCAGTCAAAAACCCGCTCTATGAAACACCCGATAAAGCCTATTTGAATGCAGGCCTTTGCTCCCTCAAAAATGGTAATGACAAGCTTGCAGAAGAATATTTCCTGAAAGCCAGCAAATACCAGAAAGCGCCTCCACAAGCCTTTCTTGGACTGGCCGAGGTGTATTACTTGCGCGGGCTTTACATTGATGCCTTGTATTACCTGGAACGATTTTCCAAAATCAGTGAAAGTACGGTCGAGAGCCTCTGGTTGGGTGTCAAGATCGCGCACCGTTCTGGAAATCGGGACTCTGAGGCCAATTATGGCTTGCAGCTGAGAAAGAGATTTGCCGATTCCCGCGAGGCTTTCGCGCTTCGTAATGGAGAGTTTGATTATGTTTCTGGTAGTGGGGCGCGTCCGTGAACGAGCAAATCCCGGTGAATGAGTTGGCAGGAGAGTCGGATGATGGCGATGCCAGCCAGCCTGTAGTCATGGAAGTACAAAACCTTGGTACAACGCTGAAGCGGGCGCGTGAGCAGCAGAATCTGCGCGTGGAAGATGTGGCGCGCGAATTGCGTTTGAGCGTGAGACAGATCGAAGCGCTGGAGCGTGATGATCATGCCGGGTTGCCTGGGCGAACGTTTGTGCGCGGATTTGTGCGGCACTATGCGCGACTGGTTCGGCTCGATCAGGATGCGGTTGTGGCTTTGTACGACCAGGGTCACCCGTCTGGTGAGGGGCTGCATATTCAGGTGCCATCCCAGCAGATCAGCTATTCAGACCACCATTCGAGACCCTGGGTCAAATGGATATTATTTGTTTTCGTGCTGGTTGCGTTGCTTTCGTGGGGGGTGCTGCAGTGGATGGGCCCTGTCCAGGATATTCAGGCAGGTGCTGGGGATCAGCGCTCGAGTGAGCCCAACACTCCTCCCATGGAGATGTCAGCTACATCTGATCAGGAAAACGCCAAGCCAGAGGCGACTCTCCTGGATGCGGAAAAACAGGCGAGCAATCCACCCGTTGCAAGCGTCACGCCGGCAGTCGCCAGTCCATCGTCCGCTGGCCCAGCAGAACAGAAAGTGGCGGCACTTGCAAAAGTCAGCATGACGTTTTCTGGTTCATCCTGGGTGGAAATCCTCGATCGGAACGGTAAAAAACTGCATTCACAGAATCATGAAGCCAACTCCCAGGCTGATGTCGAAGGTGAACCGCCATTGTTGCTAGTCATTGGCCGGGCGCCAAATGTCAAACTCTCGTATAAAGGACAGGCTTTTGATCTTGCGCCGCACATGCAGGGTGATATAGCCAGATTCAAGCTGGAATAACCATGAGCATCTCTAAAAATCCAGATTTCATCCCAACTGCTGCGTTGCGGAAGAAATTTCTTGCTTACATATTTTCCATATGCGGCGCTGCGAAATTTATCCCGCGCCTTGTCGCACCACTGTTACGGCTTCAGCCGTTTACAGTGGTGGTGATGCCCTTTACGGGTGCATTTGGGCGAACTCTGAATTTTTAGAGATACCCATATGTTCAAAGTTGAAATTCCGCGCCGTAAAAGTCGGCAGATCATGGTGGGAAGTGTGGCGGTTGGCGGCGATGCGCCGATTTCCGTGCAAACCATGACCAATACCGAAACTACCGATGTCGATGCAACCGTCGCTCAGATCGAACGTGCGGCCAAGGCCGGGGTCGATATCGTACGCGTTTCCGTGCCGAGCATGGAGGCCGCAGAAGCCTTCGGTCAAATCCGCAAGCGCTCGCCGGTTCCGCTGATCACCGATATTCATTTCGACTACAAAATCGCCTTGCGCGTGGCCGAGCTTGGTGCAGATTGCCTGCGTATCAATCCCGGCAATATCGGGCGCGAGGATCGCGTGCAGGCTGTGGTCCAGTCCGCCAGAGATCATGGCATTCCTATTCGCATCGGTGTGAATGCCGGTTCGCTGGAAAAGGATTTGCAAAAGAAGTATGGCGAACCGACGCCGGAAGCGCTGGTGGAGTCAGCCCTGCGCCATATCGAGATTCTGGAACGCCTGAATTTCCGGGATTTCAAGGTCAGCCTCAAGGCTTCCGAGATATTCATGACTGTCGAGGCATACAAACAGCTTGCCAGTCAGATCGAACAGCCTTTGCACCTGGGGATCACCGAAGCCGGTGGCCTGCGCGCCGGCAGCGTCAAATCGGCCATCGGATTGGGCATGATCCTGGCCTCTGGCATCGGCGACACCATACGGGTTTCGCTGGCAGCCGACCCGGTCGAAGAGGTCAAGGTCGGTTTCGATATTCTGAAAAGCCTGCATCTGCGCAACAAGGGCGTGAACATCATCGCCTGTCCCTCTTGCTCGCGGCAGAATTTCGATGTCATCAAGGTGGTGAACGAACTGGAACAACGTCTGGAAGATGTGCTGGATCACATGGATGTGGCGGTCATCGGCTGCATCGTCAACGGCCCCGGCGAGGCGCGCGAGGCCGACATCGGTCTGGCTGGCGGACAGCCCAACCTGCTGTATATGGATGGCAAGCCCAGCCACAAGGTTGACGCAGACGAAATCGTCAATCAGATCGAGCGTGAGGTACGCGCAAAAATTGCAGCTAAACAGCAAAAAACAGAGAAATAAATGAGTTCCCCAGTGAGTCAAGTCCAAGCCATTCGCGGCATGAACGACATCCTGCCGGAGCAGTCGCCGCTGTGGGAGTTTTTTGAAGATACCGTGCGTGACTGGTTGCACGCTTATGGCTACAAAAACATCCGCATGCCGATTGTCGAGCAGACCGGGCTATTCAAGCGCGCCATTGGCGAAGTCACGGATATTGTCGAAAAAGAAATGTACACCTTCACCGATGCGCTCAACGGCGAAAGCCTGACTCTGCGCCCTGAAGGAACCGCTTCCTGCGTGCGTGCCGTGTTGCAGCATAATCTGCTCTACAACGCGCCGCAGCGGTTGTGGTACATGGGCCCGATGTTTCGCCACGAGCGCCCGCAGAAAGGGCGTTACCGCCAGTTTCATCAAGTGGGCGTGGAGTCTCTCGGTTTTGCCGGTCCCGATATCGACGCCGAGCAGATCATCATGACTGCCCGTTTATGGAAACGCTTGGGTTTGCAGGATGTGGTGCTGGAAATCAACACGCTGGGGAGCCAGGAAGACCGCGCTCGCCATCGCGCCCGTCTGGTGCATTACCTTGAGCAGCACCTGGATTTGCTGGATGAGGATTCAAAGCGACGCCTGCATACCAACCCGTTACGCGTGCTGGACAGCAAAAATCCGGCCATGCATGAACTGGTGGAAGCCGCCCCAAAGTTGCTCGACGATCTCGATGAAGCTTCGCTGATTCATTTTGACGCCTTGCAGGCGATGTTGCGTGCGGCCGGTGTCGAATACCGGATCAATCCACGCCTGGTGCGTGGGCTGGACTATTACAACTTTACCGTGTTTGAGTGGGTAACCACCCGACTTGGTGCGCAAGGTACGGTGTGTGCGGGCGGACGCTACGATGGCCTGATTGCCCAGATTGGCGGAAAACCTGCGCCCGCCTGTGGGTTTGCCATGGGTGTCGAACGTTTGCTGGCCTTGCTTGAGGAGCAGTCGTTCCAGCCACCCGAGAAACCCGTCGATGCGTACGTCGTGCATCAGGGTGAGACTGCGGACCAGTTCGCTTTCCAAGTTGTTGAACAGTTACGTGATCAGGGCTTGAGCGCCATCCTGCATTGCGGGGGCGGCAGCTTCAAGTCACAGATGAAAAAAGCCGATAGCAGCGGTGCGCGCTATGCCGTGATTATCGGAGACGACGAAGCGGCGGCTGGGCAACTGACCCTTAAACCATTGCGCGAATTGGGTGAGCAGGCCAGGGTGAATCTGGCTGGCGCAATTGAAATTATCAGAAGCAAGTAATTAAGGACAAAATATGGCATTCGATCTTGAAGAGCAGGAACAGTTAGACGCGATCAAATCGTGGTGGAAGCAGTATGGCAGTGCTGTGACACTGGGTGTCACCTTGTTTGTCGTCATTGTGCTGGGCATGCAGGGCTGGCGTTATTATCAAGGCAAGCAATCGGCAGAGGCAGCGGCGTTATTTGCAGTTGTTCAGTCGGCTGCCGAATCGCAGGATATCAAGAAATTGCGTGAACTGGCCGGACAGGTTATCGACAAGTACCCGAGTTCCGGTTTTGCCGTCCGCGCAGCACTGCTTGCCTCCAAGGCCAGCCAGGATTCAGGTGATCTCAAGAGCGCCAAGGCTCAACTGCAATGGGTACTGGATCATTCCAAGAGCGATGAAATCAGGGATGCAGCGCGTCTCAAGCTGGCTGGCATGCTGCTGGATGAAAAAGCCTACGACGAGGCGTTGAAGCAGCTTGAAACCAAACACGGGGCTGCATTTGACGGTCTGTACGAAGACATGCGGGGCGATGTCCTGGCGGCTTCCGGGAAAACCCCTGAGGCAATATCGGCCTACAAGATCGTCCTTGAAAAACTGGAACCAAACAGCGCATATCGTTCTCTGGTGCAAATCAAATTGGAAGGTTTGGGCGGATCATGAAGACCAGTAGCAAACGTTTATTGCTCGTCAGTCTGCTGGCAACAGGCCTGGCAGGCTGTTCCAGCCTTGGTGATATAGGCGATTCTCTCTCTACCGGATTTGGCTTGTGGGGTAGAAAAGACCCGCTAGAACAGCCTGCGCCGCTACCTGTGATCACTCAGCAAGTTGCTGTCAAAGCGGCCTGGCAAGCATCCGTTGGCGCATCGGGAGACTACGTTTTTTCACCAACCGAACTGGCCGGTAGCGTTTTTGCCGCCAGCAATGATGGGATCATCACCCGTCTGGATGCCGATAGCGGCAAAGTTGTCTGGAAAATTGAAACCGGAAAAAAATTGTCTGGCGGCGTAGGTGTTGGCAATGGTCTGGTACTGGTGGCAACCAGCAAGGGAAATGTGCTGGCGCATGACCTGGACGGCAAAGCAGTCTGGGAAACCAAAGTTTCTTCTGAAGTATTGAGTGCACCGCAGGCCGCCGAAGGCGTGGTCGTGGTCAGAGCCGCTGATGGCCGGATATTTGGGCTGGATACGAAGGATGGCAAGCGAAAATGGATCTATCAGCGTGAATTGCCAACTTTGTCGGTGCGCAGCCATGCCGGGGTGTTGGTATCCCGTGGCGCCGTTTTTGCCGGATTTGCGGGTGGAAAACTGGTAGCGATTTCGCTGTTGAATGGCGTACTTGGCTGGGAGGCCAGCGTTTCACAGCCCCGTGGCGCGACAGAGTTGGAGCGTATCGTGGATATCACCAGCCTGCCGGTTCTGGATGGCAAACAGGTTTGCGCCGTCGCTTACCACGGGAAAGTGGCCTGTTTCGATGTCACCAACGGTAATCCTTCTTGGTCGAGAGAGCTATCCAGTATTACTGGCTTGACTATCGATAATGCCTATTTGTATGTCAGCGATGCCAAAGGCGCGGTTCATGCGCTGGATAAGTCCAGCGGGGCCAGTATCTGGAAGCAGGACAAGCTGTTCAATCGCCGCTTGACCACGCCAGTCGTCAAAAATGGAAAAATTATCGTCGCTGACCTTCAGGGCTATGTCCACCTGTTGTCGCGCGAAGACGGGAGTTTTCTGGGACGAGCGGAGACTGACGGTAGTGCAGTGGGCGCAGCGCCCCTGCTAGTGGGCCAGAATGCGCTGGTTCAGACACGCAACGGCGGCCTGTTCGCATTGGCAGTCGAATGAAACCTACTCTGGTACTGGTTGGACGCCCCAATGTTGGCAAGTCAACACTTTTTAATCGCCTGACCAAGACCCGCGATGCGCTGGTGGCTGACCTGCCTGGCCTGACGCGGGACCGCCATTACGGTCATGGCCGAGTCGGCGACCGGCCATATCTGGTGGTGGACACTGGCGGCTTCGAGCCGGTTGTCAAAGACGGCATTCTGCATGAAATGGCCAAGCAGACTTTGCAAGCGGTCGATGAGGCCGATTGCATCGTGTTTCTGGTTGATGCCCGTCAGGGTTTGACGCCGCATGACAAAATCATTGCCGACAAGCTGCGCAAGTCAGGCAGGCCGATTTTTCTGGCAGTTAACAAGGCGGAAGGGATGCGCCGCGATGTGGTTTCGGCGGAATTTCACGAGTTGGGACTAGGCGATCCGCTGGCGATTTCATCGGCGCATGGCGAAGGCGTGCGCGAACTGATGGACCTGGTGCTTGCCGGTTTTTATGTGCCAGATGAAGAAGAGAGCGAGGAAGAAGATCGGCATCCGAAGATCGCCATCGTGGGACGCCCCAACGTGGGCAAATCGACGCTGGTCAACCGCCTGCTGGGTGAGGAAAGGGTCATCGCATTCGATCAGCCTGGAACCACCCGCGACAGTATCTATCTTGAGCTGGAGCGCGACAACAAGCATTACACGCTCATCGATACGGCGGGCGTACGCAAGCGCGGCAAGGTATTCGAGTCGATCGAAAAATTTTCGGTCATCAAGACGCTGCAGGCGATCGAAGACGCGAATGTGGTGGTGCTGGTGCTGGACGCACAGCAGGATGTTTCCGAGCAGGATGCGCATATCGCCGGGTTTATTCTGGAAGCAGGACGGGCGCTGGTGGTGGCGGTCAACAAGTGGGACGGTCTGGATCCGGCTCGCCGCGACGTGATCAAAACCGATGTGCTGCGCAAGCTGCAATTTCTGGATTTTGCCAAATTTCACCATATTTCCGCCCTGCAAGGCAGCGGAATCGGTGGCTTGTTCAAGTCCGTCGATATTGCCTATGCAGCGGCCATGGCCAAGATGCCTACGCCAAAACTGACGCGCGTGCTGATTGCGGCGACGGACAAGCACCAACCCCCGAAAAACGGCCCACTGCGCCCCAAATTGCGCTACGCCCACCAGGGCGGCTCCAACCCGCCGCTGGTGGTGGTGCATGGCACAGCCGTCGCCAGCATCGCCGACAGCTACAAACGCTATCTGGAAAAAGTATTCCGCACCGCGTTCGAGCTGGAAGGTACGCCGCTACGGGTGCAGTTCAAACAAGGCCACAACCCCTTCGCCGACCGCAAGCCCGCACCCATGACCGAAGCCGAGGAAAAACACGCCAGAGCCCAGCGGCGGCGGGGCAGGAAGATGTATGGGAGCAAGTATTGATGTGGGGTGGGAGATGGGTGTTGAGAACCACACATTGATGGTGTGATTATGCACGATCTGACACCGCACCAGCGTAACGTAACGCCCTCATCCGCACGAGGCAACTGATGGAAATATTGGCTTGGGCTTTTCTTGGCGGCATTGTCGGTGCTGTGCTCATGGATGTCACCGAAACTTATGCTGCCAAGGTAGGTATTACCAGCGGCGTAAATATCGCTTTGGTTGGCCGTTGGTTCATGAGCTTGCTGCGCGGGCAATTCGCCCATGCCAACATCCTCGACTCCAAGCCATTCCCCCGCGAGGTAAAAGCTGGCTGGGCATTCCATTTCCTTGTTGGCGGTGGCGGTGTGGCGCTTACCTATCCACTCTTTTTCCAAACTACAGGGCTGCCCTTTCCCCGCAATCATTTGCTTGGTGGTCTGCTATTCGGCTTGGCTACGTCATTGCTGCCTTGGTTCATTCTTCTGCCCTCTTTCGGCTGGGGCTTTTTCGGGCGGCGTGGGCCGCAAGGTTCCAATGCCTTTCTTGCAAGCACACTTTCCCATCTCCCCTATGGCCTCGGGGTTGGGGCTGTTATCGCAATGGGCATGCATGTATAGCAGACTACGGGGTCTTTCGAAATAACATAAGCCGCCCCACTCCCACCATGGCAAAGCGACAAAACACCTGGCTGATGGCGTCATGTCAGAAATTGTTTGATTTGCATTGCTCAGGTGGACGCCTGCTTCCCATATGTGGCATTTCTGAGGGCATTGGTTTTTTTTCTGCTGAACGAGCACTAGCTATGGTAAAAAGACGTTCTTGTCGATAAATATCACCAGAAGGTCAGAGCATGCAGTCAGGTCCACGCGAAATTACCACGCCTTTTCGTCCCATTCCTCTGGATGTGCCGGAGGGGATGAAGCCCAACGAGTTTTTCAACAGCACCGAAAATCTGGATGATCTGGAGCATAACAACGGTCTGTTGTCCAATCCGGAAAACCTGCTGCTTTATCGCAAGGCGCTGGGACATAGCAACGAATTCGATACGTCGATTATCTACAATACGTCCAAAGTGGTTCTCAATCCGCTGGGTCGCCCGGTCAGGCGTACCCAGGTGCCGGATAATGTCCGGCATGTGTGGAACCGCATGAACCAGATCATCATCGATTACATGCTGGAGCAGTATCCAGATCCCGAGCGGCATCTGGTGCTGGCGGGTGAGGCGAGCCTGGATGCGACCTGGCCGCTGACTTCGCCGGGAGTGCCGAGCATCCGCATGCTGCACAACCACTTTATCGTTTTTCCCATGGACGAGCTGCGCGCGGCCAAGGTGGCCGATCCGAAAAATCCCAATTTGACCGATGGCGGGCAACATTCCCTGTTCGAGGAATACATGCACGATGTGTACCGGGAATTCATTTGCAAGGCGCTCCATCTGGAGGTGCTGCGTCCGGTGAGCGACGATGCTGCGCGACTTTCGTTGACGGGGTATCCGCATGGCCTGCCGAGCTGGGAAATACCGGGCGGCGTGGCGCAACTGGAGGATGTGCGTTTTTGGCACGAATATGATCTGGTGTTGAAAGGATTTATCGATTTCTACCGCACTTTCTTTTCGCAAGTTTCATCGCGCAATGCGCCCATGCTGACCGATCTGTTTTTCCCTGATCCGGTCGAGAATGTGCTGCTGTTCAACAACGATTTTCTCAAGACCGCGAAAAAGGTCAGGGATCATTGCATCAGCGATCCAAAGTATGCGAATGCGATTCGCTGGCAACCTGCTTTCAAACAACTGATTTACCGCAATGATGAAGGCAAGCTGATTGTGACGATCAGCCAGAACTCGATTGGCAATGCGATTACCGAACTGCTGGGCGTAGTGGTGAATCGCAATGCGGATGCCGAGGCTTATGGCAAGCTGGAGCCGAAACTGATAGAACGTCTGCTGGAAGTGCGTCGCCGCCTGGTGGAGGCCGATCTGGGTGAGGCGCTGGAAACGCCTTACTGGTCGAAATCATGAGCAGCCATTGAAAATGGAGTATTTTGTCCCCATTTGGCAATGACTGCTCTGGAAATTGCCTTGAGAATCAATTAAAGTGAGCTTTCTAATAACAACTTACGCTACTGGAGTAAAACATGAGCGCTAAAGGGCAAATGTTACAAGACCCATTCCTGAATATTCTGCGCAAGGAACATATTCCGGTTTCTATTTATCTCGTCAACGGTATCAAGTTGCAGGGTCAGGTCGAGTCTTTCGACCAGTATGTCGTCCTGCTCAAGAATACGGTCACTCAAATGGTGTACAAACATGCCATTTCCACCGTGGTGCCAGCCCGTCCCGTAACCATCCCGTTTGACCCGCCTGCCGATGCTGATTGATGTTTGAACGGCCCGGCAGTTCGGATACTGCGGTGCTGGTCAGTCTGGATTTCGGCAATCCGGACTATGAAGATAGCCTGGAAGAGTTGCACCGACTGACCGAGAGTGCGGGTGTTCGTCCGGTGGCGGTAGTGGAGGGTAAGCGTTCGCGTCCCGATGCTGCCTTGTATGCCGGAAGCGGGAAAGTCGAGGAAATTGCCGAGGCCTTGCGCGAAAGCGAAGCGGGTATGGTGATTTTTAATCACGAAATTTCAGCTGCCCAGCAACGCAATCTCGAAAAACGTTTGCAGATTCGGGTGATCGACCGAACGACTTTAATTCTCGATATTTTCGCTCAGCGCGCCCGCAGTCACGAGGGCAAGTTGCAGGTTGAGCTTGCTCAGCTCGAACATTTGTCCACTCGCCTGATTCGTGGTTGGACTCACTTGGAACGTCAAAAGGGCGGCATCGGTCTGCGCGGTCCGGGCGAGACGCAGCTTGAGACTGACCGGCGTTTGCTGGGGAAGCGTGTCAAGTTGCTTAAGGACAAGCTGGAAAAATTAAAGCGCCAGCATCAGATGCAACGCCGCGCGCGAGCGCGTGGGAAAGTCCTCTCTGTTTCGCTGGTGGGTTACACCAACGCGGGAAAGTCGACGCTGTTCAATCGCCTGACGAATGCCAATGCCTATGCAGCCGACCAGTTGTTTGCAACGCTGGATACGACCACAAGGCGGCTTTATCTTGGTGAGGGCTGCGAAGTTGTACTCTCCGATACCGTGGGTTTCATCAAGCATTTGCCCCATACCTTGGTCGCTGCGTTTCAGGCAACACTGACCGAGGCGGTCGAGGCCGATTTGCTGCTACATATCGTTGATTCTTCCAGCCCGAACCGTGCGCAGCAGATGGATGAAGTCAATGCGGTACTGCGCGAGATTGGCGCCAATGCACCACAAATCGCCGTCTTTAACAAAATCGATGCCAAAGGCGTGCCTCCGGGTGTGGAGCGAGACGAGTATGGTAGAATCTGCCGCATTCATGTCAGCGCCCTGACAGGCGCAGGGATGGAAATGATACGTTCCGTACTGGCCGAACAGGGGGGTCAGAAGTCGGATGGGCAGGCGCAGAGTGATCTCGATTCCACGGCTATCAGCGTCCCTGCCGAGAATGAACACGCATCTCCTCTTGATTAACTTACATATAGAATAAATTTATGGCTTGGAACGATCCCGACTGGGGTAATAAAAATTCTGGCGGCAACAGGAATGTGGGCGGCCCGCCCGATCTGGACGAGCTCTGGCGCAAGGTCAACGATAAACTCGGTGGCATGTTCGGCGGCAAGGGTGGCAACGGCGGCGGTATGCCTTCCGCCGGCCAGGCTTTTGGCGGCATGGGTGTGGTCGCTGCGATCGCGTTGCTGGTCTGGATCGGTAGCGGTTTCTATATCGTCAATGCCGGCGAGCGTGGCGTGGTCATGCGTTTCGGCAAGTATGTGGAGACCACTGAGCCCGGCCCGCGCTGGCATATGCCTTTCCCGGTCGAGAGCGCCAAAATCGTGAACATGGAGCAGGTGCGCACGGTTGAAGTCGGTTATCGCAATTCGGTCAAAACCAAAGTCCTGAAAGAGTCGCTGATGCTGACTGATGACGAAAACATCATCGACATCCAGTTTGCCGTTCAGTACACACTGAAAGATCCCAAAGCCTACCTGTTCAATAACCGCGACCCGGATGCGTCCGTGCTGCAATCCGCAGAAACGGCGATTCGGGAAATTGTCGGCAAAAGCAAGATGGATTTTGTCATCAACGAGGGGCGGGCTGAAGTGGCGGCCAAGGCTTCCAAGCTGATGCAGGAAATTCTGGATCATTACCAGACCGGCATCATCATCAGCAAGGTGACCATGCAGAACGCCCAGCCGCCCGAGCAGGTACAGGCGTCTTTTGACGATGCGGTCAAGGCGGGTCAGGACAAGGAGCGCCAGAAAAACGAAGGCCAGGCGTATGCCAACGATGTCATTCCCAAGGCGCGCGGCACGGCCTCCCGCCTGTTGCTGGAGGCTGAAGGCTACAAGCAGCGCGTGGAAACGAGCGCCATTGGTGATGCCGCCCGTTTCGAGCAGATCGTTGCCGAATACAACAAGTCACCGGCAGTGACCCGCGACCGACTCTATCTGGATGCCATGCAGCAAATTTATTCCAGTACCAGCAAGGTGCTGGTTGATCAAAAGGGTGGTAACAGCATGTTGTACTTGCCGCTGGATAAAATCATTCAGCAATCTGCCGAGCACGCGAATGCGCCCAAGCCAGTCGCAGCGCCGGAGCCAACACCAAGCGTTGATACCAGCCGGAGCCGTGAAGCGTTCCGCAGTCGCGAGCGGGAGACTCGTCCATGAAAAAACACCTCAGCACCATCATGATCGGCGCGCTTGGCTTGATCATTTTTTCCAGCCTGGCGATGTTTACCGTCAATCAATGGCAAACTGCCATCGTTCGGCAACTGGGTGAGATCGTTTCGGTCAAGAAAGAACCTGGTTTCTATTGGAAAATTCCCCTGTTGCACGATGTTCGCCTCTTCGATACCCGTCTGCGTACCTTGGATACATCGGAGTCCGAGCGTTTCATCACGTCAGAGAAGAAAAACGTCCTGGTCGATTACTTCGTGAAGTGGCGCATCGTCGATGCCAAGCAGTATTTCGTCAGCGTGGCGGGTGATGAGACTCAGGCTTCTACCCGGCTGGCGCAGACCATCAATGATGGTTTGCGCGCTGAATTCGGCAAGCGCACCGTGCACGATGTGGTGTCCGGAGAGCGTGATCGCATCATGGAAATTTTGCGCAAGTCAGCCGATCTGGATGCGCGAAAAATTGGCGTTCAAGTGATGGATGTGCGCCTCAAGCGTGTCGAATTGCCACAGGAAGTGAGTGAATCGGTTTATCAGCGCATGGATGCGGAACGCAAGGGCGTCGCGAACGAACTGCGTTCGCAAGGTTCTGCGGATGCGGAAAAGATTCGCGCCGATGCGGATAAGCAACGTGAAGTGATCGTGGCTGAGGCCTACAGCAGCGCACAAAAAATCAAGGGCGATGGCGATGCCAAAGCCGCCGCCATCTATTCGGCTGCCTATGGCAAAAATCCCGAGTTTTATGCCTTCTATCGTAGCCTTGAAGCATATAAACAAAGCTTCAAGAACAAGAGTGATGTCATGGTGCTTGACCCCAGCTCCGATTTCTTCAAATACATGCGGTCCACTGGCAGCAAAGCGACCAAGTAAAGGGCTCGGTGCAAGTCAATCTTTGGGCTGCGTTTGCCTTGATGCTGGTGTTTGAGGGTGTCTTGCCATTTGTGGCGCCCGTGGTCTGGCGTGAGACGTTTCGCCGGATGATCGAAATGAGCGATGGCCAGTTACGTTTCATTGGTCTGGGCTCTATTCTGGTCGGATTGTTGTTGCTGCTACTGTTAGATTGATTTTATGCAAACCTGGTTACTTCCTGAATATATCGAAGACATCCTGCCCCCGGACGCCCGGCGGATCGAGGGTGTCCGTCGCCGCCTGCTGGATCTGTTCCATGTGCATGGCTATCAACTGGTCATTCCCCCGCTGATCGAATATTTGCCTTCCCTGATGAGTGGTACAGGTCTTGATATGGACCTCAAAACCTTCAAGGTGGTCGACCAGCTTTCGGGACGCATGATGGGGCTGCGTGCCGATATTACGCCGCAGGCTGCGCGTATCGATGCCCATCTTCTGAATAAAAACGGCGTTGTTCGCCTGTGTTACGCCAGCAGCGTATTGCACGCCCTGCCGGAAGGCATGATGCAGACTCGCGAGCCATATCAGATCGGCGCAGAGCTATTTGGACATGCGGGAATTGAGAGCGACATCGAGATTCAGCAACTGATGCTGAAGGCTTTCAAGGCAATTGGCGTTGGCAAGGTTCATCTGGATATGGGACATGTCGGCATATTCCAGGCGCTGATGGAACATGGAAAAGTCTCGCCCGAGCTCGAAGCCGAGCTGTTTCATGCCATGCTGGCAAAAGATGTCGCGGCCATAGACGAACTGGGTGTTCATCTCGATGCAGTGACCTTTGCTGCCGTCAAGGCACTGCCGGGACTTTATGGCGGGATGGACGTTCTGGAAAAGGCGCAAAACTGCTTGCCGACCTACCCTGAAATCCATCAGGCATTGTCTGATTTGAAAATGCTGAGCCAGTCAGTATCCGGCTTGGTGGATAGTTTTGCCTGCGACCTTGCCGAGTTGCGGGGTTACAATTACCACAGTGGCGTTGTGTTTTCTATTTATCTGCCAGGAATATCCCATGCGGTTGCCAAGGGTGGCCGCTATGACGAGGTGGGCCTGGCATTTGGCAGGGCGCGACCAGCGACCGGTTTCAGCATGGATCTGCGAATTCTGTGCCGTGCGCTGGAATTGCCCGATGCACAACCAGCCATCCTTGCCCCATGGAGCGAGGATGCCAGGTTAAAAATAAAAGTGGAGTCACTCAGAAATCAGGGTGAAGTTGTTATTGTTGATTTGCCAGGCCACGACACTTGTCGCGGTGAACTTGGCTGTGATCGACGACTGATTTTTCGTGACAATGAGTGGCTGGTAACAGAAATCTAGTTTTGGGGTAGGGGAAATGACAAAAAACGTGGTCGTAATCGGCACCCAGTGGGGCGATGAGGGCAAAGGCAAAATCGTTGACTGGCTGACGGATCATGCCCAGGGCGTAGTGCGCTTTCAAGGTGGGCATAACGCCGGACATACGCTGGTGATCAACGGCGCCAAAACTGTGCTGCACCTGATTCCATCAGGCATCTTGCGCAAGAATGTGGAGTGCTATATCGGCAACGGCGTAGTTGTCTCTCCCTGGGCGTTGATGGAAGAAGTCGACATGCTCGAAAAGGCCGGTGTGCCGGTCATTAGTCGCCTTAAAATCTCAGAAGCCTGCCCGGTGATCATGCCGCATCACGTTGCGCTGGATCAAGCGCGTGAAGCAGCCAAGGGTGCTGGCAAGATCGGTACGACTGGACGAGGCATTGGCCCTGCCTATGAAGACAAAGTGTCTCGACGCGGCATTCGCATCCAGGATTTGTTCTATCGCGAGCGACTGGCCGCCAAACTGGGTGAAATTCTCGACTACCACAATTTTGTGCTCAAACATTATTTCAATGCCCAGACAGTCGATTTCCAGAAGTCTCTGGACGATGTTCTGACGATCGCCGAGCGCATCAAGCCGATGGTGGCGGATGTGCCGCGCATGCTGTTTGACGCCAGCAAAGCCGGAAAAAATATCTTGTTTGAAGGCGCTCAAGGCGCGTTGCTGGACATCGACCATGGCACCTATCCCTTCGTAACTTCAAGTAACTGCATCGCCTCAAATGCGGCGACGGGTAGTGGTGTTGGTCCGCAAATGCTGCACTATGTTCTTGGAATTACCAAGGCCTATACCACGCGAGTTGGCTCAGGCCCTTTCCCGACCGAATTGTACGATGCGGTCGATAAACTGGACCCGATGGGCAAACACATGGCGGAGCGCGGCCATGAATTTGGCGCCACGACCGGGCGTGCCCGCCGTTGTGGCTGGTTCGATGCGGCTGCTTTGAAGCGTTCGATCCAGATCAACGGCGTGACCGGATTGTGCGTGACCAAGCTTGACGTCATGGATGGCATGGAAACAGTTCGTTTGGCGACCGGCTATCATGTCGATGGGAAAGTGGTCGACATTCTGCCTGTGGGAGCAGAAATGCTTTCCCGCTGCGAGCCTATCTATGAAGACATGCCGGGCTGGAAGGATAGTACGGTAGGCGTCAAGGAATATACAGCTCTGCCACAGGCAGCGCGAAACTACCTGCTACGTCTGGAAGATATTTGTGGTGTGCCGATCGACATCATTTCAACCGGACCTGACCGGGAAGAAACGATTGTTTTAAGGCATCCGTTTGAGTAATGAAAAAAGGCAGATTCTCACGAATCTGCCTTTTTCGATTTGGTGCCCAGAAGAGGACTCGAACCTCCACACCTTGCGGCACACGGACCTGAACCGTGCGCGTCTACCAATTCCGCCATCTGGGCTTCAAGAAGTGCGAATTTTATAGGAATCGAAAGTTTTGTCAAATCAAAATAGAAATACGGCCAAAAAAGCCTCGAAACTCCAGGATCCCCATTTGGAGCGGGAACGCCAACAGTATGAAAATCCCTTACCCAGTCGGGAACTGGTCCTGGAGGTGCTGGCTGAACATGGCGTTCCGGTCAGTGATGAGAAGTTGTGTGGCTTATTGGGATTGAAACCGGAAGAAGCTGAGGTTTTTTCCCGTCGCCTTCGCGCCATGGAGCGGGATGGGCAGATTTTGCGAAATCGCAAAAATGCAATTTGCGTAGTCGACAAGATGGATCTCATCAAGGGAACGGTGCATGGGCACGCGGACGGATTCGGGTTTATGATCCCCGAGGATGGCAGTCCGGACCTATTTCTGGCAGCCAAGCAAATGGCCAAGGTACTGCATGGCGACAAGGTAATGGCGCGCCAGATTGGTCTGGATAGACGCGGTCGCCCTGAAGCGAGCATCGTGGAAGTATTGGAGCATGTGAATAGCCGCGTGGTTGGGCGCTTGCGCATAGAGCACGGCATTATGTTTGTAACCGCTGAAAACAAGCGCATCAGCCAGGAAATTTTGATCGAACCCGGTGCGGATCGTGGTGCATCGGCTGGTCAGGTGGTGATGATAGAAATCGTGCAGCAGCCCTCGAAATACAGTCGGCCAATCGGCAAAGTGGTCGAAGTGCTGGGCAACTATGCTGACCCTGGCATGGAAATCGAAATCGCCCTGCGCAAGCACAGCCTGCCTTGGGTCTTTCCGGACGAAGTGGCAAAAACGGCAAAAAAACTCAAGCCCAAGGTGTTGAAAAAGGATTTCAAGGGACGGGAAGATATCCGTCACTTGCCACTGGTGACGATAGACGGCGAAACGGCCAGGGATTTCGATGACGCCGTGTATTGCGCAAAGCAGGGCAAGGGATGGCGCTTGATTGTGGCGATTGCCGACGTGAGCCACTATGTCGAACCGGGCAATCCGCTTGATGTCGAGGCCTTGAACCGGGGAAATTCCGTGTATTTTCCGCGTCGCGTCATTCCCATGCTGCCAGAAGAATTATCAAACGGTCTGTGCTCGCTGAATCCGGAAGTAGATCGCTTGTGCATGGTTTGCGACATGACGATCAACCCTAATGGCTCGATGAAGAGTTACCGATTCTATCCTTCTGTCATGTTTTCGCATGCTCGCCTGACCTACACCAAGGTGGCGGCGATGTTGTCCAATCCGGCTGGCCAGGAGGCGAAGGATCATTCTGCACTGCTGCCCCATATCCAGAATCTTTATGCCTTGTTCCATGTGCTCCTGAAAGCGCGTGGCAAACGTGGCGCCATTGATTTTGAAACGATTGAAACCATGATGGTGTTCGATGACCAAAGCAAAATCGAAAAAATTGTCCCAGTGGTGCGCAATGATGCGCACCGCCTGATTGAGGAATGCATGCTGGCAGCCAATGTGTGCGCCTCCGATTTTCTCAAGAAAAACAAACATCCGACGCTCTATCGTATCCATGAAGGCCCAACGCCGGAGAAGCTTGCCAACGTGCGCGAGTTTCTGGCTGAATTTGGCCTGGATCTGGGCGGAGGGGATGATCCTCACGCCAAGGACTACGCCACCCTGCTGGGCAAAATCAAGAACCGACCAGATGTGCAACTGATCCAGACCATCATGCTGCGCTCCTTGCGCCAGGCAATCTACAGCCCGGACAACGTGGGTCACTTTGGTCTGGCCTACGAACACTACACGCATTTCACTTCACCGATTCGCCGCTATCCTGACCTGCTGGTGCACCGCGCAATCAAGGCGGTACTGAACAAGGAGAAATACAAGCCGGGCAAATGGAGCGAGTTGGGGTTGCACTGCTCCACAACCGAGCGGCGGGCAGACGAAGCCACACGTGACGTGGAAAACTGGCTCAAATGTTATTTCATGCAGGACAAGGTAGGCGAGACCTTTACTGGAACCATCAGCGGGGTAACGGGTTTTGGGGTGTTTGTTGCCCTGGACGAAATTTACGCTGAAGGCCTGGTGCATGTAACTGATCTTGGCGATGATTATTTCCATTTCAACATGGCTAAGCACCAGATGCTGGGTGAGCGAACCGGTGCACGTTTCAGGCTGGGAGACCGCCTGAAGGTCAAGGTGGCGCGTGTCGACCTGGAAACCAGCAAGGTGGATTTTGTGCTGGTGCGTGAACCGTCATTGGATAAGGCTCCCGGTTCGAGCGTAGAAAAATCTGCCGCATCACGGAGACGGAAGCCTGCGGCTGCGGAGAATCAAAAACCTGCGGCATCGAAAAATCAGAAGCCTGCGGCTTCTGGCGAGCGTAAACCTGCTGCAACAAGCCGGGCAGGGGGCGCTCAAGGTCATAAAAAACCATCGGGTGAGCCGGTGAAAGCGCCGGTTTCAGAGCATAAACCCGCTACACGAAGCAGTCGTCAACGCCGCCCGAAAAAGCCGTCAGGCGCGTAAGCGGACATGATCGAATCGATCTCTTTGCTGCAAATCGCTTCGCTGATTCTGGTGGTGGGCGGTATTGTGCAATTGATCCGTTCGTTTTCCTTTGCCCGATTTCTTCTGAAAAGGGATTTTGGCAATCCAGGAGGCTGGCGCACGCTGTTTGTGTTCGTCGTGTTTTTTGTTGGCGGCTATAGCAGTTATGCGATCCTGTTGTTAAAGGAGCCGGTTGGTGTCATTCAACTGGTGGTTTCCTGTATTTTTTTCCTGGGCGGAATGTTTGTCGTCACGGTGGTTCGCATGAGCAGCCTGAGCGTTCAGTATGTGATGCATATGGCGGCGGTTGAAAAGCACCATGCCCACCATGACCCACTGACTGGGCTGCCTAACCGCTTGTTGTTGATGGAGCGTATTGTCCAGGCAATTGATCGATCCAAACAGAATCGGCGGCCATGCGCGATTCTGATCATGGATCTCAACCGTTTCAAGGAAGTCAACGATACGCTTGGCCACCACTTTGGCGATTTGTTGCTGATAGAGTTGTCCACGCGTTTGCAGAATTATATCGGCCATTCCGACATGCTTGGCAGGCTAGGCGGCGACGAATTCGGTTTCGTTCTTGAGGGGCAAAGTGCTGAAAATCCGACGGCTTTCTGTCAGCATGCACTGCAACAGGTGGAGCGGCCATTCGATGTTGAGACCCATAGTCTGAGCATCGGGGGCAGCATCGGGATTGCCCTCTATCCAGTCCATGGAACGGAACCTTCCAGCCTGCTGCAACACGCCGATATCGCCATGTATGAAGCCAAACGGCAGGGCAAGGGGTACATGCAGTATGAAGCTGGGCTGGATCGCCACAGCCTGGATCGCCTCACGATCATGAGCAGTCTGAAAAGCCCGGATCTGCGCGAGCAATTGTTTGTCTTCTATCAGCCCAAGATTGATCTGCTCAGCGGCAGGGTCTGCGGCCTGGAGGCGCTGGTTCGCTGGAATCATCCGACTCTCGGCCTGGTGTCCCCTGATGACTTCATCCCGGTCGCAGAACGTGCCGGTGTCATGAAACAGATTACGCTCTGGGTGCTGAACACCGTACTATCGAAAAAACAGGAATGGCAATCGCTGGGTATTCATATCGATGTCGCCGTCAATCTTTCAGTGCGAAACCTATGTGATGAAACCTTGCCGCAGGAAATCAGCCAGATTCTGGATAGCCATTATGTCCCTGCGTCCAGCATCATTCTTGAAGTGACCGAAACCAGCATGATGACCAACCCCAAACTGGCCCAGGAAATACTGGTGAAACTGCATGACCTCGGGTTGCAACTGGCGATTGATGACTTCGGCACCGGGTATTCATCCCTGGCCTATCTGAAGAGCTTGCCCGCGAGCGAAATCAAGATCGATAAATCTTTCGTAATTGACATGACCCACGACGAGACTGACGCCATCATTGTTCATTCAACCATCGCGCTGGCGCACAATATGGGCTACCGCGTGGTAGCCGAGGGCGTGGAAACTGCCGAAAGTCTGGAAATGCTGCAAGTGCTTGGATGCGATGTGGCTCAGGGATTCTATTTCAGCGAGCCCATGCGATCAGGGCAGGTTCCAGCATGGGTAGAGCGACACAACCAGAACCGGCTGGCTTTCGCCAGGGCTGCCTGATCGAGAATGCATATGACAAGTAAAACCAGACTGGTTTACGGCTTTCATGCCGTGAATAGCTGCATCCGGCAAGATCACTCGCGGGTAGAAGAAATCCTGTTTGACGAAGGCCGACACGATCCGCGAGCCAAGGATCTGCTTGACAAGGCGCAGGCGCTGAAACTGACGGTTCGACTTGTCGGTCGAGACGAATTGACCCGCCGAGCGGGATCAGACCGACATCAGGGCGTGGTGGCGCGAGTGATCGAGCGCGCGCTTCCCCATACGCTGGACGGAGTACTGGAACACCTGGGTGAACCAGCGCTCCTGCTGGTGCTCGATGGCGTGCAGGATCCCCATAATCTGGGCGCCTGTCTTCGAGTGGCGGACGCCATGGGCGCACATGCCGTCATCGCGCCCAAGGACAGGGCTGTCGGCCTGAATCCGACGGTGCGCAAGGTTGCTTCCGGTGCAGCCGAAACCGTTCCCTTTATCACGGTCACGAACCTGGCCCGCACGCTACGAGAGCTTCAGGACTTGGGAATCTGGGTCGTCGGGACGGCGGGCGAAGCCGAAAAAGATCTGCATGGCATCAAGCTGGGCGGTCCACTGGCGCTGGTGCTCGGGGCTGAAGGCGAAGGCCTGCGCCGTCTGACGCGAGAAAACTGCGATGAACTGGTACGCATCCCGATGCTGGGTAGCGTTGGAAGCCTGAATGTCTCGGTTGCAGCGGGCATCTGTCTATACGAGGCCAGACGGCAGCGAAATGGCGGCGTGATTTAGTGAACCCAAAAACATATTTGAACCACGGGGATCACGGGGTACACGGGGGAAGAGCAATATTGTGAAAATCTCACTTGTACCATTTTGCGTATGGGCATCCCTAATGGGCGAAATCTATACCCTTGTTACACCCTGTTTTTCCCCGTGTACCCCGTGCGCCCCGTGGTTAAAATAATGGTTTTTATATGAAAAAACAATGGCTTCCATTTTTGCTGGCCTTCGTTCTGCCTCTGATCCTGATTTTCTGGTGGTGGGGCGGTTTCAGTCAGGCGCGTTTCGAGACTACGCAACGCGGCCCCTATCGCTACGCCTACCTGACCCAGCAGGGCGATTACGCAAAACTACCTGAAAAACAGCAGGAAGCCCTCACGCGCTTGCAGCAGCAGAATGTTAAAACTGGCACGCCTATCGCCTTGCTCATGAGCGACCCGCGCGAATCTGCCAAGCGGGATCGCATGGCCCGTGTCGGCTACCTGGTGGAAGAAGGCGTACAAGTTGAAGCGCCGCTGGCGATCGACACCATTCCGGCGCGGCAGGTTCTGCTCGTTGAGGTCAAGGCCCAATTGCTGCTGGCGCCGGGTAAAGCGTATTCCGCCCTCATCGATTATCTGGATGACAAGCAGATGCAACTGAAGCTCCCCACGGTCGAGTTGTATCGAGACGGAGTGTTGAGCGTGGAAATGAATATTTGACCTTCTTCTGTTTACTTACGGCCCTGTTGCTGGAGTTTTTCTACCCCTTGCCAGCAGGATCAAGGGTGACCCAATGGTTCAGCCGCTATACCAGCTTTCTGGAGCGAAATCTGAATGCGGGGCATGGGCGCCACAGCCTGTTGGTCTGGGGGTTGAGCGTTCTGCCATTCGTGCTGGCAACGCTGCTGGTGACGTTTCTGCTGGCCCGGCTTGGCGTTTTGGTGGAGTGGGTTTGGGGCGTGGCGGTTCTGTACCTGTGCATGGGTTTCATGGATACAGCCGGCAAGGCCGCCAGCATTGCAGCACTTTTGCGAAATCAGGAGCAGGAAAAGGCGCGGCAGCAATTTGAACTCTGGACAGGCGTTGCGGCGACGCATCTGAGCGATGCGGAAATCTGTAACCAGGGCATACAAAAAACCTTGCTTGGCGCTTATCAGTACCTGTTTGGCGCCATGATCTGGTTTGTCCTGCTGGGGCCGACGGGTGCTGTACTTTACCGGTTGGCACAAAGCGTGAAGGACGAATGGACGCAAGACGATCAGCCGGACACCGGGGCAATGGGAAGTGTGGCAAGTTCGATTTTTTATTGGCTGGAATGGTTGCCTTTACGGGTATCGGCGACCAGTTTTGCCATGGTTGGCAATTTTGAGGATGCCATGTACTGCTGGCGTACCCAGGCCGACCGCTCGCCGGGCAAAGGGCTACAGCTTGTGCTCGCCAGCGGAGCAGGCGCGATGGGCGTGAAGTTGACCGGGGAAAATGGCCAGGAGCTGGGGCAGGGCGCCGAGGCCGATGCAGATTTTCTGGAAAGTTCGACCAACCTGATATGGCGTACCCTGCTCATGTGGTTGGGCATGCTTTTTCTTCTGATGCTGATGCAATGGTTTTAATTTCAAACTAAATAATTTCAAACTAAAAGGGAGTCACCATGAAAATCACCACTATCGATCTGCTGCGCCACGGCGAGCCTGTAGGCGGCAAGAAATATCGTGGCCAGAGCAATGATCCGCTCACCGAGGCGGGCTGGGAACAAATGTGGGCAGCGGTAGGTGAACACCGCCCCTGGCAACGGATTGTGACTTCGCCGCTTTCGCGTTGTGCCGATTTTTCCCATGCACTGGCCGAGAAGCTGGGAATCCCCGTCAGCGAAGATCAGCGACTGATGGAAATCGGTTTCGGCGAGTGGGAAGGCAAAACACCGCAAGAGCTGATGGAGCATGATCCAGAATCCCTGCTCAAGTTCTGGCGTGATCCGTTACATCACCACCCCATCGGCGCCGAGCCCTTGTCCGAGTTCGCAGCACGAGTCAGCGCAGTCTGGCACATTCTGGTCAAGGAATATAAAGGTGAACACGTGCTGGTCGTCGCCCATGCAGGCGTCATCCGCATGGTCATGTCCTATGTGCTGGGTATGCCTATCGACCATATTTTCCGGATTCAGGTGGAAAATGCCGGACTCACGCGCATACACATCGAAGGCGAGGGTAAAACAGCCCTGCCCAGCCTGGTATTTCACGGCGCTAAACTGTGAGTGTTCATGGGAAACCCATTGCGGAACGCATGGAATGGCTGCAAAACCTCGCTCGCAGCCATTCTGCCGCGTATTGCAGCCCCGAGTCGTACCTGGCGCGGGAGCGCTATCTGGCCGAGCACCCAACGGACATCATCGTTCTCAAGTGCATGGATGGCCGCATCAATATCCCGGTCGCCACCCAGACTCCGCCAGGGATTATTTCTCCCATCCGGAACCTCGGCGGCATGTTCAATCTTGGCTGGCCGCATCTGGGCGAAGTGCTGGCTAACCATGTCCACGGCGTCGTTTCGCGTGGACGCCGCGTATTGATGCTGATTACTTATCACTTCTCCAAGGGTGACAAGCATCGCGGCTGCGCCGGGTTCTGCTACGACACCGATGCGGCGATTGCGCACACTTACGCCATCAAGGAGCAGGTCGAGCATGTGTTTGGCCGTGGGCATGGTACGGTTTACCCGGTGGTCTGCGGGTTTGAAACCGACGAGGACGCGATCATTCTGCACGGCATTAACGGCGATACGCTGGAAGTCGCGACGCTGGATTCACAGCAAACACATACCCTGGGTCGCAGACTGGGTAGCCTGTTTCCAGATATGCCAGATCAGGTCCGGCAGGATATTCTGCCGCTATTGCTCGGCAATATGGCGCATGTTTCGCAAATGAGACAAACCCAGCGAGCCTTGAATATCGAACATCGTGAATGGATGATCTGCCTCGGGCGTGGCTTCGATTTCATGCACACCCCCAACCTGGCGCTCATCATCGGGCCCTACAGCCCGAACCTGGATGACCCGATCCGCAAGGCTGCCGGGATCATCGAAAGCAACATGAAGGCCGGACGCATACCGGATGATGGATTTCTGCTGCTCAGTTCAGCCCCCTACGCCGAAATCGGCGTCGACAAGGCACGCGCTGAGCTGAAGTCGCGCTTCCTCTCCGAGTTCGCAGCCGAAGTTATCCGCAATGATTTCCCCAGCCTGGCCGATAAAATGCATATCGACACCGCCGTACTGAACTGGGGTTCGCGTGCGTTGGAGATGATTTGAGCACAAAATTGACGCTTCGAATGAGGAGAATATTTGACATGAATGCTTACAGATTGATCGGGGCGCTGGGCTTGGCTATTTTGCTAATGGGCGCTGGGTCGACATTCGCCGCATCCGACAAAGAGGCGCAACGCGCCGAAATCCGGAAAACCTCGAAGGAAATACTGACCAAGCTCTACAAGGTACAGCCATCGGCAAGAAAGGCGGTCGGGGCCGCCGTCGGCTATGCCGTGTTCAGCAACTTTGGCATGAAAATCCTGTTTGCCGGTGGCGGCACAGGTCACGGCATGGTTGTGGAGCAGGCCACAAAAAAGGAAACCTTCATGAAAATGGTGGAGGTACAGGCTGGCTTGGGAATGGGCATCAAGAAATTCAAGCTGGTCTTTGTCTTCCAGAACCAGCAGGCGCTGAATACCTTCATCAATACTGGTTGGGAGGCAACTGCCCAGACGACAGCAGCAGCAATTGGTGATGACAAAGGTGTGTCATTGCAAGGTGCAGTCGCAGTTTCTCCAGGGGTCTGGGTTTATCAGATCACCGACAAAGGTCTTGCGCTGGAGGCCACGATCAAGGGCACGAAGTACTTCAAGAACGACGACCTGAATTGATTGCCCAGTTGACCTGGGTCAGTATTTTTATACGAGGACATAATCATGATACGTAAAACCCTTTGCATGTTCGCCTTGGGCGTCGGCCTGATCTCGGACGCAGGCGCACAGGAATTTGTTTATCCCGCCAAGGGACAATCGCCGGATCAGCAGAAGAGTGATGAAGCTGCCTGCTATTCGTGGGCGGTCCAGCAAAGCGGTTTCGATCCCGCGAAGCCAGTGCAGCAAGCGGCAGCCAAGCCGCCAACCACGGCAACAGGGACGACGCCTGGTGCTGGCGCACGAGGTGCGGTTCGCGGCGCAGTGGTGGGTGAAGTTGTAGGCGGGGATGCAGGCGCTGGTGCAGCGGCGGGTGCGGTTGCCGCCCGCGGGCAAAGCCGCCGACAAAATGCCAGTGCTGCGCAACAGGGGCAGCAGCAACAGCAGGCAGCGACACAGCAGCAACAAGCATCGTTTGGAAATGCGCGCGCCGCGTGCCTTGAGGGGCGCGGATACACCGTCAAATAAGGCGTGATTTGCTCGTTACCCGTTATGGGAGTTGCTTAACTCCCTGTGCTTTGATATATAAGACATCAATCTCTGTTTATCTCGTTTTAGCCAACAGATACGCAGCGTTAAGTCTGTATTCAATTATTTTCAAGGCACATCATGAAACGCTGGAACGTGAAATACCCCAACCGATTCAATCTGGATTCAAAAGAAGATTACCTGAAATGGCGTGACGAAAAGCTGGCGGCCTACCCAAAAGATGTCGGCGGGCTGGCCGTTGAATTAGGCAACATGGCCGCCATTACCCCTGCTGAAAGAAGCAAGATACTGGAAACGGTAGAGCGGGCCAACATGTGCGTTTACACCGCCGGTGCTGCCGAGCTGGAAATGAGTTCCCTGCTGGCGCTGGGAAAACAGCTCGGCGTCGCCAACACAGATAAATCTTCTCGGCACACGCAGTCCGACGAATTGACCGATTCAGGCATATTGAACAGAGCCATCCCTTTTAGCACCCGGCACGTCAACTGGCACACTGACGCCACTTATTACGGCTCGGACAAAACCATTCAGGCGCTATTTCTGCTGTGCAAGCGCCCCGCCGTTGAGGGAGGAAGCAACAAGGTTCTGGATAACGAAGTGCTGTACATCCACCTGCGCGACAAAGATCCCGACGCCCTGGACATCTTGATGAACAAGAACTGCTTCAAATACAAGAACCCGGCTACTGGCGAAATCAGCGAACACCTGGGCGGAAAAGTTTTCTGGATAAATACTGATGGCCATCTGTGCCATCGTTTCTCATTCAGGAAAATGGACATGGCTTGGTCTGAAGATGGCGACATCACAGCCGCCAGAAAAGTGCTGGAATCCCTGATTTCGGATGAATCCGAGCATGTCATCGAAGGTCGGCTGGAATCCGGCATGGGCCTGATATCAAACAACGTGCTTCACACCCGGGAAAAACTCGTGGACAGCGATGATGCCGCAAAAAAACGGCTGCTTTTCAGAGCGAGGTTCTACGACAGGGTGAATGCCTGAACCGCGCAATGGTTTGCCCGGTTATCCGTGTCATCACGGGCGGCGATAGCCATCAGCACCCCCATGATCGCGCATGCAGGCTTGTTAAGGATTATTTTATCCTCATGACCCATGCCTCGCCTGCGGGCTGGATGACATCCAGAATGACGGATGGAAAAAATCCGCCCGCCAGAATGAGGCAGGCGAAAATCAGCGTCACAGCCAGTTCTCTGGGGCGCAGATCCATCGCGTCCTGGATGACCGGGTTGTGCGCTGGACCGAAAAAAGCGCGGCGGTACATGCTGAGAAAGTAGGCTGTGCCGAGCACCATGGCAAAGAGCGCGGCCAGCGCAGCACCGGCGTGATGCCCGAAAGCGGAGACCAGGATCAGCAATTCCGCCGGGAATCCGCTGGTGCCCGGCATACCCATGCCAGCCAACCCGAACAGCAGGAAAAAGCTGGCCAGCATGGGCATCGAACGCGCCGCGCCGCCGAGGCTGAGGATGTCGGTCGAGCCGACCCGATGCTGCAAGGCGCTAATGAGCAAAAATCCGCCGCCGGAGGCAAGGGTGAAGGTCAGCAGTTGCAGGACAGAGCCTTGCAAACCCTGTAGATCCAGCGAGGCCAGCCCCATGACGACCAGGCCGACGTGCGACAGGCTGGCGTAAGCCAACATGCGGCGCAGGTTGGTTTGCGCCAGGGCGGCGACTGCGCCATACATCACGCTGAATGCGCCGAGCGCCGCCAGCATCCAGTGCAGGGAATGCGCGGCCTCTGGCGCCAGCGGTATGGCGAAACGGATCAGGCCGTAAGCGCCGAGCTTGATGCCGACCAGCATGGCGGTGACAGCGGCGGGGCCTTCCATGGCGGCCAGCGGTAGCCAGGTGTGCAGCGGGAACAGCGGCACCTTGACGGCAAAACCAAGCAGCAGCAGCAGGAAAACCGCGATTTGCAGCTTGGCTGGCATCGCCGTCGCCAGTAGCGTCGGGAGGTCGAATACCAGATTGCCGCCGCTCTGGGCATGGCCGAAGGCGAGCAGCAGGAAGCCGAACAGCAGCGGCACGCCGCCTGCGACCATGACCATGATGTATTTCATGGCGGCATAGCGGCGATTCGGGCCGCTGCCCCACAGGCTGATAAGGAAATAGATCGGAATCAGCGACAGTTCCCAGAAGAGGAAAAACAGCATGGTGTCGAGCGAACAGAAAATGCCCAGCGTTGCGGTTTCCAGTACCAGCAGCAGGCTGTAATACAGGCGCGGCAAGGTTGTGACCGTATTCCAGGAAGACAGGATCACGCCGATGAACAGCAAAACCGTGAGCGGCAAGAAGAGCAGGGAAATACCGTCCACGCCGACCAGATACTGGATATTGAGCGTGGGTATCCAGTTCGCCTGCTCCACCATCTGGAAGCCGGACTGGCTTGGATCGAAACGGAAAACAATCAGGAGCGAGATGCACAAGTCGATCAGTGCTGTCCCGAGCGCGATGCGTTTCGCCCATTCCGGGCGCGGCAACAGCCATGCCAGCGCAGCGCCCAGCGGCAGGGTGAGGAAAAGCAGGCTGAGTAGAGGCAATTGTTGAATCATCCTAAAAACCTCTTTTGAACCACGGGGAACACGGGGTGCACGGGGAATACCAAGGGATTTTGAACTTGATATGTCTCACCCAATGGGTGATAGATGGAAATCATGTAACGTATTGATTTAGCCCCGTGCTCCCCGTGTTCCCCGTGGTTAAATGAGTTTTCTAGGTTCATGGGTGAAATCTTTCAGACAAGGCATGGAGCGGTACTTCGACCAGTTTCATCCAGGGTTCCATGTAAAAACCGGAAACCAGCAGCACGCCAACGGCGCTGCCGATGACCAGGTATTCCATGGGCAAGGTGCGCTCGACTTTGCCGGTTTGGGATTTGGCCTTATCGCTGCGCGGGGCGAGGAAGGCGCGTTGAAACGCCCAGAGCAAAAAGCCTGCGGCGAGTACGTTGCCGAGCGCGACGGCAACCGTCAGCAAGGCGCCCAGGCGGTCGATGGAGGCTTCCATTACCAGATGCGCGGCATCGAATCCGGGCGTGCCGGGCATCCCCACGATGGCCAGGCCGCCCAGCAGGAAAGCGCCGCCGATGAAGGGAATGCGGTCGAACAAGCCGCCGAGCTGATCCAGCATGGTGGTGCGCGTGCGGCGGTAAACCAGGCCGACGACGAAAATCATGACCGTCATCGCCAGTCCAAAGTTGGCTGCCAGCAAAATGCTGCCCTGAAAGCCCTCGGCATGGAGAGAAAACAGGCCGAATATCAGCAGGCTGGTATGGCTGATGACCGCGTAGGCCATGAGCGTGCGCAAATCGCGCTGGAGGAAAGCCAGAAAGGCGGCATAGAACACCCCCGCTGCGGCAACGGCCACGACGAAGCTATGCCAGTGCGCCACGGCTTCAGGCAAGATCGGGAAGACAAAGCGCACCATGCCGTAGATACCCACCTTGATGGCGAGCAGCAGAACCGGCGCGATGGCGACATTGCCATGCTGGGCAACCAGCGGCAGCCAGCCGTGCAGAGGGAAAATCGGGGTGCGAATGCCCATGCCGTAAAACAGCAGGAAAAAGATCACCGAGGCAATGGCCGGGCTGATGCTCATGCCGAGCAACGCCGTCAGGTCGAAACTCCAGTCTCCCCCGGAGGCTTCGGCATGAACCCAGCCCAGCAGAATGGTACCCAGCAGCAGCAGTAGAATGCCAGCGCCCTGAAACTGGTAGAAACGCGTCAGCATCATGTCTTTTTCCGGCGAGGTAGCCCAGTGCCAGAGCAGGTAGCCCACCAGCGCGATTTCGACGGCTGACGCCAGCACAAACCACAGCAGGTTGGTGCTGACCAGCAGCGACATCAGCACGCCCTCCACCGCCAGAATACTGGCCAGCAAGCGCCCCGGTTCAGGCAGGCCGCGCACCATGCTGTAGAGCGTAAGCAGGAGCACGATCAGCGCGCTGAGCAGCACGAACAGCACGGTGATGCCATCGGCGGCGGCGTGGTAGGCCAGCGGGTCGAAAATGACGAATTTTTCGGCGAGTTGAAAGCCGCTGCGACCGCTTTCAAATGTACGGTACAAGTCAATCGCCAGCCACATTTCCAGAATGGCGATGCCACGGCCAATGAAAGTGGAAATGCTGCGTTCGCCGAGATAGAGCAACAGCGCCGCCCCCACTAGCGGCAAGATTTGCAGTGTCGCCAGAATGGGATAAGCGGCCTGCTGCGACCAGGCAAGTTCGGAGGCTGGTATCATCCTGAAAACCTCAGGCAAGACTGTAGGTGCGAATTTATTCGCACACAACCAGTTGATTGTGCGAATACCCACAAAACGGGCACAAGTAAATTCGCACCTACAAAAAAAGTTTTCAGGATCATAAAATCACCACCAGAGTCGCCATGACCAGCATCAACATGTAGCGTGGTTGGGTCAGCAGGCCTTCGACTGCCAGCAGGTATTCGCCCACTTGAGCCAGGATGCGGGAGAGATGGCCGTCATTGCCCTGAAACAGCAGTCGGGATTCGAAATCGTGCAGTTTCTGCGCGACCCATTGCAGAAAAGACCCTGCCAGGCCGCTGCCGCGCGCGGTCTGATCCCGATTCATGTCCTCGCCGCTGGCGCGGATGAAAGCGGGAACGACTGCCGATTTGGGCATGCCGACCAGACGGCTGACGATGTTGTCGTCCAGATTTCTGACATCGCGCGCCAGTTGCTGGGTGGGGCGCACCAGCAGCGCATCGCCCAGGTTTTCCAGCCAGAAGCGTTGCAGGGCGGCGGTATAGAAGCGGGTTTTGTTGCGCAGCCAGGCTGGCGCGGGGCGAGTCGAGTTGCCGATCAGGTGCATGTAAGCCGGGGATGCAAGGAATTGCCAGGCGCGCCAACTGGCGTGCAGCCCCATGTGCCAGGCGGCGAGCGTGAACCAGCCCATCCCGCAGGCGAAGAACATCAGCCCGACCTGGGTGGTAGTGGCGAACATCAGCGCGCTTTTGACATCGGTCTGGGTCAGCCCGCTGAAATAGCCATACAGCGCGGTCAGCAGGCCGATGATGGCAATCAGCGACATCAGGGCGGGTGCATGGCGCAGCAAGGGCTCCAGGCGGATCAGCAGATAGACGCCTGCATGAACCATCAGCGCGCCATAGAAAATGGCGGAGGAGGGCGTCGGGCCTTCCAGCGCGCGGGCGATCCAGGGCGAAAAGGGAATCTGGCCGGATTTGGCCAGCGCGGCAACCACGAAGCCCAGCGCCAGCAGGCCGGATGACAGCGTGCCCATGTGTTGGGTTTGCAGAATGGCCGACCACTCCACCGAACCCAGCCAGATCAGCGCCAGCGAAATGCCGAGCATGAAGCCGGCATCGCCTACCCGGTTGGAGAGGATGGCGCGCAAGGCATTGCCGGTTGCGGTTGGGCGTTGGTAGGCATAGCCGATCAGCATCCAGGAACTGACGCCAGCCAGCTCCCAACCGACGAAAGCCAGCACCACATTACCCGCCAGCACAATCAGCAACATGCCGGAAACAAACAGGCTCATGGCCATGAAAAAGCGGTGGAAGCCGATTTCGCGGTGCAGGTAGCTGCGCGAAAACATCAGCGTCAGGGTCGAAATCAGCGCGACCAGCGTGGCAAAAGCCAGCGACAGCGCATCGAGCGTGAAACTGACTGCAATCGACATGGAGCCGCTGGAGAGCCAGTCGGCAGTGCGAACCTGTCCCGGCAGGCCGGATTGCAGCACGGCCAGATCGATTCGCAGCAAAACCAGGAGCGACAGGAAAGCGGCCAGCACAGCCAGCCTGGCTGTCAGAGGCTCCGCGAGATCGCCCTTGTCATGGCCTAGAAGCATACGCAGCGCAATGCCCGCCGCAGCGAGGAGGGGGAGCAGGGGGGCGAGCCAGACCAGTTCCCATGGGGAACCGCAGACCAGATCCGTGATGTTTTCCAGGTTCATGCTGCTGTCTCCATTTCTTCTTTACTTGTGCCTAGCATTATCGGGTATGCCCTTCAGGGTACTTTGGGCTAACGCATGCGCACAAGTCGGAGGCAATAACTCCTCCCCCTTCAAGGGGGAGGTTGGGAGGGGGATGGGGTAAAGTTGGCGCGCGTAAAATCAACAAGTTACAACATGGCGGCGGCTTCAACCCCATCCCCTCCCCAACCCTCCCCTTGAAGGGGAGGGCGCTGGATATTCCATCTTTTCCATTGGCAATCAAGCTGTTAAATGGGGTGTGCATATGTTGGCTCTTTGGGTATGCCAGTCAGCAGCGCGGGCGAGAGCGGCTCGCGTTTGCCGTTGAACCAGTCATGCGAACAGCCCACGGTCGGCGGGGAGGCCTCGCCTTGCCAGGGCAGCCAGCCGCGTGCCGGGTCGAAGAGCTGGATGTCATCGCTGTCCGGGTCTTTGGCCGCGACTACGACCCAGCCGTTGCCGACCAGTTCCTGCAAGGCGGGTTGGCGCATGTAAATGGCGGTAATCAGGTCGATTTTGGCTTCCACGACCACCAGCAGGCGCATGGCTTCGTGAATTTCTATCATCTGGAGGGGCAGGCCGGTACGCAAATCGGATGCCGCGCCTTCCATGACGCCGAGCAAGCCGGAGACGTTATGCATGACCTTGGTGCTGCAACCGTAAACCTCGTTATCCACCATGGAAAAATAATATTCCAGCGAAATGCCGGAGCCGACCGGGCCATTGATCAACAGGTGGCGCTCCAGAATCAAGCCTTCCGGGTCATTGTTCGGGTCATAGGAAATCAGGAATGCCCGGCGGTCGAAAAACGCCCCCTGGCTCATGGTGCGGCGTCCGATGAAGGCGCAGGCATTGGTTGCGTGACCCAATTCCGGCCTGGCCTGGGAGAAGTCGTGACGGCGATTCTGAATGTGCCGCCAGGCCGCTTGTCGGCTGGGTTTGTTGGGGGCGGAGGCGAAGCGGCGGCAGCGCTCCTGGGCGTGTTGCCGGGTTGCCTGATCGACTTCGGCGGCGAGTTTGGCATAAGCCGGGCGCAGCGCTGCGGGGATTTTCTCAATGTCGTACCAGGTCACGATGTCGTCGCAGGTGTTGTGTTCCGCGCCGATGAACCAGCTATCCTGTGGCATGGCGATGCCCCGATCGGCAAGCAGGGCGCGGATCTCCGGGCGGTTGCAAATGGCCGCGAAGACCCGCGCGTTGGGGCCGCTGTGGTTGCCGGAGCAGGCGCCGCAATTGTAGGCGGAGAGATGCGGATTGTTCAGGCTATCGGAGCCGTGCCCGACGATCACTACCAGCGGCGAAAATCCGCTGGTCAGACCCATGCTGCGCAGGAAATTGAAAATCCGCTCGGCCTGTTCTGCGTCGGTGAAGCCATGGCGGGGCGATTCCGGCGAGGCGGCAGGGCTGTCGTTTGGGGCGCTGAACGCGACCTGGGTGGCGACCTTGCCATCGAAAGCGCTCGCTATTTTTTTACCCCAGCGGGCGAGCATGGCGGGCGCGAGCAGTTTGCCGCCCAGCATGGCCAGCGTGGCCGGGGCTGCGGCTGCGCTCAGGAGCGCGGGAAAAATCAGCCCCCGGCGGGTTTCCTGATGCAGGCTTCTAGTCCAGCGCATGCGGCGCTTGAAGCTGCGGTCGTGCTCGCTGCGCTGCTGTTCCAGTCCGGCCTGTTCGACTTCGCATATTTCGTGCGATGGAATGATGACTACCGGCACGATCGGGCATAGCGGCGTGACAGCGCTATCGTCCAGCCCGCGCCAGTTCATGAAAATGCCAAAGTGGGCGGCTGCGCCCAGGGTTTCCAGGCGCGGGTTGATTTCCTCCAGCAGGCGGCGCGTTCCTTCCTCGCGATCATCCATGCAGAACACCAGTTGCGCTTCTGGCCGCTGCTCGCGTGTCGGCCAGGAGCCACGCCCGTGGTTGGCTGCCAGCGCGTTGAAAATTTCCTCGCGGTAATGGCGCTCGTAGGCCAGCAGCCAGACATGGCCGCGCTGATCCGGGTCGAGCTGGGTCAATGTATCCAACAGCGCTGAAACCCCTTCATGCCCCATGCGGCGAACATCGGGCGCAGCCAGACCGAGGTGCTGGCACAGGCAATACAGCGGCCAGGCAGAGCCACCCACGCTGGCATTGGCGCGGCGGTCGCCGGAGGGCGTCTGACGCCAGCTCCACAGCAGTTGCGCCATGATCTGCCAGCCTTCGTCATGGGTGTTTTCCTTGCGGTTAGGCGCTTCGCGGGTCAGTTGCTCGGAAAAGCTGATGAGGTATTCCGGCAGGCGGCCTTCAAACAGCGCGTGGCGCACCATCAACTCGGCGGGCAGGTGGCGGAAGTGCCAGCGCAGCCCGGAAAGCGTAGGCTCGACGCGCCAGTAGCGCTTGCACAGGCGCAGGGCAAAAAGGTGTTCGAGCGCCAGGCGCACGGCCAGGTAATCCAGCATGTTGACCGGGGTGGAGAGGCCGCCATAGCCGGGGTGATTGTGTCGCCACAGGGTCTGGCCGGACCAGCCGGGCAGTTCCAGCGCCAGGCGCTCCAGATAGCCTTCCCAGCGTTCTTCCGGCAGGCCGAGCAGGCGGAGTTCCTGAATGATGGTGTCGAGCGGATCGTCCTGCAAGCGGTCGAAGAAAGTATGCCAGTCCGACATGTCGTTGAGCAGCCAGGCCGGATCGTGTTCGGCGCTGGCTTTCCAGGCGGCGTAGAAGCCACGGGCGCGATCCGGGTTGTGCCAGGCCGCCATGCCCTGATCGAGATGCGCGGCGAGGTGGCGGATCAGCAACGGGCGGATGTCATCCAGAATGTCTTCGCCGGTCAAGGACAGCAGCAGGCCGCGCAGCGTCCACTGCGAGCCGACCTGTTCCAGCAGGCGGTCGAGCAAAGAGGCTGCGTCCTTGTGGATCAGGCGGGCGGCATGTGAGCCGTCTTCGTCGCCATGCGTTTCGGCGGCGATTTCAGCCGCCATGGCCTCGATGTGATCCGGCCTGGGGTTGAGCAGGTCTTCGGGGTGGCGCAGTTCCTGTTCCAGTTCCAGCGTTTCCAGGCAGGCCAGCCATAAATCGGCCAGCGCCGCCGTTTCGCCCGCCACGCCAGATGTCGCCAGCAAGCGCGCGCGCGCCTTTGCATCGGCAGAAGCTTGAAAGCGTTCCAGCGCGCGCAGTTCTTCTATCTGCCATTTGAGCTGAGTGCGGGAAAGGCGGCCAAACCCGTGGATGAGCGAGGGCAGCAGTATGTCACGGCGGAATAATGGGGTGTCCGGCAAGGTTTCCCCCGCGCGAGCAAATTCCACGCTATCCAGCGCATACACAAGGTCATCGCGCGTGATCCGCCCCTGCTTGAAGTAAGCGCGGAAGCGGGCTTCAGGCAGGTAGCCCTGTGCGCCAGTCAGCTTGCGCGAGGCAGTCAGCGCTTGATCGAAGGGCAGGTGTTGGTAGCCGTGCAAGGTGTTGTGATGCACGAAATCCTGGATCGGGCCTTGCGAGGGCAGGACATGCTCGAAGTGGTGAATCAGTTCGAGCAGGCGGCTGCGGATGTCGGTGGGCTGGGTTTCTGAATGCATGTTAGCTGAAGGTCTTGACCAGATTTTTAACGGTGCTGGACATCATGCCCAAGAGGGGGGCGGGGAAGATGCCAAGCAGCAGAATGCCGCCACCCAGCACACTGACTGCGGCGAATTCGGTGCGCGTGAGGTCGGGAATATGGCGCATATCCTCGCGCACTGGGCCGGTAAACAGGCGAGCAATGGTTCGGAAAGCATAGGCTGCGCTGATGAGGACACTGATGGAAAGCGTCAGCATCCAGCCGCTCCAGTTGGCAAAGCCGCCGACCAGAACATGAATCTCGGCGACGAATCCCGCCGTTCCGGGGAAGCCGACCGCTGCGACCATCGCCAGCACGGTGAAAAAGGCAAAGCGCGGCATGACCTGAACCAGCGAGCTATAGTCGTTGATGTCGCGGGTATGGGTGCGCTCATACAGCAGGCCGATCAGCAGGAACAGGGAACCGGCCACCAGTCCATGCGCGACCATCTGCATGACCGCGCCCGTCATGCCGGCGACGTTGAGCGTGGCAATGCCGAGCAGGACGACGCCCATGTGCGATAAGGAAGAATAGGCCACCATGCGCTTCATGTCGCGCTCACGCCAGGCCAGCACGCCGCCATAGATCATGCTGATCATGGCCAGCGCGGCCAGACTGCTCTGCATGGCATGGGCGGCAAGCGGAAGCATTTCGACAGCGCGAATCAGCCCATACGCGCCCATTTTCAACAAGATGCCGGAGAGCAGAATGGAGACCGGGCTGGGCGCTTCGACGTGAGCCAGGGGCAACCAGCCGTGCAGCGGAAAAATCGGCATTTTGACGCCAAAACCAATCAGCAATCCGAGAAAAATCATGATCTGGGCTTCCTTGGAAAGCCCGCTCGCGCCCTGGGCGATGGAGGCCATGCCAAAACTATGGCCGGGGTTGGCGTCATAGAGCAGCAGCAGGGCGACCAGCATGAACACCGAGCCGCCCATGGTATAGAGCACGAAATTGAGCGCGGCGCGGTGGCGGTTCGCGCTGCCCCAACGGTCGATCAGGAAGAACAGCGGAAGCAGGGTGAGTTCCCAGAAAACATAGAACAGCGACCAGTCGCGCGCCATGAACACGCCCAGAATGGCTGATTCAAGCAGCAGCAGGAGCAGGTAGTAAGCCCTGATCTGCTTGGTGATGGAGCCGGAGGCGAGCACGGCGATCAAGCTCAGCAGTGTCGCCAGCAAGACCATGGGGAAGGATATGCCGTCAACCCCGAGAGAAAAAGTGCTGCCCAGGCGCGGGTTCCAGACATGCGTCTCGTAAAGCTGGATGCCGCTGACGGCAGGGTCGAACTGGCCGGTCAAACTCCAGGCCAGGCCGAGCGCTGACCCGGCTACCAGTAGCGCCACAAAGCGGATCAGGCGCGGGCTATTGCCGGGCAGCAGCGCAATCAGCACTGCGCCCAGAACCGGGATGAGTAGAAGAACTCTTAACATGGGGTTTGAACCTATTTCCCTCTTTTAGTACATCCGTAGGTGCGAATTTATTCGCACAATCAATCGGTTATGTGCGAATACCCGATAGTGCTGGGCACAAGTAAATTCGCACCTACAATAATGGCGTAACGCACTGAATAAACAGCGCATAGATAGTCAACAGAGGAATTCAGGTTGAATGTTATCAGGCTGCTGCGTTGGCGGTTTGTTTTCCGATCAGGCAGAAATCGCCTGAAACATCGATACCGGTTTCGCTCAGACGCTGGTAGATGCTTTCCAGCGCCATGTCTTCATTGGCGAAGATATTTTCAACACCGATGGCGTCAAACAGGCCGGTATGGCGCATGACATCCAGCACCTGTTTTTTCAGGCCGCTGAAGACCACGGTCACGCCGTTGGACTTGAGTCGATCAACCAGATGGTGGATGACTTCCTCGCCGGATGCGTCCAACTGGTTGATGGCGTCGCTGACGACCAGCAGGAATTTGGCCTTGGGCGAGTTGGCCGCAGCTTCCAGCACCGTGTCTTCAAAGTAGGACGTATTGGCGAAATACAGCGAGCCGTCAAAACGCATGGCGATGACATGTTCGCTGGTCGGCAGGTTGTTGACCTTGACATCGCGCAGGGTGCCGTCGGAGTAGCGCCCCAGAATGGCGACGCGCGGCGACATGGTGCGGTAGAGATAGAGCACGATGGCCAGACCCGCGCCAACCATGATCCCGCTGTCAAGATGTGGCGCGAAGGCCAGCGTGGCGACAAAAGTCACCATGGCGGCAATGCCATCGTGCTTGTGCGCGTGCCAGGCATGTTTGATTGCCTTGAAATTGACCAGCCCCACCACAGCCATCATGATGATGGCGGCCAATACCGCCTGCGGCAGGTGATACAGCAGCGGGGTCAGGAACAGCAGGGCGACCAGAACGATCAGCCCGGTAAATACCGACGACATGCCGGTTTTTGCGCCGGAATTGAGGTTGACCGCCGAGCGCGAGAAGGAGCCGGAGCCGGGATAAGCCTGGCTGAAACTGCCGACGATGTTGCCTAGACCCTGCCCGATCAATTCCTGGTTGGGGTCGATCCGATCCTTGGTTTTGGCGGCCATGGCCTTGGCGATGGAAATGGCTTCCATGAAAGCCACCAGCGAAATGATCAGGGCGCTGGAAATCAGCGCGGAAACCATGTCCCAGCTAAATTTTGGCATGGCCAGAGAAGGCAGGCCGGAAGGCACATTGCCGACCACTTCGCCGCCGCCGACCAGCGCCAGTTCGCCATCCCTGATTTTCTTGACGCGCCAGTGATGGCCATCGGTTTTTGCGCCTGGCGGCGTTTCGCCTGCCAGATAAAGCTTGTCCGGCTGGCCATCGACGCCCGGCACGCGTTCCAGAACCAGCTTGCGCAACATGCGCTTGCGCTTGTTGTTGGCCTCCTCGGCGTTGTCCAGTTGCAGCTTGAACAGATCGATCTCGTATTTCAGCGTCGCGATTTGCTGGCTGCCCTCGCCGTGCGCGTCTTTCTCCAGCGCGCCCAGTTTGCTTGAGGCTTCAGTCAGCTTTTTGTTTAACTCTTCGGCGCGAATCTGCGATTGATTATGGGTTTCGGCGGCAGCGCGATATTCAGGATTGGCTATCTCGGCGATGCTGGCCTTGCTGTTCTGCTCGAAGCCGATCGCCCAGCTCACCAGCGTGGTGAGCGCGACGGCAATCAGCACGCCGGGCAGCTTGGGGGCGAATTTTTTTACGCTCCACATGATCAGGATGGCGCTTAGCCCCATCAGCAGGGTAGGAATATGCGTGTCGCCAACCTGCATGATGACGCCCCAGATATCCGGGATGAAATGCTCACTGCGCCCCATGGAGACGCCGATGATCTTGTTGAGCTGGGACAGTCCGATGATGATCGCCGCCGCATTGGTAAAACCGACGATGACCGGGTGCGACAAAAAGTTGACGATCACGCCCAGCTTGAAAACCCCCAGCGCCAACTGGATGATGCCCACCAGCAGCGTCAACAGAATCGCCAGCGCGATGAACTGCTCGGAAGCCGTGGCCGCGAGCGGCGCCAGCGCGGAAGCGGTCAGCAGCGAAGCGACGGCCACCGGCCCGGTCGCGAGTTGCGCGGAAGACCCCCACATAGCGGCCACGATGCCCGGCAGGAAAGCCGCGTACAGGCCATAGTAGGCTGGCATACCTGCCAGTTGGGCATAAGCCATGGATTGCGGAATCAGGATCAGCGCCACGGTAATCCCGGCCATCAGGTCGGCCTTGATCGTATCGCCCCGCAGCGGAAACCAGCGCAGGAAGGGGAAAAACTTCAACAGGGTTGGATTGGAAAATTTTGCTGCGGGCTGGTCGGCTTGGCTCATTTGGGCGATCTTTTAACGTCGGGGAAAGTCTGGCAGGTATGGCAAATCGGCCACGCCTTGAGTAAAGTCCGAGATTCTACCACTAAACCAGTGGGTTAAGGCATGGATTTGCTGGTTTTGCCTAGTACATCGTTCCGCTAAAACAATTACAGTTAACCGTTCGGCCTGAGCTTGTCGAAGGCCAGCATTGGCGCGGGACTGGCGGTTCGACAAGCTCACCGCGAACGGTAACTGGTTTGCTGGAACGCACTACTAGCCTGAATGTTGCACAAATCCCCCTCCATGCCATTTGCATCACCACAGCTCATTTTTTTGATTTTCAGGCGAAAGCCCCCTAACCCCCACTGGCGGGGTGAAGGGTGATTTGTGGTTGACAAGGGCGGGAGGCATCGTCTCGTGAGCCAAACGTGCCCGGTCATGGAGAAGCCAGCATGGAGCGCATTCTGCTGTTTGCCGGATAGAGACGCTGGCAGACCAGCGCCAA
>JAUYFQ010000030.1 GCA_030690895.1 Sulfuricellaceae bacterium
GTGAGGCATTCGGCAAGACGCTGCCGAACGAAGACCCGGACGGAGATGGCAACAAGTTCACCCTCAACCTGCGCTTCCCGGGGCAGTATTACGATGTGGAATCGGGACTGCATTACAACCACCACCGCTACTACTCGCCCAAACTCGGAAGATATATGTCGGCTGATCCGATTGGGCTGGCGGGGGGGCTGAATTTGTTTGGGTATGCTAAGCAGAATCCGCTGCGATATGTTGACCCGTTGGGATTGTTTCACTACAACAACCCAGATCCGACTGTAACGACACCAGTGACAGGTCCGACCCGGACTTCGCTGGAGTGCCTTGAGCAATGCGTCAGAGGCCGTACCCCCGAAAATGTCGACCTTCGTGTTTCCGGCGGTGGGGAAGCAAAAGGGCATTCAAGAAATAGTGAGCATCCCAAGGCGACGGCATGCGATATCTCGGGGCCACAACGGAATCGTGGGATGGATAACGCCGATATGTTCGACTGCGCCAAGCAGTGTGGTTTCGGAGCCGGCCAGTTCGAGCGTTTCACCCGAACCCCCGGCAATAACCACTGGCACTTTCAAATCTTCCCTTCTAATGGAGTTCCAGCTATGCCGGGCAATCCATCCGCTCTTTCAAGCAGCCCATATGACATGGGTTCTCCGTTTTTGAAAACCATACCAAGATAGGTGGGAGCTTATGAAAATTGCACTTGTATTGTTCTCACTTGCGCTGTCGATACCGGGTATGGTGGCTGCTGATGCAGCAAGAACGGGGCCGGAGAGTTGGGATCGCTTTGTGGCGGAGATGCAGGTCTTGTATGGCAGTCAGCCGGTACTTATCAGGGCGATTACTAAGAAACAAGTCCGTATTGAACTTTGCCCAGACAACACATGCGTGGGGATTAAAGCGCCACGTAGTGCGTCTTCCGAGGTAGTGGCAGATTTTTTCTATCTCTTTGAGTTTTATGCTGCCCCTTATTACGAACAGGAAAGGGAATGGAAGCCGAAGAAGGAAGTGGCCGAATATGCGCAGGGTCTGCTGAGCAAATATCGCGCCTTGGCCAAGTGTGAAGCTGCCTCAGAGACCAAGGTTGCGCATTGTGTCCTGCGTCACTTGGAGAAAACGCGGGGAATCCGACCTAGCGTTATCAGAGACGACGAAGGGAGAAGGGTGACCTCTCCCGCGCGGATCGACGAGTTCTTTGGACAATAGGGGACAGACCACGGTTTCCGTGATAAATTTCGGCTATTTTCTGCTCTGCGAGAAACACCATGCCGCGCCGCGCCCGCCTGGCTTTGCCGAATGTTCCACTACATATCATCCAGCGTGGTAACAACCGGCAGGCGTGCTTTTACGCCGATGAGGATTACCGTTTTTATCTCGACTGGCTACGCGAGCACGCGGATAAAATCGGATGTCAGATTCACGCCTACGTTCTCATGACCAACCATGTTCACTTGCTGATTTCGGCGGAACGCCCCGACGCGCCAGGGGTGTTGATGAAGGCGCTGGGTCAACGTTACGTGCAGTATGTTAACCGCACGTATCGCCGTAGTGGCACGTTATGGGAAGGGCGCTTTCGCTCGTGCCTCACGCAGGAAGAAAGCTATCTGCTTGCCTGCCAGCGATACATCGAGCTGAATCCGGTGCGGGCGGACATGGTGGCGCATCCAGCGGAATATCGTTGGTCAAGTTACCGGGGTAACGCGCAGGGCGAGCCTGATGGTTTACTGAAACCCCATTCGTTGTATCTTGCGCTGGGCAAGGACGCAGCAAGTCGCGAGGCGGCGTATCGTGAGCTGTTTCGCTATGTGCTGGAGCCGGGATTGGTAGATGAAATTCGCCGTGCGACGAATGGAAATTATGCGTTGGGGAATGCGGCCTTTGCGGAGCAGGTGACGAGTGCTTTGGGGCGGCGAGCGATTCCTGGAAAATCGGGAAGACCGCGCCGGGTGATGGAGCTTGAGTTGGGAGACTTGCTTGGTGAATGAGATAAACCGTGGCTGTCCCCTGTTGGTCTGGGGCGGACTGGCGAAAGTGACTTATCCCGATGCCACCTGGATTAGCTACAGCCACGATCCCGCGCATCGCCTCATAGGCATCGCCGACTCCGCCGGCCACCGAGTGGACTACATCCTGGACAATGCCGGCAACCGGACGTAATGCGCTAATGGGGTCAGACCCCAATCCTCTAATGAACTCTGAGACGAGGCCAGGCCATCGCACATCGCGCGCGCCCGATCTGAGTTACGCAGCGTTCCTTGCGGCCGAAGCGCATGTCGAGGCCCGACGGCGGCGTCCGCTACGGCTGCTGCTGCTGTTTCTCGCCACCTTTCTCGCCCTGCAATACGGTTGGGAGATGAGTCGGGGCACCGCACTGGAACGCTTTGTCATCCACGACCTCACGGTAAAGCCTGCCGCCTGGATCATCGACGGTATCTGGCCGCAGACCGGCGTCCAGGCTCAAGCACATCGTCTGGTGGCGCCGGCGGGCCGGCTCAACATCCTCAACGGTTGCGAGGGGCTGGAGACCTTGTTTTTGCTGATGGCGGCATTCGTCGCCTACCCCTTTGCCTGGCGTGTCCGCTTGCTTGGAATGGTTTTGGGTGTTGGCGTGGTATTTGCGCTCAACCAGATGCGCATCGTGATGCTTTGGCAGGTCTGGAGCGGGGATCGCACGCTGTTCGGCCTGCTGCACGGCACGCTGCTCCCGCTTGCCCTGATTGCCG
>JAUYFQ010000066.1 GCA_030690895.1 Sulfuricellaceae bacterium
TCGACCCGGACGAATTGAGCCGAGAGCCGTAAAACGAAGACCCAAACCCTATCCGATGCTGACAGAAACAAGGTCTTTGGCAAGAGCAAAAGTGAGAAAATATGGGCATCCGAAAAAGCTTAAGTAAGTGCCATTCGGGTCTGCCCCCGTTAGCTAGTAAGACGTGACGGAGATGCCTACTGAAGCGCCAAGCGCGTCAATGACTGTAACGGTTGCTGTGCCAGGAGCAAGGCGCGTAATTGTGATTGTATTGCCGGAATTAGTGGCAGTCACAATGCTTGGAGCGGAATTAACCACGGAATACGGGCTAAGGCCACCAACAACGTACACTGGAACACTAGGCGTGCTTGCCGAGAGGGCAATTGTGGTTGAACTAGCCGTAAGCGCACCAGGAGTGGAGGAAAGGGAGGTAACCGTTAAGCTGGTTGCTGATCCAGCCGCATCAACCACAGTTATTGTTGCTGTGCCAGGAGCAAGGCGCGTAATTGTGATTGTATTGCCAGAAATACTGGCTGCCACAATTGCAGAGGCGTTGCTATATACCGAATATGGCGCTCTGCCTCCACTCACAAGCACATTGACAGAGGTTATGGCGGGCGAAAGAGTTACCGCAGATGAGCTAAGAGAAAGTGCAGTGCCTGTCGCAGTTCCGGGTCCGCCAGTAACCGTAACCGTAATCGACTTCGATGCACCCGCAGAATCCATCACGGTAATGGTAGCCGTGCCGCTTGCAACCCCGGTAATCACCAAGCTGCCTGTGTAGAACGCTAGAGCAACGCTTGTATCACTGCTGCTTGCATAGTAAGAGGGGGTACCGCCGCCGACTACAAAAGTTGCCGTGGGGCCACCTGCCACAACAGAAACCGCAGCAGGCGCAGTGGTAAAGAAAGCGATTGGATCCGGCACGGGTACAGTTTCAGCACCCTCTTTGTTTTCCAGGGTTGCGGCAATCACCAGACCGGTTGCGTCCTTGATGTCAATTGTCACTTCACCGGGACAGAATCCATTCTGGGTGGTCGCTGTAAAGCCTGCGCCATCTTTCAGGACTGTCGTTGGAGATACGGTTGCAACACCTGTCGAAGTTGACTGAACCGTGTAAGGTGGCGTACCGCCGTGGATGAGGTAGTCCACCTTGACGCCAGAGCTGCATGTACCCTTCCAATATGCAGTGATCGTGTGCTTGGGTGGCACTACCGACAACACGGCAGTGCCGTTCGTAAACTGCACAATAGTGAATGTCGTTTGCACATAAGACCCGCCCGAAACATCCGTCGCGCGGATAAGCGCAAACTGCGTCGGCACGCCGGAATTGGCGACCAGGCGAACAATGGCCTTGCCGGTCTGGTCGGTGGTAGCTTCGATGATCTTGGTCAGCGCGCCGGTGTCGGAGATGAAGCTGAAAGCGCTGTAATCGATCACGTCAAACTGGACTTTTTTGCCCACCTGGATGTCCGTGCCGATTTTCATGGTCACAGAGGCAGTCGCTTGTTGCCCGCTACACACTGCCGTGCCGCACGTAGCGCTGACGGGCGTGATGGTGAATGCGTTATTCAGCGGCGCGGGCTTGACCGTAACCAGCAGCTTTTGGCTGTAGCCGGTTGCATCCATCACCGTCAGGGTAACGTCGGTATCTGCTTCCACATTACTGGGGTTGACCACAAACGAGTCGCCGGGAACATCATACGGCAGGCTGATGACAGAAGAATTGCTGCTGGTGACATGATAAGCTTTCATGCCGCCAGTGATGTGGAACGTCACAGGAATGCCATTGTAGGCAACGGCTGAATCCGGCGTGACCAGCATGTTTTGCGTGTTGATATCCGTGGATGCTCCGCCGCCACCGCAGCCGGAAAGCAGAACAGCGAAGGACAAAAACAAGGCTGTCAGCCAGGTTGTCACCCTCGAACGATGCAAATAGGAAGTAAGCAATTTGACGCTCCTTGGTTTGTCTGATCAATTAGATAGCTATGAAACTTCAGGTTGTACTATACAAAAGCGCCCTGTAAACATCAAGCGTATTTATTCAAGGCGGATAATATCTTGGCTGGAATATGAATGATCCGAACTTGTTCATTAGAAAAAACTGCGGATAAAACGCCACACGTAGGTCGGGTTAGCGCAGCGTAACCCGACAATCCGTCGCTCAATGTCGGGTTACGCTGCGCTAACCCGACCTACGCTTCTCCCCATATTGCAGAAAATTTCTAAGGAAACGCTGATTTATTCACAAAAGTCAAACCCCTCCCCCTTCAAGGGGGAGGTTGGGAGGGGGATGGGGTCGTGAAATCAATGGGTTACACTTAACACACCATCCCCACCCTAGCCCTCCCCTTGAAGGGGAGGGAATAAATCAGCGTTTCCCTAATGGATAATCTGGGATGATGTCACCAAGGTGTAACATTTTCGACATATTATCCTTGGTAATCTGAACTGTTCAAGGGCTTATCGTGGCGGCAAATATTCTGGTAGTAGAAGACGAACCGGCGATTCAGGAATTGCTGGCTTTCAACTTGCAGCAGGCGGGGCATCATGTGCTGAGCGCGGGGAGTGCGGAGCAGGCTCACTTCCTGTTGCGGGAGGCGTTGCCGGATTTGATTCTGCTGGACTGGATGCTGCCCGGAGTGAGTGGAATCGAATTTGCGCGCAGGCTGAAGTCAGAATCTTTCAGCAAGTCCATCCCTATCATCATGTTGACCGCCCGTGGAGAGGAACAGGACAAGATCGCCGGGTTCGAGACCGGTGCGGACGATTACATCACCAAGCCATTTTCCCCCCGGGAGCTGATGGCGCGCATCAAGGCAGTGCTGCGTCGGCGCGCGCCGCAGATGACCGGCGAAGCGGTGGAAATAGGGGGGCTGCGACTGGACCCCTCGTCCCACCGGGTCAGCGGCCATAACCCCAAAGGGGCTCAAGAGGGTGCAAGTGCTAAACTGATCGAACTTGGGCCCACGGAATTCCGCTTGCTCCACTATTTGATGACGCATCCCGAGCGAGTGCATTCTCGCGGCCAGTTGCTCGATCAGGTTTGGGGCAGCCAGGTCTTTGTCGAGGATCGCACGGTGGACGTTCATATTCGCCGCTTGAGAAGGGCGCTGGAGGAAACGGGGCTGGACGGGCTGATTCAGACGGTCAGGGGATCTGGCTACCGGTTTTCGGAAAAAGGTTAACGTGGCAAGCTGCATTTTAACCACGGGGTACACGGGGAGCACGGAGCTAAATCAATGCGTTACATGATTTCCATCTGTCACCCATTGGGTGAAGCATATCAAGCTCCAAATCCCTTGGTATTCCCCGTGTACCCCGTGGTTAATTGAGTTTCCAGGTTCAAACAATGTCGGCCTGAAGGCCGACCTACAGTGAAATAGAGGCTGCTCCCCGCCCATGCTCGCACTTTGGTGGTCTTTGCTCTGGCCCTTGTTCATGGCCGCGCTGCTGGCGCTTGTGTTGTGGCCGTTGGCTGGCGCGGTGAGAGCGTTGCTGTTTTTTTCAGCGTTTGTCCTGATCATCCTGTTGCGGCACATGGCCAGCATCGCAGCACTGGCGCGCTGGCTGCGTTCCCCCGCCACGATGGAGGTGCCGGAAGGCACGGGTGTATGGGATGCGATTTTTGACGCCTTATACCAAAACGGCAGAGCGCAATCAGGTGGCCAGTCCAACTTGAACACAGCGCTGGCGCGCTTTCAGAAAGCGGCCGAGGCCATGCCGGACGGCATCGTCATGCTCAATGACGAGGGGCAGATCGAATGGTGCAACCCGATGGCGGAATCCCAGTTCGGGATCAGCAATCATCAGGATCACCTGCAGCGCATCTCCTACCTGGTAAGACAATTACCGTTTATCGAGCACCTGGCGGCCCGGAATTATGCCGAACCCCTGGTCATGAAGTCGGCACGAAATGCCAACATGACGCTTTCCGTTCAGCTTGTTCCCTTCGGCGACCGACAAAAAATGTTGATCAGTCGCGACATTACGCATCTGGAACAGGTGGAAACCATGCGTCGAGATTTCATTGCCAACGTGTCCCACGAGTTGCGCACGCCGCTTACGGTGGTGGGGGGGTTTCTGGAATCCTTCGCCGATGCCGAGCAGATTGACATGGCGCTAAGTCGCAGGCATTTTCAGCTCATGCAGGATCAGACCCAGCGCATGCGGGGCCTGATCGAGGATCTGCTGACGCTTTCACGGCTGGAAAGCACGCACGAAAGGATGGCGGAGACCCCCGTCAGCATGACGGAAATGGCCCAAACCTTGTTGAGAGAGGCAATGTCCCTGAGCGCCGGTCGGCACATCCTGCGGCTCGAGATGGGTACGGACAAGGGCTTGACCGGGAGCGAACGCGACCTGCATAGCGCCTTGATCAATCTGGTCAGCAATGCCATTCGCTATACGCCGGATCAGGGCGAAGTCGTTTTACGCTGGGAAATGCGCGGCGATGAAGCCTGGTTTTGTGTTCAGGACAGCGGTCTGGGGATCGAGCCGCAGCACATCAATCGTCTGACCGAACGGTTCTACCGGGTGGACAGGGGCCGCTCGCGAGAAACAGGGGGAACCGGCCTGGGCCTGTCCATCGTCAAGCACGTTCTGACCCGACATCAGGGCTGGCTGCATATTCAGAGCGAACCGGGCAAGGGCAGTCTGTTCTGCGCCTGCTTCCCTGCAGGGCGGATTATCGATGATCCGGACGAGCTGCCTCGAAGCTGACCTGATCAAAGTTCGCGCCCTTTTCCAGCAAGGTCTTGAGCTTGAGCGTCTCCAGCTGGCCGTCATAAACCTGAATCCGCTTGCCAGACTGAAACCAGCCCTGTGGCAGGATCAAGGTTTCCTTATTCCCCGTTTCACGATTCTCCATTTCAGGACTTGTCAGCCCGAAGACCGGCACGAAAGGGTTGGACAGCAGCGTATTCAGATTTTCGGGACGTCCCGACAACGCCGTGATGTCACCCGGCAGGGTTCGAACCCCGATCTCGATCTCATCCCGGGCGGTCGCAGAAAGCCAGCGCACGACGGCCAGCGCAAAACCCTCCGCTTCACTTGAACGCACGGCCAGAAGCTGGTTCTGGCTGATACGCTCCCCGCCCCCTTTGCGGATCAGGCGAAACCCGCCAGTGCTGCGGTCCAGGACTGTCCAGGATTCCTGCTCGAATACCTGCTGGGCGCTCATCATTTTTTTGGTTCGTTCGGTCACATAACCGTACATTTGCATGTCCGCCGCCGCTTGCGGGGAAACATCCCGGGTTTCGCCCGGTTGCTTGAAGATCGTGTGATTGCTCAAGAAATAGTACAGGGCGGGGAAGCCAAAACACAGTTGCGCCGTCTCCCCGGAGGACGAGCGGGCGCTGGCGCGAGGGGGGGGCGCTTCGCACCAGCGCTGGTAGAGCACGGACAGCATGGCTTCACATGTCGGCTGCACGCAATCCTCTCCGAGATCAAGTTCCGTTGCGTTTCCGCCCCCACGCAAGAACTTGATACGCCTCCGCATGGAAATGGCCAGTTTTTCCAAATCTAGGAAGCGCTGATCTCGATAAACTTGCCCGGAAAGCAGGGCGGCGCCGGTCTCACCCGCCAGATCAACCGCGATCATTGGTAAGGTGGGCGTAGGCGGACGTTCCTTGCTAAAGGTGATTTTGGCCGCCCATTTATCCAGCCAGCGGTCAATCTGGAGTAATTGTCTGGAACTCAGTTTCTGCGGATCAGCCAGTTCGAGCAGCAGCACCTTGGCGAAAATGGCGGTGCAGGAGCTGGAACCATCACCCAGATTGAGCGCGTCCTTGATCCGTTTTTGGGCGATACCCATCCCTTCTGACATGGCGTAAAGCTCATGCAGCATTGTCCAGAACTCGGCAGGAACTGGCGAGTAGGCGTGGCCACAGGAAATGATCTGCATGGCGGTACAGTGCAACGAACGCTGGGTGATCATGGCGGACAAATCCGCCACGCTGGCATCCCGCTCTATCATGGCCTTCATGCATTGACGATAGATAAGGCCGAAAAGCTGCCACAAGGCCAGTTCCTTATCCCGTGCATCCTGCTCGAGCGGCGACAGGGGAACCGCCTTACCCCGGTATTTTCGTGTCAGCTCGGATGCAACGAAAGCGACCATTTCCCTTAGTTGCTCCAGAATCTTGAGCCGCTCCCTTGGCGGCACGCGGGAACGGCTCAGCAGATCCAGCTGGTGCGTGATTTCAAGATGCAGGGCCTGGGCGTTGGTCAGTGGTTGCGACTCAAGCCAGACCTTGCAACCAACAGCGTCCTTGAAGGAAGGCTTGGCAGCAGGGTCTACAGCGGGGAAATCGGTAAATATCAAGACAACCTCTGATTGGTCTTTTTTATCCCAGACAGGTAATACAACCTGTAGGAGCGGCTTTAGCCGCGAATTTCAAAAAATCGCGGCTAAAGCCAACACTGTTCATTTAAGAAAATCTCCGTTCGCCCTGAGCTTGTCGAAGGGCTCTGAATAAGTGGCTGGTGGTTCGACAAGCTCACCACGAACGGCATAAGTGAACAGTATTGCGGCTAAAGCCGCTCCTACAATATATTCCTTATCACAACAAAACCCGCTCGATGCCACCCGCATTCGCCTTGGCGATATAATCGGCCTGCCAGTTTTCACCCAGCAGGTAGCGCGCCAGTTCGACCACAATATAATCCGCTTCAATCCCGGTGTCATCACTGTAACGCGATAAACCCTGCAAACAGGATGGACATGAGGTGAGAATCTTGATCCGATCAAAACCATCGCCCTTGTCCATTGCCCCCTCTCCCTTTGGGAGAGGGTTGGGGCGCGGGACAGACATGGCTGCCTTGGCTTTTACCAATTCTTCCTGCTTGCGAAAACGAACCTGGGTCGAGATATCCGCCCTTGATACTGCCAGGGTACCGGATTCACCGCAGCAGCGATCATTCAGTTGCACATCTTTTCCCATCAGCGTGCTGGCAACCTGAATCGGGTTATGCACTTTCATCGGCGTGTGGCAGGGGTCGTGATACAGGTAGCGCGTCCCGCTGACCGCATCCATCTTGACCCCTTTTTCCATCAGGTATTCGTGAATATCCAGCAAGCGGCAGCCGGGAAAAATTTTCTCGAACTGGTATTTCAGCAATTGGTCCATGCAGGTGCCGCAGGACACGATGACGGTCTTGATGTCCAGGTAATTCAGGGTATTGGCGACACGGTGAAACAGCACCCGGTTGGCGGTGGTAATCGCCTGGCCTTTTTCCTCGTCGCCTGCGGAGGTCTGCGGATAACCGCAACACAGGTAGCCGGGCGGCAGTACCGTAATCGCGCCGATTTCATAGAGCATGGCCTGGGTGGCCAGCCCGACCTGGCTGAACAGGCGCTCGGAACCGCAGCCGGGGAAATAGAATACCGCGTCCGACTCCTCGCTGATTTTGGTCGGGTTGCGGATAACCGGCACCATTTCGGCATCTTCCAAACCGAGCAGCGCACGCGAGGTTCGCTTCGGCAGCCCCCCCGGCATCGGCTTATTGATGAAATGAATTACTTGCGCCGTGATATTCGGCTTGCCCAGCGTGGCGGGGGGGTGTTGAGTCTGCTTTTTTGTCAGGCCGAAACGCTTGCCGAAGGCGTAGCCCAGACGTTGCGCCTGGTAGCCCCAGCGGATCATCACGGTGCGGATGGCCTTGATGACGCGCGGGTCGGTGGCGTTCAGGAACAGCATGGCCGCAAAGGTGCCGGGATTGAATTTTTTCTTGTGCTGACGACGCAGGAAATTGCGCATCGCGATCGACACGTCGCCAAAGTCGATATCAACCGGGCAGGGGTTGACGCATTTGTGGCAGACCGTGCAGTGGTCGGCCACATCGTTGAATTCGTCAAAATGCTTGAGCGAGATGCCGCGCCGGGTCTGCTCTTCATATAGAAAAGCCTCGATCAGCAGGGAGGTGGCGAGAATCTTGTTGCGCGGCGAATACAGCAGGTTGGCGCGCGGCACATGGGTGCTGCACACCGGTTTGCATTTGCCGCAGCGCAGACAGTCCTTGATGGAGTCGGCAATTTCGCCGATCGCGCTCTGCTCCATGATCAGCGATTCGGTTTCGAGCAGGCTGAAGCTGGGCGTGTAGGCGTTTCGCAAGTCGGCGCCGGGCATGAGTTTGCCGCGATTGAAATGCCCTTTCGGATCGACCTGCTGTTTGTAGGCGACAAACTTTTCGATTACGGCAGGGTCGAGGAATTCCAGCTTGGTCAGGCCGATGCCGTGCTCGCCCGAAATCACCCCGCCCAGCGCCTGCGCCAGGTGCATGATGCGCGCCACAGCCTGATTGGCCGCCTTGAGCATGGCGTAGTCGTCGGAGTTGACCGGGATATTGGTGTGAACATTGCCGTCGCCCGCATGCATGTGGAGCGCGACGAAGACTCTGCTTTTGAGGATATGCTGGTGAATCGCATCGCATTTTTCCAGCACCGGCTGGTACTCGCGACCGGTGAAAATGGTCTGCAATTCGCGCCGGATCTCGCGCTTCCAGGAAACCCGCAAGCTGTGGTCTTGCAACAGCTCAAAAACGGTGTGGTGCATATGCTCGACTTCCGGCGGGCGGAATTTGAAGCGCTCGATGGGCATGTCGAGGTGGTCCAGCATGGCCTGCCAGCGCAATTGCACCTCTTCCAGCATATTCCGCGCGCGCGTAGTGCGCGAGGCGGTCAATTCCGGGTCGGCCTGGGTTTCCTCGTCCTGGAATAGCGGCAGGTCGCCTTTGAGAAAGATTTGCAGCGCTTCGACCAGCTTCAGCTTGTTCTGGATCGACAGCTCAATATTGATCCGTTCGATGCCATCGCAGTAATCGCCCATGCGCGGCAAGGGAATCACTACGTCTTCATTGATCTTGAAAGCGTTGGTATGCGCTGCGATAGCCGCCGTGCGGGCGCGATCCAGCCAGAACTTCTTGCGCGCCGCCGGGCTGACCGCAATGAAGCCCTCACCCTGGCGCTGGTTGGCGATGCGGACAATTTCCGATGCCGCTTCGCCTGCCGCTATCTCATCATCCGAGACGATATCCGCCAGCAAGACCATTTTCGGCCGCTTGGCGCGATTGGCCTTGGTGGCGTAGCCGACTGCCTTCAGATAGCGCTCGTCCAGGTGCTCCAGACCAGCCAGCGTAGCCTTGGGGTGCGCGTCGAGGTAATCCTTGATTTCAACGATGGCGGGCACGGCGTCCCGAACCTGGCTGAAAAATTCCAGGCACACGGTGCGCGTGTGGGCGGGCATGCGATGCAGGATGAAACGGGCGGAGGTGATGATGCCGTCGCAGCCTTCTTTCTGGATGCCCGGCAAACCGCACAGCATTTTGTCGGTGACATCCTTGCCGAGGCCGATTTTACGGAAACATTGGCCGGAGACTTCGATAATTTCAGGCTCGCAGCTTGGCGTTTTGCCATCCATGTCAAAACGGCTGATGCGAAAACGCACGATTTCCGCATCGTGAATTTTGGCCAGGTTATGATCCAGGCGTTCAACTTCCAGCCAGCCCGCATCCGGCGTCACCATGCGCCACCAGGCCAGGTTATCCAGCGCCGTTCCCCACAACACGGCTTTTTTGCCGCCGGCATTCATGGCGACATTACCGCCGATGCAGGAAGCGTCTGCCGAAGTCGGGTCAACGGCGAAAACTTGACCTGCCGCCTCGGCAGCCTCCATCACCCGCCGGGTGACGACGCCCGCGCCGCACAGAATGGTGTGGACAGGCTCGGCAACCCCCGGTAAAGCAGTCGCTTCCACCGCGCCCAGCGTGTCTAGTTTTTCGGTATTGATGACCGCAGCCAGCGGGTCAAGCGGGATGGCGCCGCCGGTATAACCGGTGCCGCCGCCGCGCGGAATCAGGGTCAGGCCGCACTCGATACAGGCGAATACCAGCGGTGCAATTTCCTGTTCGGTATCCGGATTGACGACAACAAAGGGGTATTCGACGCGCCAGTCGGTCGCATCAGTGACGTGCGACACCCTTGCCAGTCCATCAAACTGGATATTGTCGCGGCGGGTGTGCGGCAACAGCTTGTGCAAGACTTTTTTGCGCAGTTTGCGGGTTTTCTCGAAACCTGCTTCAAACTCGTTCACCGCCCGGCTGGCGGCAGCCAGCAGTTGCATGACTTTCAGATTGTCCTGACGCCGTTCCTCGATGGCCTTGAGGCGGTGACGCAACGCGCCGACCAGCGCATGTTGGCGTCCGGGATTGGCGAGCAGGTCGTCCTGAAGGTAAGGATTGCGGTCAACCACCCACAAGTCACCCAGCACCTCGAACAACATGCGCGCGGAACGACCGGTTTTGCGCTCTACCCGCAGGGATTCGAGGACATGCCACATTTCCTGGCCGAGAAAACGGATCACGACTTCCCGGTCGGAAAAAGAGGTGTAGTTGTAGGGAATTTCGCGCAGGCGGGCTGTCATGGAAATCGGATGCAAAAGTTTGATTTTAACCCAAGGCGAGTTGAATGAGATGGCCTATTTATCGCCAAAAACCTGCACAGCAGCGAGGGTTAATACCCCATAACGAGCTGTCTTGCCAATCAACATGAACAGGGCGGCGTACCACGGATTGATACGCAGCCACCCTGCAGCTATGCATAGCGCATCGCCAATCAGCGGCGCCCACGCCAGCAGCAGAACCGGGCTGCCGTGACGCTGTAGCCAGGCGACCGAGCGGCGATGTCGGGAGTGGGGGGCAACATTATCGCCATTGGGGAATAGCCGTCCCAGCAAGTAAGAAGTCATGCCACCCAGGGTATTGGCCAGGCTGGCGACCAACAAGGCCGACCAGACCAAAGCTGGTTGCAGCTTGAGCAGGGCGACAAGCACGACCTCCGAGCCGCCCGGCAACACGGTCGCACCGAGAAAACTGGAGAGAAAGAGTGCGAGGAGAGTGGTTTCTTGCATATGGAATACCGTTCAAACCCTTTTTAACCACGAAATACACGAAACACACGAAATAATTCAAAAAGATGCTCTGCAATGCCCCATTTCCAGATAGGTGAATGGATAAACCCAGATAATCCGTTAGAGCCAAAACGCCGCTGTGGGAGCGGCACCCTCGCCGCGATTTACGTCCGCATTCGCGCCGGGGCGGCGCTCCTACATAACCGTGCATTCCAATGGATAATCTCGGATAAACAAATCCAATATGCCGATTTTTTTCGTGTATTTCGTGTGTTTCGTGGTTAAACCGAGCTTTTAAGCTTAGACGGCTCTTCAAGTTTGAATCAACTTGCGGTGCGTCTGGATGCTCATCAAGGCTCCCATGCAAAACAGCAGGGTGACCATCGACGTGCCGCCATAGCTGACCAGCGGCAGCGGCACGCCAACCACTGGCAGGATGCCGCTGACCATGCCGATATTGACGAACGCATAGCTGAAGAAGGTCAGGGTAATTGCGCCAGCGAACAGGCGGCCGAACAGCGTGGGGGCATTGGCGGAAATCACCATGCCGCGCCCGATAATGAACAGATAGATCGCCAACAGGAGCAGTCCGCCCAGCAGGCCAAACTCTTCTCCCATCACGGCCAGGATGAAATCAGTGTGCTTTTCCGGCAGGAATTCCAGGTGAGTCTGGGTGCCCTTGAGCCAGCCTTTGCCGGTCAGTCCACCCGAGCCCATGGCAATGGTGGATTGGATGATGTGGTAGCCCGCCCCGAGCGGGTCCGTGGTAGGGTCAAGCAGGGTGAGAATGCGCTGGCGCTGGTAGTCGTGCAACAACGACCACAACACGGGCAGGCTGGCAGCCCCTGCTACAGCCAGACCAAGCAGAATACGCCAGGAGAGGCCGCCCAGAAAAAGCACATAAAACCCGGCTGCGCTGACCAGAATCGCCGTTCCAAGATCGGGCTGTTTGACGATCAGAGCCACCGGAATCAATAGCAGCATGGCGGCCACGGCGAAATCCTTCAATCTGAGACTGGAGGCATGCCGGTCGAAGTACCATGCCAGCATGAGAGGAACCGCGATTTTCATGATTTCGGAAGGCTGAATGCGGATCACCCCAAGATGCAGCCAGCGTCGCGCGCCCAGGCTGACCTCGCCAAACAGGGCAACACCAACCAGCAGCGCCAGCCCGACCAGATAAACCGGTAGTCCCAGTCTGGCCAAGTGCTGGGGTGGGATATTGGCGACAACCCACATGATGCAACATGCCAAGCCAACGCTCATGAGTTGTTTGCTGACCAGATGAATGTCCTCGCCGGCCGCGCTGAACAACATGACCTGCCCAACCAGCAGCAGCATCAACAGGGCAAACATGAGCGCGCCATCCAGATGCAATACCAGTCTCCGCATAATTCTGCCGGGGCTAACTGTCATGGCGAAACGCCGCCCCAAGTTATGAAACATCGCTTCGCCATGACAGTTTCCCTCTCTCCTTGCTCTCTCCCGGAGGGAGAGAGGGGCGATGGCAACGCTTCGCGTTGTTTTGCGTTAATCATGTTCCGTTTCCTCTGCGGCTTCGTCCGGCAGCCCAATCACCTTGGGGCGTTTTCCAAGCAGGTAGTAATCCATCACGGTGCGTGCAATCGGGGCGGCGGTGCTGCCGCCGTGACCGCCATTCTCGACCAGAATGGCGAGCGCGATCCTGGGGTTCTCCGCCGGGGCAAAGGCGATGAACAGCGCGTGGTCGCGATGACGTTCTGCAACCAGGCTTTCCACGTATTTCTGACCTTGCTTGATCGCCACCACCTGAGCGGTTCCGGTCTTGCCTGCAATGCTGTACTCCGCACCCGCAGCGGCTCTGCCCGCCGTTCCGCCAGGGCGGGCGACATCGACCATGGCTGCGATGACCCGCTCCAGGTTTTCCGGTTTTGGCTCATAGTTATCCCGCATTTCCGGCGCCAGGACGCGAATCTGTCCTGTTTTGCTGTCCTGTATGCGTTGCACCAGGCGGGGGCGCATCAACTGCCCTTTATTGGCCAGCGCGGCAGTGGCGACCGCCAGTTGCAATGGGGTCACCAGGTTATAGCCTTGCCCGATGCCCACGCTGACAGTATCGCCGGTAAACCATTTTTGCTTGAAACGCTTCATTTTCCAGGCCTGGGAGGGCAGCACGCCGGGCTGTTCACCCTCAATATCAATCCCGCTCTTGGAACCAAATCCGAAATGGCTCATGGATTTGGTGATGTTGTCGATGCCCATGTCGACTGCCAGCCCGTAGTAATAGGTGTCACAGGAAATCACGATCGATTTGTGCAGATCGACTGAGCCATGCCCCCCCACTTTCCAGTCCCGGTAGTGGTGGCTACTGCCAGGCAAGGTATAGAAACCGGGGTCGGATATGGTGTAAGAGGGCGTGCGCTTGCCCAACTCCAGACCCGCCAGCGCCATGAAAGGTTTGAATGTCGAGCCAGGCGGGTATTGGCCGCGTAATGCGCGGTTATTGAGCGGTTTGTCGAGTGAGTTGTTGTAGGCGTCCCAGTTGACAGAATCGATACCGTCCACAAACAGATTGGGATCGAAGCCGGGCTGGCTGACAAAAGCCAGCACCTCGCCGGTTTTCGGCTCGATGGCCACCAATGAGCCGCGATACTTGCCGAAAGCCTTGACGGCTATTTCCTGCAATTTGCTGTCTATGGACAAATACAGGGTGTCGCCGGATATGGGCGGGTTACGGGAAAGAGTACGCACGGCCCGTCCACCGGCATCGGTTTCAACCTGCTCGAAGCCAGTCGTACCATGCAACATCTGCTCGTAGCTCTGCTCCAGCCCCTGTTTGCCGATGTGATCCGTGCCACGGTAATTGGACAGCAGTTCCTGCTCCTCAAGGCGCGCCACATCCTTTTCGCTGATGCGGCCAATGTGCCCAACCACATGCGAGAACACGTCTATCTGGGGGTAATGGCGGAATAACCGTGCTTTGACCTCTACACCCGGAAAGCGGTAGCGGTTCACGGCCAGCTTTGCGACTTCCACCTCAGTCAGACGCGAACGGATGGGCAGGCTCTCGAAGTTCTTGCTCTCATCCAGAAGCTTCTTGAAGCGCTTTCTATCCTTGGGCGTGATTTCGATGACATTTGCCAGCGCATTGATGGTGTCTTCCAGCTTGCCCGCCTTGCTTGGGGTGATTTCCAGCGTATAGGCTGAATAATTGTGCGCCAGCGCCACGCCGTTACGATCCAGGATCAGCCCCCGGTTGGGAACGATGGGGACAATGGAAATGCGATTATTTTCAGCCAGCGTTTGGTAGTGTTCGTGCTGAACCACTTGAAGATAGAACAGCCTTGCACCCAGCAAGGAAAAGGCAAACAACACAAAGGCCGCCGCCAGCGCCAGACGCACGCGGAAGCGATACAGTTCCTGCTGGTGGTTTCTGAGTTCCGTCTGCATCTGGCCGAGAAACTATTTATCCCCGCCGCGCGCGGCGGGATAGGCAACATCGGGACTGGATTTCTGCTTTTGCAGCAATTCGATAATGATGCTGATCACCGGCCAGAACAGGGCGCCCGTCAGGCTGGCCAAAAAGTAGCGAAACCCGATGAAAGCCTGGTTGGCGAGCAAGTGAACCAGCAAGGTCAGCGTCTGGGCCACCAGCAGCAGCACCAGAACATGTAGCGCCTGCGGCCACAGGCTGAAGGACTGGATGCGCCGGTGCAGGATCAGCGCCAGATAGGTGCTGACGGTATAAGCCAGCGCATATTGTCCCAACAGGGCGCCATCAGCGACATCCATCGCCAGCCCCAATCCCCAGGCCGCGCCCATGCCGACCCTCAAGGGCTGGCGTATCGTCCAGTAAAGCAGCATGAGCAGCACAAGATCAGGCCGCAACAGTAGCGAAGCGCCCTCCCATGGCAGCAAATTCAGCATCAGCCCGACAAACAGCGAAGCAAAAATCAGTTGTCCGCTTGGAGGACGCGCCAGTGACGGCGCAGTCAGGCTCATTTTTTCACCCCGATTTTTTTCTTCTCGCTCGGTTTGGCCTCATTTGGAGGTGCGACTGACACGATCAACAAATTGCGGTAGCGGTCGATCCCGGCATTCGGTTCGCAGATGATTTTTGCAAAAGACAGGCCGCCGCTGCGTTCGATCTGGCCGACCACGGCTACCGGGATGCCGCGCGGATACACGCCGTCAATCCCCGACGTGACGAGCTGATCACCCATTTGGATATCCATGTTGATCGGCATGAAGGCCAGCTCCAGCATGTTGTCCTGGCCGTGCCCAAACGCGATGGCGCGCAGGCCGTTACGAAGCACCTCGACAGGGACGGCCTGTCCCTTGTCGGTAATCAGCGTGACTTCACTACTCAACACCTGGACATGCGTCACCTGGCCGACCAGGCCATGATCATCAACCGCTGCCTGGCCAGCCTCGATTTTCTGGTCAAGGCCCTTATCCACCACAATTTTGCGACTGAACGGGTCACGTCCGGCACTCATCACTTCAACAGCGACTGAACGGATGCCATAGCGCTCACGCGTTGCCAGCAAACGTCGAAGGTGGCTATTTTCCGCCTCCAGCGCTGCGCTGGCCTGAAGTTTCTGGGAATGGGTAAGCGCCGTCTCGCGCAGCGTTTCATTTTCGCTGGCCAGCTTGTGCTGGGTGACAAAAAAATCCCCCGCCCGGCGAGAAAGCGCCAGCGGGCTATTGGCAATCTGTTGTAGCGGGTGAAGGACTAGCCCAACCCCTTGACGGAGCAGGTTCAGGTGGCTGAAATACGCATCGGAAACCAGCATGGACAGGGACAACAGCCCAAAAAAAGCCAACCGAACGCGCGGGCTGGGGCCGCGCTTGAAAAACGGTTCGTGATCCATGGGTGATAGAAGTCAGCAGTCAGCTATCAGCCATCAGCTAAAAACCGCGCGGCTTGCCGCGCACAAGATAGCTGACCGCTGATAGCTGATAGCTGATGCCTATCAGTCATTGGTAAACACAGTGCCGAGCTTGTCCATTTCTTCGAGCGCCCGACCCGAGCCGCGTACCACGCAGGTCAGCGGATCTTCGGCCACCACGACGGGCAGGCCGGTTTCTTCCATCAGCAGGCGGTCGATGTCGCGCAGCAGCGCGCCGCCGCCGGTCAGTACCATGCCCTTGTCGGCAATGTCCGCGCCCAGCTCGGGCGGGGTTTGCTCCAGCGCCTGTTTGACGGCGCCGACGATCTGGTTGAGCGGGTCGGTCAGCGCCTCCAGTATTTCGTTGCTGGAAATGGTGAAGCTGCGCGGAATGCCTTCCGCCAGATTGCGGCCCTTGACTTCCATTTCGCGCACTTCGGAAGCGGGAAAGGCGGAGCCAATTTCTTTCTTGATCAGTTCTGCCGTGGCATCGCCGATCAGCATCCCGTAATTGCGGCGAATGTAGTTGATGATGGATTCGTCGAATTTGTCACCGCCAACGCGCACCGAGGAGGCATACACCACCCCGCCCAGCGAAATGACGCCCACTTCTGTCGTGCCGCCGCCGATATCGACCACCATGGAACCGGTCGCCTCGGCTACTGGCAGATTGGCGCCAATCGCAGCCGCCATCGGTTCCTCGATCAGGAATACCTGGCGCGCGCCCGCGCCGATGGCCGATTCGCGAATGGCGCGCCGCTCCACCTGGGTTGAGCCGCAGGGCACGCAAATAATGATGCGCGGGCTGGGGGACAGCATACGGGTGTCATGAATTTTCTTGATGAAATACTTGAGCATCTGCTCGGTAATGGTGAAATCGGCAATCACGCCGTCTTTCATCGGACGAATGGCGGTAATCGAGCCCGGCGTGCGACCGATCATCAGCTTGGCTTCAGCGCCAACGGCCTGGATGGTTTTCTTGCCGGAAGGCCCGCCTTCCTGGCGGATCGCTACGACAGAGGGCTCGTCGAGCACGATGCCCTTGCCGCGCACATAAATCAGGGTGTTGGCCGTACCCAGGTCAATCGCCAGGTCGGTGGAAAAATAGCCGCGTAAAAATCCAAACATGCTTGTGTCTCGGGGGGTCGTAAGAGGGGCGGATAAAATGCGATATAATAACCCATTAAGCGAACTATTTAACGGTTGAAGGTATTTTATGTCATTGACGCTGGACGATGTGAAGCGCATCGCGCATCTCGCGCGCATCGAAGTGGATGAAACGGAAGCGCAAGCCTGGCTGGGGCAGCTCACCCCCATTCTGGGTCTGATCGAGGAAATGCAGGGGGTCGATACGAGCGGCATCGCGCCGATGGCGCATGCACAGGAACTCATGCAACGACTGCGCGAAGACGCAGTCAGCGAAACCGACCGCCGCGACGCTTATCAGGCTGTCGCGCCACAGGTTGAAGCGGGTCTGTTTCTGGTTCCCAAGGTGATTGAATAATGATCAACAGCTCGCTAAAAGAATTATCCGGCCTCCTTGCCGCGAAAAAAATTTCCAGCGTCGAGTTGACGCAAACCTTCCTGCACCGCATTGAAGCGCTGAATCCCTCGCTGAACGCCTTTATCACGCTGGATGCAGACAGAAGCCTGGCGCAAGCCCGTGCGGCGGACGCCCAGATCGCAGCGAACCAGGCAAGTCCGCTGACCGGCATTCCTGTCGCCCAGAAGGATATTTTTTGTGCGCAGGGCTGGCGCTCCACCTGTGGCTCAAAAATGCTGGCTAACTTTGTCTCGCCTTATGACGCCCATGTCATCGAGCAGTTCGACCGTGCCGGGGCGGTGAATCTAGGCAAGACCAATATGGACGAGTTCGCGATGGGCTCGTCCAACGAAACCTCATTCTTCGGCAAAGTCAAAAACCCTTGGGATCTGAATGCCGTACCGGGCGGCAGCTCGGGCGGATCGGCCGCAGCCGTGGCCGGGCGTCTGGCCCCTGCGGCCACCGGCACCGACACCGGCGGCTCCATCCGCCAGCCCGCTGCGCTGACCGGCATCACCGGCATCAAGCCCACCTATGGCGTTGTGTCGCGTTACGGCATGATCGCCTTCGCCTCTTCGCTCGATCAGGCCGGGCCGATGGCGCAGAGCGCGGAAGATTGCGCGTTGATGCTGAATGTCATGGCAGGTTTCGATCCGCGCGATTCCACCAGTCTGGAGCGCGACCGCGAAGACTACGCGCGTGACTTGAACCAGCCTTTGCAAGGACTGAAAATCGGCTTGCCCAAGGAATATTTTGCCGAGGGTCTGAGTGCCGATGTCGCCAGGTCAGTAGAAGCGGCGCTGGCGGAATACCGCAAGCTCGGCGCGGAAACGGTGGAAATCAGCCTGCCCAACACCCGCCTGTCCATTCCGGTTTATTACGTGCTGGCCCCCGCCGAAGCCAGCTCCAACCTGGCGCGTTACGATGGCGTGCGTTACGGCTACCGCGCGCCGGAATATGGCGACCTGAATGACATGTACAAAAAATCCCGCGCTCAGGGGTTTGGCTCGGAGGTCAAGCGGCGCATCATGATCGGCACCTATGTGCTGTCAGCAGGCTATTACGACGCCTATTACATCCAGGCGCAGAAACTGCGTCGCCTGATCGCGCAGGACTTCGAGTCCGCATTCAAGCAGTGCGACGTCATCATGGGGCCGACCTCGCCTTCCACCGCCTTCAACCTGGGTGAAAAGAGCGACGATCCGGTATCCATGTACCTGTCGGATATTTACACCATCGCCGTGAACCTGGCTGGCTTGCCCGGCATGTCTGTGCCCTGTGGCTTTGGCGACAACGGACTGCCGGTCGGTTTGCAAATTATCGGCAATTATTTCTCCGAAGCCCGGATGCTGAATGTCGCGCATCAGTACCAACTGGCGACCGACTGGCATTTGCGGCTACCGCCGCTGGGTAATGGGGTATGAGTAATGTGAAAAAGGCAGTGCCATCACCCATTCCCCATCACTCATTACCAGGAAATTAACATGCAATGGGAAGTCGTTATCGGGCTGGAAACTCATGCCCAACTGAATACCGTCACCAAGATTTTTTCCGGGGCAGCCACTGCCTATGGTGCGGAACCGAACACCCAGGCTTGCGCGGTTGATCTCGCGCTGCCCGGCGTGTTGCCGGTATTCAATCGTGCAGCCGCAGAAAAAGCGGTCAAATTTGGCCTCGCTGTCGGAGCGCGCATCAACCGAAAATCGGTCTTTGAGCGCAAAAATTACTTCTATCCAGACCTGCCAAAGGGCTACCAGATCACCCAGCTCGAACTACCGATTGTTGCCGAAGGCGGGAAGCTGCACATCCATGTAGGCCCTTCGACAGGCTCAGGGCAAGCAGCTCCCGCAGGTTCAGGGCAGGGCTACGAAAAAGACATCCGCATTACTCGCGCCCACATGGAAGAGGACGCGGGAAAGTCGCTGCATGAGGATTTTCACGGCATGACCGGCGTCGATCTCAACCGCGCGGGCACGCCGCTGATCGAGATCGTTACCGAGCCTGATATGCGCAGCAGTGCAGAAGCGGTGGCCTACGCCAAGGCTTTGCATTCGCTGGTGCGCTGGATCGGGATCTGCGATGGCAACATGCAGGAAGGCTCTTTCCGCTGCGACGCGAACGTTTCAGTGCGGCCCATGGGCGTCGAAAAACTCGGCACGCGCTGCGAAATCAAGAACCTCAACTCCTTCAAATTCATGGAAAAAGCCATTGAATATGAAGTGCGGCGCCAGATCGAGCTGATCGAAGACGGCGGAAAAGTGGTGCAGGAGACCCGTCTGTATGACCCGGACAAGGACGAAACCCGTTCCATGCGCTCCAAGGAAGAAGCCAACGATTATCGCTACTTCCCCGACCCCGACCTGTTGCCGCTGGTCATCAGCGAACGCTATATCGAAGACGTGCTCGCCCAGCTTCCGGAACTGCCGCAGGCCATGTCCGCGCGGTTCATGTCGGCTTATGGCCTGCCAGCCTACGATGCAGCCGTGCTGACATCAAATAAAGAATTGGCGGATTATTTTGATGCTACTGTAAACGCGCTGAGGGAGACCCTCTCTCCTAGCTCTCTCCCAGAGTACCCTGAAGGGCATAAAGGAGAGAGGGACGCGGAAGCTACGCAAGCCAAGAATGCTGCCAAGCTGGCGGCCAACTGGATTATCGGCGACCTCTCGGCGGCACTCAACAAACACGGCCTGGATATCGCCGCCAGCCCGATTGCGAGCGCGCAACTGGCCGGTTTGCTAACCCGCATTCAGGACAGCACCATCTCGGGGAAAATCGCCAAGGAAGTGTTTGCTGCCATGTGGGAGGGTGAAGGCGAGGCAGACGCCATCATCGAAACCAAAGGACTGAAGCAGGTTTCCGATAGCGGCGCCATCGAAAAAATCATCGCTGAAATCATGGACGCCAACCCGGCGCAGGTGGCCGAATATCGCAGCGGCAAGGAAAAGGTCTTTGGCTTCTTCGTCGGCCTGGCCATGAAAGCCAGCAAAGGCAAAGCCAACCCGGCCCAACTCAACGAACTGCTGAAGCAGAAGCTGGCTGGTTAGAACCCACGTCGGTCGCCGGATCAAAGCCTTTAAGCACGCGAAACCGTTTCTTGTCGTCGGCAAAGCGTGTCGAAATGGCCGCTTTCTCCTTTTGGGCCCTGGCGATGCTTTCATTCAGGTGTTTGATTTCTGACTGGGTTTTGCTCACCTGCATGCTCAGATCATCCGGCGCCGGCTTGTTTTTCTTCCGGTAACTTTCAGCCCGCTGGAGTTGGCCGTCAAGCCGACCCTGAACCGTCTTGACGTTGGACTGGATGCCCTCGATGCGCGCCTGGGTCGCTTGCAGGCTTCGGTCGCGCGCCAGATCAATTTCCTCTTCCTTGGAATAAGAACTGAGCAGGGCGTTATCCCGGCGCTTCTGTTCCTCCGCCACTTTATCGGCCTCCGCCTTTTTCACCGCCAGCGCTTCGGCCGCAGCGCGCTCTTCCCCGGTCATGTAGCGAGTATCTTTCTTGACGATACCCTGCTTTGATAACTGGCTGGACGTCCGGCATTTGGCCAGCACATCGGGCGGGATCGAGTCGCCGTAGTAAACCCGTCCCTTGTCGTCCACGCATTTTTCAAGCGGGGCGGCCTGTGAGTTTTGCACGCCCAGCAACGCCAAGGCCATCAGGCAGGCGATGTACTTTCCCGCGTATTCCATGCTGCTGTCTCCTTAAAGTGAAACTCGCGCAGCGAGCCTGCGTCCCTCTCGCCTTTATGCCCAGCTTTACCGGAGCCATTTATAGCCGGTCAGCGATACAGGCCAACCTGCTCCTCCCCTTTCAAGGGGGAGGTTGGGAGGGGGATGGGTTACAAACGCTGCGCCCGGTTCAACCCATCCCCGCCCCAGCCCTCCCCTTGAAGGGGAGGGAGTT
>JAUYFQ010000069.1 GCA_030690895.1 Sulfuricellaceae bacterium
AACTCCCGCAGGTGATGGGCATTGCACAGCCCTTGCTTGCACAGCAATTCGCGGTAAGGTTTCCATCCGTCATGAATAAATGTGCCGAGAAACCCCGCCAGAATGCCGAAGGCTTCGAACGCTTTCTTGCCCCGGTTCGGATGACATCCGATCCAGGTCAGTGTGGCAGTCGCCAAGAAGTGCATCCAGTGGAGCTTGCCCGCCACACGCATCCCGGTTTCATCGGCGTGGGCGATCGGCGCCGCTTGCAGCGCGTGGCCGATGGCGGTCACCGTGTCTGCCAAGCGGGTAGCGGCTTCCTCGCTGGCGGCCAACACCGTGGCGTCCGACATCGGCAGGCCGAAGAGATCGCCCATCAGGGCGCCGGTACGCGCGACCGGCATCATGTGGTGGTGCGTCAGATGCACGACCGCCGCCTTGATGCGGGAGCCGTACTGCACCGGCGCCGTGACGCCTTCGGGAAACGTCCCCCGGCAAATATTGCCGCAGGCGCAGCGGATTTCTGCCACCTGATGTTCGGTGACTTCGTAACGCAAGGGCGGAAGATCGAATACTTGGCGCGTTTCGACCACCGTCCCGCCGTCCAGTGGGCGATGGCAAGCGTCGCAGTGAGCCGGGCGATGGGTCTCGGTATGATCCGGTTGTGTGACTTTCTTCAGGGTATGCCCGCTATGTCCCTTTTGCCCGCCCGTGGGGTGAAGACCGGCTTGGCGCTGCGATTTCGGCTTGGGCTTGTTCATCCCGTCCGTGGAGGGCGGTCGGCTGGAATTGCGGCTGTTCAGCGCCAAGCGTCTTTCGAGTTCGGTGACCTTTGCCGTCAGCGCCGCTACTTGCGCTGTAAGAAATTGGACTTGCGCAAACAGCGCACGAATCAGTTCGTCTTTAGCAGCATGGCTGAGTCGGTCAAGATCGGGAAGTTCGTCCATGCAAAACTAAAAAGCATTAAACATGCCAATTGACCTGAGTAGTTACTGCACATAATCCATATGCGCGCGGTAATCCGCCTCGTCCCGAATCAGGTGCTCCCAATACCTTCGTTGCCAGATGCCCCGCTCTCCCCGGCGGATGCGCACAGCGGATAATTTTTCGCCACGCGGCATCGCCTTGGAGAATTCCATTTTGATCAATCGCCACCGGGTTGCGAAATCGGCATCCTCCGGCGGTAATTCGATCACGCAATGCAAGTGGTCTGGCAAAACCACCCAGCCATGGATGTGAAAAGGGTGGCGTTTCCGCACGGAGCGAACGGTTTGCCGCAGCAAATCGACATGCCGCGTCAGCAGGTCGTTCCCTTGCCGTTGCAGCAAGTTGACAGTAAAAAAATAAGTTCCGCCCGGATGCCAGGCTCGACGGTAATCAGGCATGGGACGAGTATCACGGCATTTGACATCCGGCGCAATGCCCGTTGGTTACTTGTGCCCAGTTTCATCGGGTATTGCGCCCTACTCAGGCTACCACGTGATGAAGGAAATCGAACATCAGGTGGCGGCTTTGCTGCAACTGGCGCCCATTCATCAGAGGAGTTGCATGCTAGCCAACATAGGTTTGTAGGGCGTCAATAAGCGAAGCGCATTGCGCCAGATTGACGCCATGTGGCGCAATGCCCGTTGCTTACTTGTGCCCAGTCTCATCGGGTATTGCGCCCTACACATGCTTTGACCGAAGGTTCGCCCATCGGAGAGCCAACTTTACGCAGCAACCGGCAAAGTCTCCGTCACCGCATCGAAAAATGCATTCAAATCCATATCGAGGCGGGTAATGTTCTGCTCCTGCAGAAAGCGTTCTTCGTTCCGGGTGAGTTCGCCCGGCAGCACGGCCCAGTGGGGGCCGTCGCTGGAGCGTTTCATGATCTGGCGGGCATAACTGCGGGTGAGCTGGTTGTCGAAATGACAGCCGAGGAAGAGGAAGCCGCGATCCTTGCGCAGCGCCTGCACGAGGGCGGGTATCGGGCTCTGGATGTCGATTTCGGTCAGCACTTCCACGTAATCCGAATCGGAGACGATGAAGTTGCTGGCTGGCCATGCGCTACCGATGGGCTGATACAACACGGTGCGCCATTTTTCCGCCTGCGCCACATCACACTGCGTGCCGTCTGGCAGATAGGTTTGAACCCACTGGTCGTAGTGTTCGGCGCGGCTTACGCCTTGCAGCATGCCCCATCCTTCGCTCCTGGCCAGGGCCGTTGCCATGGTGCCGTCGTACCACGCATCCACGATCAGCGGCAGTTGCAGCGTGGCCAGATGGCGGTGCAGGGGCGCGGGTTCGGTCTTGTGAGCGAAAACTTCTTTCATCATCGCCACCAGCGTTTTGCGATGCTTGAAATTTTCAATGTATTGGGCGGCAGCGGTAAGATTCTTGCGAATCTTGAACGGCAACGTGGTCTTGGCCGCCAGTTGCTCTGCCAGTTCAACGGCCGTCGCTGGAACGGTTTTTTCCACCACCAGCGAGAGCATGCCCGGCCCAAGGTAGGGGATGGCCCGCTTGTTTGCCAGGGCGGCGATAATGGCATCCAGAATTGTATTCATGGTGTTCTCCTTGTTTAGAGCTATCAGCGGTCAGCCATCAGCCATCAGCTAAACCGGTTCTGCTGACGGCTGATAGCTGACAGCTATTCCTCGCCCAGCTTGCGGGCTTCGACGGTGATTGGCAGACGCGTGTCGGCGGCCATGTCCGGCAATGCAAATTTCCAGCCGTTGGCCAGGGTCACCACACCGCCCCACATTTCCGGTTTTTCCATCTCGATGATGGGTTCTTCCAGGTCCTTCTTGGGCAGGTAGCCGGTCAGGACGCCTGCAGCCTTGCGGATCATGATTTTCATTTTGTGTTCCTGTATTGATGGACCAGTCAGTCCGTCCTGGCTTCAGGCGCCGGAAACGGCGAGGACGGCCAAGCTTATTTCTTCTTCAAGGCAGCCCACTATCATCAGGCCGGGGAATTCCACCATGTAGACCGGTGTGCTGCTTTCAACGTGCTGGCCGACATTGACGATCTCGCCAACTGTCCCTGCCTCCACCAGGAGCGCATCCGGTTCTCTCTCGGGATGGCTGCCATCGTTGAACAGATCCATGTTGCAGACCACCCGCTGCTGGATGCGAAAACTGGGTTGGCGTGATTCAGACATGGGACGCCTCCGCTATCAATTCATCTTCCAGGGATTCCAGTTCCTTGGCCCTCATCCCGACGATGTGTCCCTGTTCGTAGAAATCCACGCCATAAATGTAGAACTGTTGCAGGAAGGTACCAATGCTGGTGACGTAGCCGGTATCGCCTTTTTTCACCAGAATGTCGCCGATATCCTTGCCCGGAAAAGTCCCGTCGTTGCGGATGTTCTTGCTGGAGCGAACCTTGTGCCCATAGCCAAAAACTGGCTCCCTGTCGATTTCGATCACATCGCTGTCACGGCTGATTTTCATGATGTCAGCTCCTCCCCTTTTAGCCTTGAACGCGCCATCTCGCGCACCAGTTCGTCCTTGTCCTCGATCAGCGGCACCAGCCGCTCTGCCTCACCCCGGCTGGCGACTTCATAACGCACGCGCCAGTCTGTGTCATCAAGCAATGCCAGCAGTGCCGCCCCATTCTGACGGCGCGCCGCTTCCAGCCGGACATCCGCGTCCCTGTCGGAGGCCAGTATGTTTAGCCACTCCTCGCCGATGCGGTGCGCCACCGTCAAGCGCACTTCACGGTCAGCGTCATGCAGAAGCAGGTGCAGGGATTCAGGCGGCAAGCGCCGTGCCACCACCAGCCGCACGTAGTAATCCGGATCGGCGCGCATTTCCAGCAGATCACTGCCTTCCAGCCGGTAGGCAACGCGGATACGCACTTCACGATCCGGGTCGTTGCGCATTTTCAACTGGTATTTGCGCGGCAAACGGATCAGCGCCGAAAAGCGCACCGTTTCGTCTGCATCGTCCAGCAGAGGCGGCAGATGAAACACATCGGCAAACTTCGCCGCGATGGCGCGAACCTCGAAATAAGGGTGAGTCAGATAGGAATCGGCCAGAGTCCGGTTCCAGTAAAAAAACCGGTCGATGCGCCGCGCGTAGCGATCATGTACGCAGGCCCGACGCAACTGGCAGAGGCCTTCTGCAAGCAGGGAACGGTGTACACAGGATTCGCAGGAGAGCGGCTGTCCTTGCCAGTCCAACGCTTCGTCGATGTCAGTCATCATCTTCTACTAGGCTTGGCGCCGTGCGATGCTGGCAATACTGATCGTCGCCACCGTCGGATCGGTGTTCCCTGGCGCGCTACTGCCGCAGCCGCAGGCACCGCGCGCATTGGGGTTGAAGAACTTGAGCCCGGTTTCCATCATGGTGTCGGCAAAATCGATGGTGTAGCCATCCAGCAAAGCGCGACTGGGTTCAGGCAGGAAAATCTTGAGGCCTTCCTGTTCCAGCACGTAATCACCAAACTGCGGCCCGGCCTCAATAGTGAATTCCGAACTCAGACCGGAGCAACCGCCCGGACTGACAACCAGCCGGAATCCGGCGCTTCCACCTGCGTTGCCAAAGCGCACCATGCGACGGATGAAACCGCCGGCCTTGGGAGTAATAGTCAGATCCATGATGTTTTCCTTGTGTGTTAGCGGTCAGCTATCAGCTGTCAGCTTTCAGTGGTTTTGTGCGGCTGCGCCGCGTTTTTACTGATGGCTGACAGCTGAATGCTGAATACTGAATACTGAATACTGAATGCTGAATTCTGATTAAGCCACGTAACGCGGCAAACTCTTGTCGACGACGACACAGCCATCGACCGGGCAGACCTCGACGCACTGGGGGTCTTCCCCCTCGCATTCGGTGCACTTTTTGGGGTCGATGATGTAGGTGCCGTTTTTTTCCTTGATGGCCACGTTGGGGCAGACTGGCTCACAGGCGGTGCAGGCGGTGCAGGTGGAGGAAATGATTTTGTAAGGCATGATGTTCTCCTGTTTTCAATAATTAACAAATTCAAGCGGCGATGTACGCGCCCTGGCGCAACCGGCCTTCGCCCCGTTCAGCGTGCCCTGTACCACGGGCGAGGTATTCCTTGAACCAGGCGATCAGCGACTGCTCGATATATTCGTGGGCGTAGGCGTCCACCGGTTCGATACCGGCTTTTTCCAGGTCGTCTTTCGGGCAGCGGCCAATCTTGGCGACGAACACGGCGGCGCAATCGTTGATGGCGGAGATGACGGTCTCCAGCACTTCATCCTCTCCATAACCACCCTCGCAGTAATGATCCACGCGGCGATGACCAACGAACTTGGCGCCTTCGGCAGACAGCTCGTAAATCTGGAACTCGCTGGCGTGACCAAAATGCTGGTTGATTCGTCCGCTGCCTTTGGTTGCCACCGCTACCAGCGCCTTGGCGTCGCCGCTGACCAGTCCTCTCAGTTCGTTCTGCAGCGCAGTCTGCTGATCCTGGCGCTCCTTCTCGACGAAAGCCTGGTAAGCCTGACGAGCTTCGGCGTCGTAATTCACTTCCATTTCCGCCACTTTCTCGGTCGTGAATTCCGCGCTGCGGTCCTCGCCCAGCAAGCCCACCGCATCGGCACGGCACTGGCGGCAGTGGCGCATCAGGTTCATCTCGCCCTCGCAATCGTCCTGCAGGGTTTTCAGCTCCTGCGGCGAGGGGCCGCGCTGACCGTTCAGACCGTAGTACGTGCCATGCTCGGCCTCGGAAATCAGCGGCATGATGTTGTGCAGGAAGGCGCCCTTGGACTTGACCATGCGGTTCACTTCCACCAGATGCTGGTCGTTGACGCCGGGGATCATCACCGAATTGACCTTCACCAGAATGCCGCGCGAGGTCAGCATCTCCAGCCCCTCCATCTGGCGCTCAGCCAGAATCTTCGCGGCATCGCGACCTTTCCAGCGCTTCTTGTTGTAATAGATCCACGGATAGATGTGTTCGCCCACTTCCGGGTCCACCATGTTGATGGTGATGGTGACGTGGTCGACGTTGAAGTCGGCAATGGTCTGCACGTAATCCGGCAGCATCAGGCCGTTGGTCGAGAGGCACAGCCGGATATCCGGCGCGCTTTTCTGGATCAGCTCGAAAGTCTTGAACGTCCTTTCCGGGTTGGCCAACGCATCGCCCGGCCCGGCGATGCCGACCACGGTCAACTGCGGCACCTCGGAAGCGACTGCCAGCACCTTCTTGGCCGCCAATTCCGGGCTGAGTTTCTCGCTCACTACACCGGGGCGACTCTCGTTGGAGCAGTCGTACTTGCGGTTACAGTAGTTGCACTGAATATTGCAAGCTGGCGCCACGGCGACGTGCATGCGCGCGAAGTGGTGATGCGCCTGCTCGCTGTAGCAGGGATGGTTCTTGACCTTCTCCCAGATTTCCGGAGACAAATCGCCCTGGCCAGCACCGGAGCCGCAGCTCGACTTGCCGGAACCGCCCTTGGTCCCGCAGCCAGACGGGGCTTCGGAATGACTGAATATAGGTATGACTTTCGATGACATCGCTTGCTCCCTTGGGTTTGGGTTTGCAGGACTATCTGCAACAAGCGTGCCATTTGCACCATGTTTTGTAACAGGATGAAACTTAAGCTGTTTATGGATATTCAGAAACCGGTTTGCGATGTCGCAAACGTGACAGAGGCGAGTGGCGAGGAATGGATTGTCGCGAATGCAACAATCCTTAAGCGGGTATTCATTACTTCTTTGTGCCAGAAGCGGACACTCAGTTTCTATTTTTTGCAACGCTGATGAATGCTATTGTTTCTCTGGGCTCGACTTCATTCTCGACCAAAATTTTTCTTTGCCAAAGAAAAATAGTCAAAACCTGTAGAATTATTGAGTTAAATCTCTGAATCGTTCCAATGACAACAACGGAAAACCAGATCGAACTCGATTTCATCGAAAAGCTCACCCAGCTCAAATATACCTATCGCCCCGATATTCTTGACCGGCAATCGCTGGAGAAGAATTTTCGCGAGAAATTCGAGGCCCTCAACCGGGTACATCTGACCGATACCGAGTTTGCCCGGCTGCTGGAGGTGATCGTCACCCCCGACGTTTTTGCCGCTGCCCGGCATCTGCGCGAGCGCAACAGCTTTGAGCGCGACGACGGCACGCCGCTGTTTTACACCCTGGTCAATATCAAAGACTGGTGCAAAAACACCTTTGAAGTCATCAACCAGTTACGCATCAA
>JAUYFQ010000093.1 GCA_030690895.1 Sulfuricellaceae bacterium
CGCAAGGGCCACAGCTCGCGAATCAGTTCATCTTTCTCGGCAACGCTCAGTCGGGCAAGGTCGGGAAGTTCGTCCATGCCAACTTAAAAGCACAAGGCGTGCCATGTGCCTGACATATACCTGAGTAGTTACCATTTTTTACGAATATGTTTTTTGATAACTCGTATTATATCAAATGCTTACTTTGTTATTCGCCCTGTTTGTGCAAAATTCAGGATAGAGACGCCTACTTTTGGTTTATTTCGTGTGTTTCGTGGTCGAAATGTATTTTTCAGGATCAAACAAGAGGCAGGCATGAGCAAAGTGCGCAGGCGTTTTATCAGTTCGCTGGATTTTGTCGATGGACGGGTTGAGATGAGCCATGGCAGCGGGGGACGGGCCATGGCGCAACTGGTTGAAGAGCTGTTCGTGGCGTCGTTTGACAACGAGTATTTGCGGCAATTGAACGATCAGGCCTGCTTTACAGTACCCGCCGGTCGTCTGGTGATGGCGACCGACAGCCACGTGGTTTCGCCGCTGTTTTTCCCTGGCGGCGACATTGGCAGCCTTGCCATACATGGCACCCTTAACGATGTCGCCATGGCGGGCGCCCGGCCCTTGACCCTGTCGGCGGGGTTTATTCTGGAAGAAGGTTTCCCGCTGGCGGATCTGGCGAGAATAGTAATATCCATGGCGGAGGCCGCGCGTGCGGCGGGCGTGCCTATCGTGACCGGCGATACCAAAGTAGTCGAGCGAGGCAAGGCGGATGGTGTTTTCATCAACACCACCGGGATAGGCGTGGTGCCCGAAGGCATCCGGATTTCGGGCGAGCGGGCGCGACCGGGTGACCGGATTCTGCTGAGCGGTTCCATCGGCGATCATGGCATGGCGGTGATGGCTGTGCGCGAAGGCATGAAGTTCGAGACGCCGATTCAGTCCGACAGCGCTGCCCTGCACGGACTGGTCGCTGCCATGGTCGAGGCGGTGCCGGATATTCACTGTCTGCGCGACCCGACGCGCGGCGGGCTGGCCACGACGCTCAACGAGCTGGCGCGCCAATCCGGCGTCGGGATGAAAATTCATGAAACGGCCATCCCGGTGCGCGAAGCCGTCAGCGCGGCCTGCGAATTTCTTGGCTTCGACCCGCTCTATGTCGCCAACGAAGGCAAGCTGGTTGCAATCTGCCCGCCAGAATCGGCGGAACGGCTGTTGCAGGCGATGCTAAACCACCCTCTGGGACAGGACTCTGCGCTAATCGGCGAAGTAATCGAAGATGCGCACGGGTTCGTACAAATGGAAACAGCGTTCGGCGGTAGCCGCATGGTGGATTGGCTGAACGGGGATCAATTGCCCCGAATTTGTTGAGTGGCTGTCAGCAATCAGCTTTCAGCAGCTTTGTCCGGCACCTTGCACCGGGGTTTTGCTGACAGCTGATCACTGAAAACTGGACAACAACATGCGCGTGCCTATCAGCACCAGGAACAAGGCAAACAATTTCTTCAGTCGCTGAACTGGCAGGCGGTGCGCTGCTTTCGCGCCCAGCGGGGCGGTCAGAACGCTGGTCAGCACCAGGCCTGCCAGTGCGGGTAAATAGACGAATCCCAGGCTATAAACCGGCAATCCGGGGGTGCCCCAGCCATTGGCGATATAGCCGATGGCCCCCGCCGCTGCGATGGGAAAGCCGATGGCGGAAGATGTGCCAATGGCGTCAATCATCCTGATCCTGCACCAGGTCATGAATGGCACCGACAACGTCCCGCCGCCGATGCCGACCAGGCTGGACACCACACCGATCACGCCACCCGCCAGAAACAGGCCAGCCTTCCCCGGTAGTGGGCGCGCGCCGCCAGGGCGCAGGTCAAACAGCATCTGCACGGCAACGTAGTAAATGAAGACAACAAAAAAACCTTTCAGAAACCCGGAGGAAAGCAGCGTGGCCAGGCTCGCGCCCAGCAGGGTTCCCGTCACGATGCCGGGCGTGATGCCGCGCAGTACGACCCAGTTCACCGCGCCGTGGGCATGGTGCTTGCGTGCGCTGGAAATGGCGGTGAACAGGATGCTGGCCAGGGAAGTGCCCAGCGCAAGGTGCAGTATGGTCTCGGGCGGGAAGTGCTGCGCGGTAAAAATGGCGGTCAGCGCCGGGACGATGACCAGCCCGCCACCGACCCCCAGCAATCCAGCCAGAACGCCCGCAACTGCGCCGGTCAGCAGATAAAGTAGCCAGAATTCCATGACTTACAGAATGCTCGTGATAAACGCCCATTCCTTGGGATCGACTGGCGTGATCGAGAGGCGGTTGCCTTTTTGCAGGATGCGCATGTGTTCCAGTTCGGGGTGAGTGCGCAGTTCCTTGATGCCGAGCAGACGGGTTTTCTTGACCAGTTTGACATCCACATTCATCCAGCGCGGTGTTTCCGGCGTGGCTTTGGGGTCGAAATACTTGTTGGCTGGGTCGAACTGGGTCTGGTCCGGGTAGGCCAGCCTGCTGACCGTTGCCAGTCCCGCGATCCCCGGTTCGTCGCAAGAAGAGTGATAAAAGAACACCTGATCGCCAACCTTCATTTGATCGCGCATGAAATTGCGCGCCTGATAGTTCCGTATGCCATACCAGGCAACGCTCTGATCGGGCATGGCCGCGAGATCTTCTATGCTGCAATCGGTAGGTTCGGATTTCATCAGCCAGTAACGCATTTAAGATCCTTTTGTGTTCTGAATTGCATTCTGCTTATTGTAAAGTAACGGTATTTACATTCTATATTCTTGTGACGTCCGGGCAGAACCGTTCTCATCACACTCAATTTCACACCGAAAGCGAGGTTGCCTGCGGAAAGAAAGCTGTGGCGAATAGAAAAAAAACAAAGGGCAGAATGACTCTTGTCATGGCGCAGCGAAGCGATACAACTTTTTCTCGGTGAGTACCGCGTCCAGCGGGATATCCCAGGGGTCATGGGGAAGGGTTTCCACTTTCTGGCATTCATAGGCTACACCCATCAGGAAGGGTTTTTTCCAGGCGGTTCTACGCCTAAGGTAGGCCAGGCTGGTGTCGTAAAATCCCCCTCCCATGCCGAGGCGGTAGCCATTCAGGTCGAATCCGACCAATGGCATCAACAGCAGATCAAGCTGGTGTGCGCGTGCGCGATGGCGTGTCCAGTATTCGTGAATGCCGAAACGGTTGAGGTACCAGTTAGGCGTGGCGCCAATTCGGGAAAAGCCGAGTTTCTTCTCGAAGCGATGAGGTACGACGGGTAGATAACAGTGCTTTTTTTGCCAGAGCGACCGGCTGAGCAGCGGGAGCAAATCCATTTCGCTGTCAAATGGCAGATAAAAGCCGATGCGCTTGAACTTCAGGAGCAGTCCGGATCGAATGGCTACCCGCAATAGGGAAAGAGATGCCTGGCGACGTGTCTCTGTCGAGAGCCGATTCCGTTGCTGGCGCAGCAAGCGGCGAAGTTGGGTTTTATTCAAGGGAGAATGGAACAGGTGTCAGATCGGGATCCCCCGCAAATGCCGTCAGACCATCATCTTGAACGCGAGGGTCCAAGACGGTCGCAGCATGGTTGCATCAGGTACATCCGAGGACGCGCACAACAGCAACCAATCAAAGCCACAACCTGGTATCAAAATATTGGTTCAAAGAATATTTGGTCTTAACGAACACCGCAGGGGATTTCTTGTGCAGCGGATTGCCGATACTTGCTGGCAAGGCGCCAAAACCCAAGGTGTTAAAACAGTTTGTCCTGCTCAACCATGGCTTGCTCGATTCGAGCCTGCATGGAGTTCATTCTACTCTTAAATTCACCCACGTCAAAAGAACCGGCGATACGGGTATTAAGCAGTTCGTGCGCAATGTTCAGGGCGGACATGATGGCGATGCGCTCGACACCGATGACTTTTCCACTGTCGCGGATCTCGCGCATTTTTGTGTCCAGATAGTCGACGGATTGCGACAGCGCTTCCTGCTCGTCCTCCGGGCAGGCAACCCGGAACTCCCGGCCCATGATGGAAACATCCAGTCCCTTGATTTCGCTCATTCCACGTTCTCCGGGATATTTTCCAGCAGGGCCTCAAGGCGGGTATGGGCGCCTTGAATTTTTTCGCTCAGGCGCTTGTTGTCATTTTGCGCGGCAGCCAATTGTTGACGAAGCTGCGTGTTTTCTGTGCGCAGCTGGATGCAGGCTTCAACAATCTGCTCGACCTTGTCTTCCAGTGATTTCATTTCTGTTTGCATATACGCACTATAATTTGACGAATCCTGCGCAGTCAACCTGATTACCATTGTCAGGCACAGGTTTTTTCGTTAATCAGACGAGTGCCGATTTCCAAAAATGGTCCGAATTTTGTTATTGTGTCCGGCTCATGCTCAACGATGCTATCGAACTTTCTTCCCTGCGCCGCGTCCTGGTCGTCAAGCTACGCCACCATGGCGATGTGTTGCTGACGTCGCCGGTATTTGCGGTTCTTAAAAACCATGCGCCTCACCTTGAAATTGATGCGCTGGTTTATAAGGATACGGTCGAAATGTTGAGCCTGCATCCGGCCATTTCACTGATTCACCATGTCGACCGGGGCTGGAAGCGTCAAGGTGTGTTTCATCAGGCTCAGGCTGAGTGGGCTTTGCTGCGATCTCTGCGGGCGCGAAATTATGATCTGGTTATCCACCTCACAGAGCATAACCGTGGCGCCTGGTTGACCAGACTGCTGGCGAGTCGCTATGGGGTGGCGCGCAAAATGCCGAATCGTGGTCGTTTCTGGCGCAACTCATTCACGCATTTATATCCACTAGCTGGCGGTAACCGACGCCATACAGTCGAGATACATCTGGATGCCTTGAGACGGATAGGCCTATACGCAGCGGAAAGCGAGCGCAAACTGGTGCTTGTTTCCGGCGATGCTGCTGAGGCAAGCATCCAGTCGAAACTGGCTGCGGCAGGTCTGGCTTCTCGTGGTTTTATCCATCTTCATCCGGCTTCTCGCTGGCTCTTCAAGTGCTGGCCAGCGGAGCAGGTAACCTCTCTGATCCGTGCATTACAGCGTCTCGGGCATCGAATCGTGATAACGGCCGCACCCGATCCCGTTGAGTTGGCGTGGGTACGCAAAATTTTGCTGCCGCTGGATGAGCCGGTGGTCGATTTTAGTGGTCAGTTGAGCCTGAAAGAACTGGCTGCCCTGTGCGCACAAGCCACATTGTTTGTCGGAATGGATTCCGTTCCTATGCATATCGCGGCAGCCATGAATACGCCCGTCGTGGCGCTTTTCGGGCCAAGCGGCGAGCGGGAATGGGGGCCGTGGCAGGTAGCGCAACGCCTGCTGGTCTCCGGGCATGCCTGCCGCCCATGTGGGAATGATGGATGTGGCGGCGGCAAGATCAGCGAGTGCCTGACGGATATTTCCGTTGACCGGGTACTGGCCGCGATTGAGGAACTGCTCAAGAGCAGGTAGATCGCTCCCGTTTGCCAGAGATGATGTCGTGCTTACTCTGGTTTTTCGGTGTCTTCGAGCTTCAGGTCCTGAATTTTTCTCGTCAGGGTATTCCGCCCCAACCCCAGTAATTGTGCGGCCTCAATTTTTCTGCCGGCGGTGTATTTAAGCGCTTGAGTGATGAGTGTGCGCTCGAACTGTTGCGTAAGGTTTTCCATGATGCCTTTTTCGCCGCACGCAAAGGCGTGATCGGCGATTTGTTCGAGTCCGGAGAGCCAGTCCAGCGCGGTTGGTGAACCGCTTTCCTCGCGCAATTCTGACGGCAGGTCGGCGACCTCCACATTCTGCCCTGGCGCCATGACGGTGATCCAGTGGCAGACGTTTTCCAATTGCCTGACGTTTCCGCTCCAGGTCTGCGTGGTCAGAAATTTGACAGCGGCGTCGGAGAGTTTTTTTGCCTCCACGCCGAGGTCGAGCGCACTTTTTTGCAGAAAAAATCGCGCCAGCAGCGGGATGTCCTCGCGCCGTTCGCGTAATGGCGGCAGGCGCAGGCGGATGACGTTCAGGCGGTGGAACAAATCTTCGCGGAACAGACCCTGTTTGACACGCTGTTCCATATCCTGGTGGGTGGCGGCGATGACACGCACATTGACCTTGATGGGCGCATGCCCCCCAACACGATAGAACTGGCCATCGGAAAGCACGCGCAACAGGCGTGTCTGGAGCTCGGGCGGCATATCGCCGATTTCGTCGAGAAACAGCGTTCCGCTGTCTGCCTGTTCAAATCGTCCGCGCCGCATGGTCTGAGCGCCGGTGAAGGCGCCGCGTTCGTGGCCGAATAACTCGGATTCCAGCAGATCGCGCGGGATCGCGGCCGTGTTGATGGCAATAAACGGCCTGTCGGCGCGAGGGCTGTGACGGTGCAGGGCGCGTGCGACGAGTTCCTTGCCCGTACCAGACTCGCCATTGATCAGGACGGTGACGTGTGACTGGGAAAGCCTGCCAATGGCGCGGAATACCTCCTGCATGGCGGGTGCTTGCCCCAGAATTTCAGCAACTTCGTTGACCTCTTCCTGTTCCCCGCTTTGGCGAATACTTTCGTCCATGGCACGGCGAACCAGTTCGACAGCATGGTCGATGTCGAATGGTTTGGGCAGATACTCGAAGGCGCCGCCCTGAAAGGCCGCGACTGCGCTTTCCAGATCCGAGTGAGCAGTCATGATGATGACAGGCAGGGAGGGAAAGCGTTTTTTGAGGTTTTGCAGTAGTTCAAGCCCAGATTCGCCTGGCATGCGAATGTCGCTGACCACGACTTGTGGCGGCGCGTCTTCCAGTGCGGCAAGCGCATCTTTTGCCGATGCGAATGATTTGAACTCGATGCCGGCACGAGTCAGCGTTTTTTCGAAGACCCAGCGTATTGACCGGTCGTCGTCGATGATCCAGATTGGTTTCATGGTTTTCAGTAAGAGGTGTCGGTGACAGGAAGTGTGATTGTAAAACAGGTGCGCCCCGGTTGGCTGTCGCATTCGATTGAGCCATGATGCTGGGCGACGAAAGTTTGTGCCAGGGAAAGACCCAAGCCACTTCCCCCTTCTCGCCCACTGACCAGGGGGTAAAAAATTTTTTCACGAAGATTTTCGGGTATCCCTGGGCCGTTATCGATAATTTGTACTACCAGTGCCAAGCGGTAACGTTTCTTGGCAAGCGTTACCTGACGCGCGATTCGCGTCCGCAGGATCAGTTCACCCCGTTCACTCATGGCTTGCACGGCATTTCTGGCGATATTCAGGGTGGTTTGAATAAGCTGTTCCTGGTCAGCCGAGATTTCGGGAAGGCTGGTGTCGTAATCCCGGCGCACAGTTATTTCCTTGGGATGCTCGGCCAGTAACAGGCTGCGAACCCGCTCAAGCACTTCATGAATATTGGTCTGGCGGTATTTGGGAAGGCGATGTGGCGTCAACAGCCTGTCCATCAGGGATTGCAGTCGGTCGGATTCCTTGATGATGACTTGCGTATATTCCTTGAGTTCGGGCTTGGGTAGTTCGAGTTCAAGCAGTTGCGCCGCGCCGCGAAGCCCGCCAAGCGGATTCTTGATTTCATGAGCCAGGTTTCTCAATAACTCCTGATTGGCTTGCTGTTGCAGCAACATTCGTTCTTCCCTGGCAATTTTCAGCTGCTTGTCGATCTGGTTGAATTCCAGTATCAAACGTGCCGGGGGCGCATCCACGGGCGTGACGGTGCAACTGACAGGTGTGGTCGCGTTGCCCGGGCTGCTCAGGCTGAGTTCGTGTTCGGTAAAGCTTGAATCGCTGTCCAGCGCGTGTCGGGCGGCGAGCACGAGGTGTTGCGCGCCGCCGAAAACTTCATCCAGTGGTAGGGCGTGGACGTGGTTGAGGCTGATTTCGAAGACGTTTTCAGCCGACGGGTTGAGATAGGTAATTCTGAAATGCTCATCCAGCAGAATAACGGCTGTCGAGAGGTGTTCCAGACCCTGAAATTCCGGTGGATTCACTTGAGGTTGGCAAGTTCTTTTTTCAGGGCGCCCACATTCCGGGTGTGGAGATCGATCTCTTCCTTCGTATTCCCTTTTTGTGAGCTAGCCAACAATTTTTCCTCATTCGCCAGTTCGTCTTCAAGAATCTTGCGACGTGTGCCATCGCGCTGTTTCTGGGTGTCATTGCCAATTTTTGGAAAACCCGCAGGCGAAGGTGTGCTGGTTTTTGCGCGTGTGGCCGGTACGGTATTGAGTGGTTCGAGATTGAGTCTGGTTCCCCCCTTCATGGGGACGTTGGAATAGGTGACCTTTCCCTGGTCGTCTACGTGCTTGTAGATCTCACTGTGTGCTGCCATCGGGAAAGCTGCGGCCATGATTCCTATCAGTGCGCTTGAGATGATGTATTTGTGTTTTATAAGCAGCATGTCGCGTATATCCAAAAAACAATCTCCATTTAGGTAGGTCCGTTTGACTAAGAAACCGAGCCAGGTGATGCGCGAGGCACCTGATGGTGCTATCAGGACTGGTCGACAATCTCAAAGTCGTGCGTAATCGTTGCGCTTTTGCCCAGCATGATAGATGCAGAACAGTATTTTTCGGCTGAAAGTTTGACTGCACGCTCTACTTGCTCGGGTTTGAGGTCTTTTCCCGTTATGACAAAGTGGATGTGAATTCGGGTGAAAATCTTGGGGTCGGTGGTGGCGCGTTCTGCGTCAATTTCGGCAGTACAGTCTGTCACCTGCTGGCGACTTTTTTTCAGGATGTGGACAACATCAAACGACGTGCATCCACCGGTCCCCAGCAATAGCATCTCCATGGGGCGGGGCCCCGCATTTTTCCCGCCCATGTCGGGCGGCCCATCCATCATGACCGCGTGGCCGCTCTCTGATTCTCCGATGAAGCTGGCTTCTCCAGCCCATTTGATACGCGCTTTCATTGTCTGATTTCCCCAAATTTTAGCCGCCCATCACTGTCCGGTTATGACGAACACGATGCGCTACAAAGTGGTGATATTATCAGATCATGCGCAACGCTTCAGCGCCCTCGCCAGGAATATTGGTATTTATGTTTGACAGCTAGTGTGACTTCGGAATAAAATGCGCCCCTTTCTCTATTCAAGCAACTGGATTCCTGCATGAAAACTTTTTCTGCAAAACCGCACGAGGTCAAGCGTGACTGGTTCGTGGTTGACGCCACGGATAAAGTTTTGGGTCGTCTGGCGAGCGAGATCGCGCACCGTTTGCGCGGCAAGCACAAGGCCGAATACACCCCGCACGTTGATACGGGCGACTACATCGTGGTAGTAAACGTCGAAAAGCTGCGCGTCACCGGCAACAAGGCCGATGACAAAATGTATCATCGTCACAGCGGATATCCTGGTGGTATCTACAGTACTAATTTCACGAAAATGCAGCAGCGTTTTCCTGGTCGCGTGCTGGAAAAAGCTGTTAAAGGCATGCTGCCAAAAGGCCCCCTGGGTTATGCCATGCTGAAAAAACTCAAGTGCTACAGCGGGCCGGAGCATCAGCACGTTGCCCAGCAACCCAAGGCATTGGACATTTAAGGAAACGTTATGATTGGTAACTACAACTATGGAACCGGCCGCCGCAAGAGCTCTGTTGCCCGTGTTTTTATGAAGTCTGGTACTGGCAAAATTGTCGTCAATGAGAAGCCTATTGACGAGTTTTTTGCACGTGAAACTGGACGTATGATTGCTCGCCAACCGCTGGAATTGACTAACAACCTGACGACCTTCGATATTATGGTCAATGTGTTCGGTGGTGGTGAATCTGGCCAGGCAGGTGCTGTCCGCCACGGCATTACCCGTGCGTTGATTGATTATGATGCAGGTCTCAAGAGCGCGTTATCCAACGCCGGTCTTGTCACCCGGGATGCTCGTGAAGTTGAGCGTAAAAAAGTGGGTCTGCGCAAAGCTCGCCGACGCAAGCAATTCTCCAAGCGCTAATTTGCGTTTACGGAAAGAAAGCCGCCTTTGGGCGGCTTTTTTATTGCCTATTGATTGCTCTGATCTTATGATCTAACTCTTTTTTGCTTTTGGGGCACTAAATGATCAAAGTGGGTATTGTAGGTGGGACCGGTTACACCGGCGTGGAACTGCTGCGTTTGTTGGCGCAGCATCCGGATGTGGAGTTGGCCGCCATTACATCTCGCAAGGAAGCCGGAATGGCTGTGAGCGATATGTTTCCAAATTTGCGGGGTCGCGTGAGCCTGCGGTTTGAAGACCCCGCCAGCGCACCGCTGAATACTTGTGACGTGGTTTTTTTCGCTACCCCAAATGGCGTTGCCATGCAGCAGACCAAGGTGCTGGTGGAGGCGGGCGTTAAAGTCATCGACCTGGCGGCTGATTTTAGGATCAAGGATATTTCAGTCTGGGAGAAGTGGTATGGAATGCAGCATGCCTGCCCGGAACTGGTCGAAGAGGCGGTTTATGCGTTGCCAGAGATCAATCGTGCCGAGATCAAGGGTGCGCGCATTATCGCCAACCCGGGGTGCTACCCGACAGCTGTCCAATTGGGATTTCTGCCTTTGATTGAGGCTGGGGTGATCGAGTTGTCCGGCCTGATTGCTGATTGCAAGTCTGGCGTTTCCGGTGCGGGTCGAAAAGCAGAAGTTCATGCCCTGTTTAGCGAAGCATCGGATAACTTCAAGGCCTATGGGGTGGCGGGGCACCGTCATCTGCCAGAAATCGTACAGGGACTATCCCGTCATGCAGGAAACCCAGTTGGTTTGACCTTTGTGCCTCATCTGACACCATTGATTCGCGGCATTCATGCCACGCTTTATGCTCGCCTGAGTCGTGAAGTTGATGTGCAGGCATTGTTCGAGAAGCGCTATGCCGACGAATATTTCGTTGACGTGCTGGCTTCCGGTCAGCATCCGGAAACTCGCTCCGTGCGCTCAGCTAATTTTTGTCGACTGGCTGTTCATCGCCCTCAGGGTGGCGATACCGTGGTGGTGCTTTCTGTGATTGATAATTTGGTTAAAGGTGCGGCAGGACAAGCAGTCCAAAATATGAATATTCTGTTTGGCTTCCCTGAATCAACCGGTTTGCAACAAATCCCGATTCTTCCATGAGGAAAATTGCTCGTGCCGTCAAACGTAAGTACGGCATGGCTAATCGGGCGGTTGCAGTGCGCCCGCATGTTTCATGGCGATGGAGAGGCGCGGTTTTGACTGCCGCATTGTGCATCGGTTTGGCATTGGCATGGTGGCTATTCGATATGGGGGGCGTTTTTGCTGGCCTGGACCGTGGCGCGACCGAGCAGGAACTCGTGAGTTTGCGTGGTAAAGTCAATACGCTGGAGTCCGAAAATGTCGCCTTGCATGCCGCCATGGCAAAGTCTAATCAACATGAGCAGATTGATTCTGTTGCACAGGCTGACCTCGAGCAAACATTAAAAAATACTCAGCTTGAAAATGCGAAATTGAAAGAGGAGCTTGCTTTTCTTCAGGGGATGTCCTCCAGTGAGAAGCCGGTTGGATTGAGTATCCACCGCTTCCGGGTTGACAAAAATCCATCAGGAACATATCGCTATCAGCTTTATTTGCTCCAGTCTGGCCAAAGTGGAGTGCCCTTCAAGGGGGAATTTAAGTTGGTGGTGACGGGAAAATCTGGAGCACGTCCCAGCGTCCTGAGTTTCCCCGCAGATTCCTCAGCAAATAATAATTTCAAATTCAATTTCAAGTCTTACCAGAAGTTGGAGGGGGATATCAGCCTGCCTGCGGACTATGTGGTGAAGAGTGTGGAAGCAAGGATCTTTGGCAATGATTCAGGCAAGCCTCGGCTCGCCAAAACGATTAATCTTTCAGGATAGGGGGAGAATGCCGATGTTTGGAAAAAAAACACCCAAGCCACAAAGTCGAATTGACAGTTTGATTGGTAATGGGACTCGCATTGTTGGGGATGTTTTTTTCTCTGGTGGCTTGCGCGTCGATGGTGAAGTGACTGGGAATATACAGGCCCAAGGCGGCCAGCCCAGCACCTTGGTGCTGTCTGAGCAAGCCAAAGTTACTGGCACTATTGAGGTTTCCCATTTGGTTGCGAATGGAAGCATTTGCGGACCGGTATATGTGACCGAGTATGCCGAACTTCAGCCCAAGGCCAAGGTGGTCGGGGATGTGCACTATAAAAAACTTGAAATGCACATGGGCGCCATCGTTGATGGGCGATTGGTCCACGAAGAGAAAGCTCCGTTAGCACTGCCCCCAGTGAAGGACGTACTGGAGAAAACAGTAGTTGACTAATTTGCTATAGTTTAGCAAAATCGGATTTTAATATTTTTTACCGGTAAGGAGTCGAACATGAACACTGCAACCGAAATGCCCAATCCGCTGACTTTCAGCGATAGTGCTGCGGCCAAAGTCAAGAATCTGATCGAGGAAGAGGGAAATGCGGACCTCAAACTCCGTGTTTTTGTCTCTGGCGGCGGTTGTTCCGGCTTTCAATATGGTTTTACATTTGATGAAGTGAGCAACGAGGATGACACAGTCGTCGAGAAAAATGGTGTGACTTTGCTAATCGATCCGATGAGTTTTCAGTACCTGGTTGGTGCGGAGATCGACTACACAGAGGGTTTGCAGGGTTCACAGTTTGTCATCAAGAACCCCAATGCCACGACAACTTGTGGTTGTGGGTCGTCATTCTCGGCCTGAGCAATATTCAGGATTTGTGAATCGCCCCCAGAACTCTGGGGCCATTCGCACCCGTCACTTCGGGCAGATTGCCAGGCAAGCCTTCCATGGCGCGCTTGGCAAGCCAGGCGAATGCGGCGCCTTCAACCCAGTCTGCCCCAACTCCAAGCTTGTCAGTTAGTTGGATGGGTATGCCTGGAAGCAATGTTTTCAACCTGCTTGTGAGGGCTGTGTTGTGTGCCCCGCCGCCACATAGAAAAATTTCATCTGTATCTGAACAATGTTTTTGTATGGCCATACTGAGTGCGCGGGCGCTAAGTTCCACCAGCGTATTCTGGACATCGGCCGGGGGCTCCGTACCGTCAAGGTGTGTGGCAAGCCAGTCCGCATGAAACTCGTCTCGTCCTGTGCTCTTGGGCGGTGGGCGCGAGAAAAAATCATGATCAAGCAAGTGGTGCAGCAAGTCGGGAATTATTTTTCCAGTGGAAGCCCAGGTTCCATCTTTATCGTAAGAAACCCCTTTTTGTTTTTGAATCCAGCTATCCAGTAGCAGATTGCCCGGGCCGCAGTCGAAGCCAGTCACTTTCCCATTGGTAGGTAACCAGGTCAGATTGCTGACCCCGCCAATATTGATAATGACACGGTTGAGTTTTGTCGAGCTAAATGCGGCGGCGTGGAAGGCTGGAACTAACGGCGCCCCTTGCCCCTTTGCAGCAATGTCCCTGCTTCTGAAATCAGCAACAACGGTAATGTCTGTCAACTCAGCTAGTAACGCGGCGTTTCCAATCTGGCTGGTGAATCCGAGGTCTGGCCGGTGGCGGACCGTCTGTCCGTGGCAGCCAATAGCGGAGATTTCAGTCGCTGCAATGCTGCGCTCACTTAGAAGTTCATGAACCGCGCGTGCATACAGGGTGGCTAAGGCATTTCCTGCCAGCGCGGTGCGCTCAAGCTCATTGAACCCAGCCTGATTCAGGGCCAGTAATTCAGTGCGTAAGTTCTCGTCGAAGGGCAGAAACTTTGTATGAATGAGTTTCTGGTTCATTCCTTCAAATTGCACCAGAACTGCATCAACTCCGTCGAGACTGGTACCGGACATCAGCCCGACGTAGAGCAGGGGCGAGCCCATCCCGTGGGCGATCAGTCGAGGGCGGCCAGATTGGTGCCGTGCAACAAATTCAGGTTGCTTGCAAGAGGAAGGACTGCGCGGTTGAATTCTTGTTTCTGATCGGCTGCGATGGGAAAGGCTGTTGGGACCTCAAGAGAAAGCGGGTTTCTCTGTAGTCCAGCCATTTTGAATTCATAGTGCAGGTGGGGGCCAGTCGCCATGCCAGTCATGCCAACATATCCAATTACATCGCCCTGGCTAACGCGTTGCCCTTGGCGAAGCCCGGCGGCAAACCCTGACAAGTGACCATAAACAGTCTCGTATTTACCCTGGTGCTGCAGGGAGATGACGTTGCCGTACCCGTTTTGCTTTCCAATCAGTTTAACAACGCCGTCTGCGGTAGCTTTGATCCGGGTGCCGCTGGGGGCGGCATAATCTACCCCCTTGTGAGCTCGCCATTCTTTCAGGATGGGGTGAAAGCGTGCACTCATGAATCCGGAACTGATTCTGGAAAATTCCAGAGGGGAGCGTAGAAATGCCTTGCGCAGATTTTTCCCCTCTGGGGTGAAATATCCGCCTTGACCATCGCGCCCCTGAAAATAAACAGCCCGATAGGTTTTGCCATTGTTGACGAACTCGGCAGCCAGAATGCGGCCCGATTTGATGAACTCGCCATGGTTATAAAAAGATTCAAAAACAATCGAGAATTGATCCCCTTTCTGGAGATCACGGTGAAAGTCGATGTCTGTGGAAAAAATCTCGGCCATCTGAATGGCGATTGAGTCTGGCAGGTTTGCATCGTCAGTGGCGGCAAACAGTGAACTATGAATACGCCCGGATTTCATGTGTACCTGGCGCTCCAAATGCAAGGTTTCTTCCTTGCTGGAGAAGTGATCGGCTTGCCGGGATACCTGTAGCAGTGTGTCGCTGGAGTAGTGATAGCGCAAACCAAGTAATTTCCCATCTTCCGAAGTTTGAGCCTGTACAAGCTTGCCTGGCTTTAGTTGGCGAAGAGCTGGCGCGTGACGAATATCACTTAAAAAAGTCTGAATATCCTCGTCATTGACGTTCAGGCGGGTAAGTAGCGAGGCGACAGAGTCGCCCTTCTGAATGCGCTCTTCGCGCCAAAACGAGCGCGATGGGCTGCTATCAACGCTGCTGGCAGGCAAAGACAGCGGTTCCACGACGGTTTGAGTGCGGACGTTCCGGAAATCAGTATCGGGCGCTGTGCCGAATGCTGCAACAACACCAAGAAATGGAATCGCTGTAAAACCTGCCAGCCATCGTAAGGGAATTTTTCGTTCGGAGCGGGAAAAAATATGGGATAAAATGCTGTTCTTTTTGCGGTTCATGGTGGTAACGCGGCTTCCCGAAAATCAGCGTGAAGCTTAACAAAATCTGCCTATATCGCAAAGTTAATTTTCACCGTATTTAATTATTGTCTGGTACGAATAAATGAGTCAAATCAACGAGACCCTACAAATCATCAAGCGAGGTTGCGAGGAATTGCTTGTCGAGCAGGAATTGCTGGATAAGTTGGCCTTGAATCGCCCATTGCGGATCAAGGCTGGATTTGATCCGACTGCGCCAGATTTGCACCTTGGACATACAGTATTGATCAACAAATTGCGCCAATTTCAGGATTTGGGTCACGAGGTCATGTTTTTGATAGGTGACTTCACCGGGATGATTGGTGATCCGACCGGGAAAAACATCACTCGCAAACCTCTGACTAGAGATCAGGTGCTCGAAAATGCAAAAAGCTACGAGCAGCAGGTGTTCAAGATTCTGGACCCGGAAAAAACTTTCGTGATGTTCAACTCCAGTTGGATGGGGGAAATGAGCGCGGCTGATTTGATCGGCCTGGCCGCAAAGCACACCGTGGCAAGAATGCTGGAGCGGGATGATTTTCACAAGCGCTATACGGCCGGGCAGCCAATTGCCATACATGAGTTTCTGTATCCGCTGATACAAGGATATGACTCGGTAGTGATGAAGGCTGATGTAGAGCTGGGTGGGACAGACCAGAAATTTAACCTGCTGGTCGGCCGGGAGCTGCAGAAACATTATGGGCAGTCTCCCCAAGTGGTGTTGACCATGCCAATTCTTGAGGGGCTGGATGGCATCAATAAGATGTCCAAGTCGCTGGGTAACTATATAGGGATCAACGAGCCACCAACTGAAATGTTCGGCAAGCTGATGTCAGTTTCGGATGAGTTGATGTGGCGCTATATAGAGCTTCTGTCGTTTGAGCCGTTAAGTGTGGTGGCGCAATGGAAGAAAGAAGTGGGGGCGGGGCGCAACCCCCGCGACATCAAGGTGATGTTTGCGCAGGAAATTATTGCCCGCTTCCACGATAAGCCCGCTGCGCTGCAAGCGCTGACGGATTTTGAAGCGCGTTTTCGGGAAGGCGCTATTCCCGATGAGATGCCAGAATTTAGTTTAATGGCGGAGAGTGGTGCTTTATCCGTAGTTCAGGCGCTCAAGCTCGCGGGGCTGACTGCTAGTACTTCGGAGGCCATACGCATGATTCAGCAGGGCGGGATCAAGGCCAATGGCGAAAAGGTGGGCGACAAGGGGTGTGTTTTGACTAAAGGTGAGACGGTCGTGCTTCAGGTCGGCAAGCGAAAGTTTGCGCGTGTAAAGATAGTCTAGCGGGTGAAGAAAGTCCTAACTTGATGATTTATATCAAGACCAGCAAGCACAAGAATAAAACATCGAAAAAACCTTGACCTTGGTGCTCATGCCCGTATAATGCGCACCTCTCGACGGCAAAGCAGAAGCAGCGAAGCCGCCGGAAGGTGCGAAAACAAAGGGTTTGACAAATAAATTAAGCCCTGTAAGATGCGCACCTTCGTTGCAGAACACGGCAGCGGAAAGCAAGAGTTAAGAAAATACTTCTTGACGTAGCGAACGGTGACTGTATAATGCGCACCTCTCGCTAAGGCGGGAAGCAAAAAAAGAAGTAGGCATCAAACGTTCTTTAACAAAATACAGCCAATAAGTGTGGGCGCTTGTCGGTTGGGAAGT
>JAUYFQ010000094.1 GCA_030690895.1 Sulfuricellaceae bacterium
GATGCCTCCCGCCCTTGTCAACCACAAATCACCCTTCACCCCGCCAGTGGGGGTTAGGGGGCTTTCGCCTGAAAATCAAAAAAATGCGCTGTGGTGATGCAAATGGCATGGAGGGGGATTTGTGCAACATTCAGGTTAGAATGGTAACGCCCACTGGTTTCGGTATCCGAACTTTTCCTTTGCCCTTCCTCAGTAACCTGCCCAGAATATTTCAGGTAGTCGTCCAGCCCCTCACGATAGTTATCAGGGTAAATGAATTCACCGCCTGTGTTATACGGAGGGTCGATGTATATCATCTTGACCTTGCCGTGATAGCTCTTTTGCAGAAGCTTCAATGCTTCCAGATTGTCGCCTTCGATAATGAGGTTTTCGCTGGTGTCGAAGTTGACCGACTCTTCCGGCTGCGGCAGTAACGTCCCAACGCTGGGGATTTGCATATTGCGGAACGCTTCTGACTTGCCTGCCCAGCTCAACCCATAACGCTCTTCTTTGGGGACGATATTTTCGCCCAGCGTGGCTTTGAGTTTGTCAAAATCCACCCCGCCATCAGTGAAGACCTGGGGGGCGATTTCCCGCAGTTGTGCCAGCACTTCGGCGGTCACGTCGGATGAGGTTAAGGGCAGTTTGTTTTCGTCAGTCATTTCTTGTTCCCTGCTTGGTTATATCAGCGTCCAGCGGATGGTGAATAGTGGGTCGAAGGTCTGCTTCTGTTTAAGTTGCTTTTCAATATCGGCAATCAGGCTGTCCCTCTGGGCATCAATCTGGTCTTGGGCATCATACAGCTCACGGCGTTTCTGGTTGCGTTTGGCTTGGGCTTCTTTTCACGCCGTGCCTGATTGAATGAAGCAGATTCCAGAATCGTGCAGGGGATTGAGAATTTTTCCAGCAACTCCTGCTGCCACTGCTTGCGAAGCGTGGCGGGCAAAATAAGCAGGATTTTTCTGCGGCGTTCTGCCCAGCGTTGACTAATGACGATTCCCGCTTCAATCGTCTTGCCCAGCCCGACTTCATCGGCAAGTATTGATCCCTTGGATAATGGGGAACGGACTGCAAATAGAGCGGCATCGACTTGGTGCGGGTTAAGGTCAACCTTGGCGGATGATATGGAATGGGAAAGCCTGTCAAAGGACTCCCCACCCCCTTTGACGCTAAGCGACAACGCCCAGTATTGGCTGTGGTAAGGGGTCGTCACGCTGGCTATTAAATCAGGAACAGCTTGCTTGGGTGATACCACCCCCAGGATTCTTCAACGACAAAGACCTGACAACCTCGCTGGTATAAAACGGTTCGGATTCCCCCGTAACAGGTTCGGACTTTCTGGTTTGGTTGAAATGCTGTGATCATGCAACCATTCTAAGCCAAACTGCAGATTGCACGCCACTTATCGAAATACTGGAAACTAAATCATGTAATTCAGGGATTCGCTCAGATTGAACCGGCATGCGGCAAGCTGTGGCGAGCCTACATCAATTAGCAAGTCACGGGGTTGTCCAGCAGCACTACCGGGTTTGCCTGTCTCTGGCCCTGAAACCGGTATAGAACTGATCCTGCTCCCATGTCGCCAGTGCATCACCTGCAACATAGCTGCTGCGCCCAAGCGTGGCATTCGCCGTAGTTTTCGGTGACGGTGGTGGCGACGGCAGCGAGATCAACCCCGCTGGGCGCGTCAGCATCGAGGCCGGGGGCTGCGGGCAGGCTGTTGGCGGCGGCAGCGTCGTGCAGGCGGACAAAGCCGAGAGGGATAGGGCAACGGCTGACAGATAGCGGCGTGACATAGTGGTTGACCTCGCGGGTGATAGTTTTTGTAACGGTGCGGGTTTGGGTTTTAACGGTTTCGAGCTGGGCGGCAAGCGCGTCGCCGCGTTCTATTTCAGCGCGATATTTGGCACTGGCGGCGCGCTCGGCTTCGAGCTGCCGGGCAGCGTGCTTGTTGTCGGCATGGCGCGTGCCGGTACGGTAGCCGCCAGCGAAAAACAGCAGGCAGACCAGCAGCACGACCAGGATTTTTTCAGCGATGCCCATTGCCTTCTCCTGTAGGAGGCCCGCCCTCGGGCCGATTTATTCGCGGCAAACCCTCTCTCCAACTCTCCCCCAGAGGGGGAGAGGGCGATTGATCCCTCTCCCTTTGGGAGAGGGTTTGGGTGAGGGCCGGCGCCGCTCCTACACATTGTCGATATTCAGATTCGCGGCGCTTGGCCAGGCCGCCACACAGGCGGGCATATTCCGGCGCGGCGCAGTTCTTTCCCTGGTAGTAAGCCCAGCGCATGATTTCACCGCAGGCGCCGGGGTAGTCTTCAGTGTTCAATTTCCTGACCAGGCTGGAGTTGCAAAAGGCCGTGGGCCCGATGTTGTAGGCCAGGCTGGTATAGGCGTCGTATTCGTATTGGTGGAGCGGAACCGTGATGCAGCGCTTGATGGCGCCCTCGTACTTCTGCACGTCCTGCAGCGCGCGCGCCAGCGCTTTGGGCGGGGTGATGGTGTCGCCCATCCTGACGCCGCCGGTGGTGCCAAAGCCGATAGTCGGTACATCGCCCTTGACGGGGATGATGGCCTTGTCGCTGTAGCCTTCCTGGGCGACGATGCCAACCAGGGCGGCAGCGGACAGGGTAAGGCCAGCCAGAGCGGCGCGCTTGATCATGGCCTGTACCGCCCGAACACACAGGCATCCGCCGACCATAAAAACCGCGCGCGCTTTTCCAGCGTGGGCGCGGCTTTGCAATAGCCGTAACCCTCAAGCCGGGAGGGCTCGAAGTTAATACAGGTGTGGGTCATCAACCGGGTGCAGATTTGAAATATGGCTTTGTGTATGAGTATCAGAAGAATTTTGAGAAGTCCAATCCCAGCTTGTTTCGGGCGTTGGTCGCCGGCGCCATTAACCGATCATGGTTTGGCTCCTATGGGGTGATCACTGACATGTGGTTTGCTGAGCATCAGTAACCCTATTCATGTAAAATTTTAACTTGCCCTCTATCTAAAACTTACCATAATGGTAATATCTCGAAACTTATCAGCCTACGATGGTGTCCCACCCGCAGAGGGTGAAAATCGGAAAATCGCCGATGGCTCGTTGTATGAGTTGGCGAAAATTCAAGCAATGACCGAGCAGCCGGATACGGTTAAATTGTGGACGGCAAAATGCCGCCGGGACGCGGCGAATCTCGCGCTTGATCCATCCGGCTTGGGCGAATTGGTACGGGAATTGGCGAACAGTGATTACCGTGATTCGGAGTGGTGCGACAACGGCAAGGACTCCTGGGCTGCCTGCGATGCCTACACGCTCACGCGCAGCGAGTTCAACGAGTACGCTGGAAAATCATTTCGCGTGGTGTATTTTTTGAAGTTCGCGGAGAGCAGGACGGGCAAGCTGGTGTTGATGGTGTCTTGCCACACATCGAACTGAGTATGGAGAAAATCATGGACAACAAAACGCTGTGTTCGCTGTGCGGCGAGGGGCATATGACCCCGCGCACTGAAAATACAGTGACCGAGTATCGGGGCCAACAAGGCGCCGTGTCGCTGCAATACGCCGAGTGCGACGTGTGCGGCTCGGAAATCGTGGGGGATGCGGAAGGCCGCGCCAACAAGCGCGCCGTGCTGAGTTTCCGCAAAACAGTCGATGGCCTGCTAACCGGAGAGGAAATTCGCGCCATCCGTGAGAAATATCAGCTTACCCAAGCACAAGCGGCCAAACTGCTCGGGGGTGGCCCGGTGGCATTCAGCAAGTACGAGAATGATGATGTGGCCCATTCTGACGCGATGGATAATCTTTTACGCCTCGTGCGGCGCAGCGAAGAAGCTTTTTGGGAACTGGTTGAAGAGAAGCAACTTGGCGAGATTTTGCACCGCCGCCCTGCGCGGGTTGCGCATTATGCTGCGCTAGATATTGTGTATGTTGCCTTGACTGTTCGGACGGAAAAACCTATGCCGGCACAACGTGCGAACCAGTTGTCCTATCTCACTCCACATCGCTCTGCTCAGTTCGAGGCGTCACAATGGATGCAGTAGCATTACGGCCACGTCTAGCAAGTTTCCGTGTTGTTGCTTTCTCCGGGAAGTTTAACGCCATCGCTACCGGCAAGCCGGTGGAAATTGGCCTTGAAATGCAGCCTCGGATTGATTTGGAACTGCGGTTGCCCTCGGAGGAAGAGAACCCGTTAGAGGCACTTGTCCGCATTCAAATTAACGGAAAAGCCGCACCGCGAGACGAACAAGATCAGCCTATTGGCAATTTTGAAGCGGAATATGAAGCTCGATTTATTTATCCGCCTGATGCCAAGGAACCAGACATCGCGCCACGTTTTGAGAGCGAACCCTATCAATACACACTTATATCGCAAGTGTTCCCCCTTGCGGCCAGCCACTTCCGGCGCGAATTGTTAGCCATGGGGATTGACGCACGAAATCTGCCGCTGGGGCTTTGATCTCCATCTAACCCGCTCAGTCACGGGGCTTGCAATAAAACCCGCAAGCCCCGCGCCTTCGCCAGTCCGCGCCCATCTGACAGAGCGCCGAAGGCATAACCCCGCCATCGGCTTGCCGCTCTCGCCACGTTGGTTCCGCCCCGTTTCCGCCACCGCTTCACCACTGCGCGCCTCGCGATAAACCCCGCCAGGCGCTTGCGATTCGCAGGCGGCTAGCGCGGTGCTGTCTGAAAGCCCCGTGCCCTCTCGCCGTTGGGCAATGGTCTTGTCATGCGGCAAAGTAACATAATGCCGAAATTATGCGCAATGGCCTTTGGCCACAGTCCGGCTTGCGCCCGCATAATTGAGCATTATGCTAAATTGCCGCCCGGATTTTGTTCTTGATTCCCCGCCCACCCAGCAGGTCAGGCTACGTGGGGTCGCGCTGCGCTGCTCCTTTCCCACTCGCCTGCCCCGCTCCCATCCGCCCCGCCGGGGCTCCCTCAAGAGCAAAAAAGCGGCACTGAGCCGCTTTACTGGTGATGCTGTGCTGCCGACTTAATTCACGGCATCCTTCAATGCGCTTGCCGGGCTGAACTTGCCGCCTTTGTTGCGGGTCTTGGAGCTGCGGAATTTCGGCACCTGGGCGGCGGGAATGGCGATGGTTGCGCCGGTCTGTGGGTTGCGTCCGTTACGGGCGGCACGCTTGCCCACGTAGAAGCTGCCGAAGCCGAGCAGGGTTACCATGCCGCCTTTCTTAAGCGCGCCTTTCAGGGGGGCTTTGAAGGCGTCCAGTGCCAGCTTGGTGATATTTGCAGCCTGGCCGGTGGTGGCGCTGATTTCCGCGATCAATTTGCTTTCGCTGAACAGGGGTGCGCCGGTGGTGCGGCGATAGCCGGTGTAGGTGAGCGGCTCACCAGTACGCGGATTATGTCCGGTGCGTTGGGTTGCTTCGCCTCGGGTGAAGCTGCCCAGGCCACGCAGCAGGATGCGCTCGCCTGCGTCGATGTGGGTTTTGATGCTGGCGTCCAGCGCATTGAGGATTTGCAGGGCTACGGTTTTGGTGGTGTCGGCGTCACGGGCAATCTGGGCTATGGTTTCGGCTTTGTTCATTTTACAACTCCTTGATTTATTTGGAATAACAATATATTCATTAGCATAAATCAAGGGGGGAAAGCAAGAGCATTGATGCGGGTAACAGATATGCACACCTCATCTGCCCAAAGTGGTCTCCTTGCATTCGTTTTTTGAAAACAAACCCAAAATATGGAAGGGATATAGCAAAGTGAATATACTTCGTGAAGCCGCGCATATATTTGATATGCCGTTTTTACAGGGTGTCTTTTTGTAATACGCAAAACGCATCCTTTGGGGTAATGAATGTCTCAAATGCCTGACGACCACAATCAGCCTCTCTCCCATTGAACCCTCACACGGCGGGGGTGGAAAAATCGCGCGGGCGATTGTCACCTTGATGGAAGAACATGATTTTTCATCGGGGCGGAGCACGATTATTTGAACATCAGTGAAATTTTGAATATGTAGCTCACCACATGAGCTTTGTGCGCGGTAATATCGTTCACATGATCCGAATATATCGGGGCAAAGAAGAACAAAAGACAACCCATGGTCCAGCTTGAGCTTGGCTAAGAGGGCTTCCGCTGTGGCCAAGGAAACCAGCTAAAACCTGAAAGACCAGGTCTCCGATGTAATATCACGTTGCCAGACGACCAAATTGGGCGGTTCAATCAGCAGCGTCCAAGTTTGCTGGCTGTTCCAGTATGGTTCTTCAACACGCCTGAATACCTGCGGAGTCATTAAGGCCAGACAGTAGCCGCCGGGATTGCGCACGGAACTATAACGAATCGCTTCGACCCCAGCTTCCCTGGCATTGTCTGCCAGCAATTGGGTACTGGAATAGTTATCAGGTGCGGCCCAGATTTTCCGCTCGGCCGACAGAGGTGGCTTGGTAAGATCTATAGATTTATCTGCTGCCGCACGAAACTCAAACAGCGTAATTGGAACTGCTTTCTGCCTTTTTGATAATCCCTCGCTGTCCATCCACATGTGCAAACGCCAATACCCGCTCTCCGCAGAGGCGGTCTCCCTGTCTTCGGCTCCATAAAATACGCCGGGATCATTTCTGCGGCGAAACCGTGATCCGCCTGCAAGAGGGTAGTAACGAAAAGGAGTGGAAAGTAGCCAATGGAGGCCTTGCGCGTCAGTTGGAAGAATCGGCTTAACTTCTTCGAGAATGTTCTCAAGAAGGTTTTGATCGAACAGTGACCCGTGAGCCAGGGTCATGGTGGCAACTTTGTGTTGGGCTTCTACAGCCCTCCAGCCGCCACCTTCCCAGGGAAGCGCTTCAGATGCGAGCGCGGTAGGCGTCCAGATATTCGCAGGCATGGATGAGTCCTTCAATGCGCTTGATGGCTTCCGACGGGTGCTGTCCGCCGAAGGAGCGGTTAGGGGTATTTAGCCAAATCTTGGCAAGTTCATCATCTCCACCCACCATTGAAGACAAGGAGCGATACATACGCACAAAAAGTGCTGACAACTCCCACTCCTTGCCACCTTCATTGAGGCTGTACTTACCGTTCAGCAGTCGGGAAGCTGTCGGCTGGCTGATGCCGATAATATTCTTCAGATCGGTGGAGCCGAACCCAAACCGTCGCGCAACTTCGTGCACGGCCTGCGTTAGCACTCTTGAGCGGTCTGTGTTTCTAGCTTGTACGGATTGCACCATAGCCGAACCTCTTAATATTCTTTTGAATGAATTGTTTTTTTAATTATTCCTCTGAATATAGATGTGGTCAATAAATATTTTAGACAATAGGAACTTGTAAGCTCCAGCGCCCATATTGGTCTGAACTTGCGAGCCAGATAAATAAAGGCTCGGCAAGTTTCCCCAATTTGCCGAGCCTTTTGCTTTTGTGTGATTTCCTTGTAATCGCGCCAGCAGTTATGGCGCCTCGCCCGTCAGGTTCAAGAATGGTCGGGCCTTTCTGGTACAATTCCCGCCCATGAGTTATCAAGTCCTTGCCCGGAAATGGCGCCCCAAATCCTTTGCCGAACTGGTAGGGCAGGAGCATGTGATCAAGGCGCTTTCCAATGCGCTGGATCAGCAGCGACTGCACCATGCTTATCTGCTGACAGGCACGCGCGGGGTGGGCAAGACGACGGTAGCGCGGATTCTGGCCAAGTCGCTCAACTGCGAAACCGGGATTACCTCGAAACCGTGCGGCATCTGCCAGACTTGTCGCGAGATTGACAGCGGGCGCTTCATCGACTTGCTGGAATTAGACGCGGCTTCCAATACCGGCATCGATAATATGCGTGAAGTGCTGGATAACGCCCAATACGCGCCGACTGCCGGGCGCTTCAAGGTCTACCTGATCGACGAAGTACACATGCTTTCCAAGCAGGCGTTCAATTCCATGCTGAAAACGCTGGAAGAACCGCCGGAGCACGTCAAGTTCATCCTGGCGACTACCGACCCGCAGAAAATCCCGGTAACCGTGCTTTCGCGCTGTTTGCAGTTTAATCTCAAGCAGATGCCGCCGGCAGCCATCATTGGCCACTTGTCGGCTGTGCTGGAGCGCGAGGCGGTAACATTCGAATTGCCCGCCTTACAGATATTGGCGCGAGCGGCGCAGGGCAGCATGCGGGATGCGTTGTCGCTGCTGGATCAGTCGATTGCTTATGGCGGCGGCAAGGTGGACGAGGATCAGGTCCGGGCCATGTTGGGGGCGATTGATCAGGGTTATCTGTTCGATTTGCTGGAAAAACTGGCTGATTCGGATGCACAGGGTTTGATCGCCCTGGCAGGGCAGATGGAAACTCGCAGTCTGTCGTTTGATGCCGCTTTACAGGATCTTGGCGCTTTGCTGCACCAGATTGCGCTGGCGCAAACGGTGCCCGAGGCGATCGTCGAGGATCTGCCGGGGCGTGCCCGATTGCTTGATCTTGCGCGACGCTTCAGCGCCGAAGACGTGCAACTGCATTATCAGATTGTGCTGCATGGTCGTCGGGATTTGAGACTGGCGCCGGATGAATATGCCGGATTCAGCATGACTTTGCTGCGGATGCTGGCATTTTTACCGGAAACCGGCATGGATGCAGCGCCAAAAGCCAAGCCTGAAGCGCTTCCCCACAGACAGGAACGAGCGCCAGCGTCTGCACCGGTTGCGTCAGAGCCAAAACCTGTTGTGCCTGATCCGTTACCACCCGAGCCTGAGGTTCAGGCTGAATCGAGGAACGATCCGCCGCACGGATTATTCGACGGCAACTGGAATGATCTCGTTGGGCGCTTGAAACTGGGTGGCATTGCCAAGTCGCTTGCGCAGCACTGCGAGTTGAAAAATCACGATGGATCGAAATTCGAGCTATGCGTGCCCGCTGAACAAAAGCATCTGATGGCAAAGTCCTATCAGGATAAGCTCAAGCTGGCGCTGGAGGAGTACTTTGGCCATCCCATATTTCTGAATATCAGCCAGGGCGATGTGGTTGGCATGACCCCTGCCATGCTCAATCAGCAGGAAAAACAGTCGCGCCAGGCCGATGCGGTTGTATCCATAGCACAAGACCCTTTTGTGCGCGATGCCGTTGAAGTCTTTGATGCAAAAATTATTGAATCCACTATCAAACCCAATGCTTGAAAGGAGAAAGAAATGATGAAGGGCGGCTTGGGAGGCCTGATGAAGCAGGCCCAGCAAATGCAGGACAACATGAAGAAAATGCAGGACCAGTTGGCGAACGTCGAAGTCGAAGGCCAGTCGGGTGCGGGGATGGTCAAAGTAACCATGACTTGCCGCCATGATGTCCGGCGCGTCAGTATCGATGACAGCCTGATCGGCGAGGACAAGGAAATGCTCGAAGACCTGCTGGCTGCAGCCGTCAATGATGCTGTTCGACGTGTCGAACAAACCACGCAGGACAAGATGTCCGGCTTTACCAGCGGGCTGAATCTGCCGCCTGGTTTCAAGATGCCATTCTGATTTTGCCATGCGGGATGAGCTTTCAGTTTATTCCGCACCTTTCCTGATCCAATGAAAACACCTGACAGCCTCGATGCCCTGATGGACGCACTGCGTTGCTTGCCTGGCGTAGGCCCCAAGTCCGCTCAACGCATGGCTTATCACTTGCTGCAGCGCGATCAGACTGGTGCCCGTCGTTTGGCGCAGTCCTTGTTGCGTGCGTTGGACACGGTTCGTCATTGCCAGAAGTGCAATACTTTTAGCGAGGTCGAGGTGTGTGACCTATGCCTCTCTGCCAAGCGGGACGCCAGTCTGCTCTGCGTGGTGGAGATGCCGGCGGACCTGGTGATGATGGAGCAGGCACATTGTTTCCGGGGTATGTACTTTGTGCTCATGGGGCGATTGTCCCCGCTGGATGGCATCGGGCCCAAGGACGTTCACCTTGATCGTCTGATCCGGCGTGCGACTGATGGAGTTGTGCAGGAAGTGATTCTTGCGACCAACTACACGACAGAAGGTGAAGCGACCGCGCATTACATTGGTGAGTTGCTCCAGTCGCGTGGTATCCGGGTGACCCGCATCGCGCGCGGCTTGCCGGTAGGTGGAGAACTGGAACACGTAGATAGCGGTACACTGGCTCAGGCAGTATATGAGCGGCGTAATGTTGTCTGATAATCGCACTACTCGTGTGGGTTTGTGTTTGATTGACGCACCATTATGGTGCAGGCGTGTGCTTCAGGCTGTCTCGTAAATCACTCTTTGCTTGATCTTCTCTCGTTTGCCCATCCAGTTTGCGTCTTCCGTGGCAGTTGGCATGGACATTGCGTTAACTTTTCTACATGAAATCCAAAACAAAAAATCCAGCACCCCTGCGTATTCTGCTCGTGGATGAAACATTTGAGCGTGCTGCTTTGCTGAAGCACGCGCTTCAGGATAACGGCTACAAAATCGTTGCGCATGTTTCTTCCAGCGCGGATCTGAATGGGTTGGTCGAGGAACTCCGGCCTGATGTCATCATTCTCGATACCGAGTCTCCCGACCGCGACACCCTGGAGCACCTATGCATTATTAGCCGTGACAGACCTCGGCCGATAGTGATGTTTACCGATGATGGTGACCGCGAAAAGATACGAGAGGCCATACAGGCCGGGGTAAGCGCCTATGTCGTGGATGGCCTCAGCAGTGAACGCATACTGCCTATCGTGGAAGTGGCGATCGCCCGCTTCAATACCTTTCAGACGATGCGAAAGGATCTGGAAAAGGCGGAAAACCAGTTGGCGGAACGCAAGGAGATCGAGCGGGCCAAAGGCATTCTGATGAAACAGCGCGGCTGGTCCGAGGACGAGGCTTACCAGGCAATGCGCAAAATGGCCATGGATAAAGGTATTCGTCTGGCAGAGGTAGCACGTCACTTGAATGAGGTGGTAGAGTTGCTTGGTTAGTTGGCACAGTGTTTGCTTAGATAAATTCAACGGCTCAATGGCGAGCCTGAAATGATGTAAATCCGGATCGACCAACGGCGGTTGATCCGGAGTAGAGGACAAAGGCGTCCATTCGTGCGAGCAGCGACTCGTATGAATGTGACGCCTTTTTTGTTTTGTTTTTTTATCCAGGAGAAAACCATGAGTGAAGAATTCAAAAACAGTCGGAGAGATTTCATGAAAAAAGGCGCAACCCTTTTGGGTGCAGGTGCACTGATGTCACTGGTCGATCCGTCCATCCGCACGGGTGCCTGGGCGGCAGGCTCCGATGCGCCGGAAAAAACTGAGGTGAAAATCGGCTTTATCCCCCTGACCGATTGCGCCTCGGTGGTGATCGCTTCGGTAATGGGCTTCGACAAGAAATACGGTATCAAGATTGTGCCCAGCAAGGAAGCTTCCTGGGCGGGCGTGCGCGACAAGCTGGTGAACGGTGAGCTGGATGCCGCCCACGTGCTGTATGGCCTGATGTATGGCGTGCAGATGGGCATCGGCGGTCCGAAGAAAGACATGGCGGTGCTGATGAACCTCAACCATAACGGCCAGGGCATCACGCTTTCCAACCAGCTCAAGGCCAAGGGCGCGGTGGATGGCGCCAGCCTGGCGGCGCTGATCAAGAAGGAGCCGCGCGAATACACTTTCGCCCAGACCTTCCCCACCGGCACCCATGCCATGTGGCTGTATTACTGGCTGGCCAGCTATGGCGTGAATCCCTTCACCGAGGTCAAGAATATCACCGTGCCGCCGCCGCAGATGATCGCCAACATGCGCGTCGGCAACATGGACGGCTATTGCGTGGGCGAGCCGTGGCATGCGCGCGCCATCCGCGACAATGTCGGCTTCACGGCTGCGACCACTCAGGAAATCTGGAAGGATCATCCGGAAAAGGTGCTCGGCACCACAGCGGAATGGGTGGCAAAGTACCCCAACACCGCCCGCGCCATGATCATGGCCATCCTGGACGCGTCGAAGTACATCGACGACCTGAAAAACCGCTCCGGCGTGGCCAAGATCATCGCCGAGAAGTCCTACGACAACACCGATTTCGACTCGATCGAGGATCGCATGCTGGGTCAGTACGACAACGGCAACGGCAGGAAGTGGCAGGACGCCAACTATATGAAGTTCTACAACGAAGGCACGGTGAACTTCCCTTACCTCTCCGACGGCATGTGGTTCCTCACCCAGCACAAGCGCTGGGGCTTGCTCAAGGAAGACCCGGATTATCTGGATGTGGCGAAGAAGGTCAACCAGATCGAGTTGTACAAGCAGGCTGCAACACAGACCAAGACGCCGATTCCAAAGGATGTCATGCGCAGCACCAAGATGATCGATGGCACGGTTTGGGATGGATCAAATCCCAAGGCCTATGCAGCAGGGTTCAAGATCAAGGTGTGAATGAGCCGGTAGCTTGTGGCTGGTAGAGCGGGTAGCCAAACGGCGCGCCGCAGACAACCAGCTACAAGCAACCAGCTACACGCTACAAGCTAAAACAGGAGAGAAAAATGAGTGCCATCAATATAACAAGCGAGAGTTTGAAGGAAATCATGTCAGATAGTGAAACCGTGGTGACGGCCAAACCTTTGGTCGCTGTTGTACCCGCCTCAAACGGCGAAAACGGCTTTGCCAAAATATTGCAAATGGCCGGTGGCGCAATCAGGGCGCTCATTCCCCCTGCGTTGGGCTTGGCGCTATTTGTAGGCATCTGGGCACTGGTTTCTCAGACCAGCCCACAATTGCCTGGCCCGGCCAAAACATGGGCATCGGCCGTTGCCTTGTTCAGCGACCCGTTCTACAACAACGGCCCCAACGACCAGGGCATAGGCTGGAACATCCTGGCTTCCCTGCAGCGTGTTGGTATCGGCTTCAGCATGGCTGCCGCGATTGGCATTCCACTTGGTTTCATGATCGGCCGCTTCCAGTTTCTCAATGCCATGACTGCGCCGATCATCAGTCTGCTGCGCCCGGTTTCTCCCCTGGCTTGGCTGCCGATAGGTCTGCTGGTGTTCAAGGCTGCCAACCCGGCGGCGATCTGGGTGATTTTTATCTCTGCGATCTGGCCGATGATCATCAACACGGCCGTGGGTGTCTCACGCATTCCTCAGGATTACATGAACGTGGCCAAGGTATTGAATCTGTCCGAATGGAAGATCTTTACCAAAATCCTGTTCCCTGCCGTGCTGCCTTACATGATGACTGGCATCCGCCTCTCCATCGGCGTTGCCTGGCTGGTGATTGTGGCAGCAGAAATGCTCACCGGTGGCGTGGGTATCGGATTCTGGGTTTGGGATGAATGGAATAACCTCAATGTCGAGCACATCATCATTGCCATTTTCATCGTCGGCACCGTTGGATTGTTGCTGGAACAGGTGCTGGTATTGCTGGCGAAGAGATTCAATTATGAGTGAGGCGTGAAGATTGAGGGGCTGGGTGTAATAACCGGGCTCCTCACCCCTAACACCTCGCTCACCACAGGAGTAAATCATGGAAAAATATGTTCAAGTCGAAAATGCACGTCAGGTCTTCAATACCAAAAAAGGGCCTTTCACCGCGCTACGCGACATTAACCTCACTATTGCGCAGGGAGAGTTCATCGCGCTGATCGGCCACTCCGGTTGCGGCAAGTCTACCTTGCTGAACCTGATTGCCGGGCTGACGACACCAACTGATGGCGTGCTGCTTTGCGCCGGCAAGGAAATTGCCGGGCCGGGGCCGGAGCGCGGCGTGGTGTTTCAGAACCATAGCCTGCTGCCATGGCTGACTTGCTTCGAGAACGTGTATCTGGCAGTAGAGCGTGTGTTCGGGGCGACAGAAAGCAAGGCCAGCCTGAAAAAACGTACCCATGAGGCGCTCGCGCTGGTTGGCCTGACACATGCCGAGTACAAGCTCCCGGGCGAAATATCCGGCGGCATGAAGCAGCGTGTCGGCATTGCCCGTGCGCTCTCCATGCAGCCCAAGGTGTTGCTGCTGGATGAGCCGTTCGGCGCACTGGATGCGCTGACTCGCGCCCATCTGCAGGACGAACTGATGAAGATTACCGCTGCGACTCACAGCACGGTAGTGATGGTGACTCATGATGTGGACGAGGCGGTGCTGCTATCCGATCGCATCGTGATGATGACAAACGGACCGGCTGCCACCATAGGCGAAATTCTGAAAGTCGATTTGGAACGCCCGCGCGAGCGCTTGGCGTTGGCCAACGATGCCAAATATCACGAGTACCGTGGTGCGGTTCTGGATTTCCTGTATCGCCGCCAACTGCGTCCGGCAGCCTGATCGCTACTGAATGACGAAGGATTCGAAAAGCACGTCGGTGACGCCGGTCTTTTCGTCCTTTTTCAGAATCTTGTTGACGGCTGTTCGGATGGATTTCATGACTTTCTGTTTGCCTGCCAGGGTGGCGATTTCATCCGGTTTGTAGCTGCCCAGCAATAGCAGCAGTTCGTGGCGGATGGCCGGCTTCCAGAGCTTGATTTCGTCAGCAACTTTTGGATCGGCTACTTTGAATGATATTTCGACCTGAAGGTAGTTTGTCAGACCGGATAGATTGACGATGAGGGGTTCCATTTTTGCGTAGGGGGACGCGCCGCCGCCACTTTCTTTTGATTGCCCGTGTGCAACTGCGCTGGAGAGCAGTATCAGGGTTGCCAGTGTGACCAGAAATTTGCGCATGATAATCATCGTTAAGGAGTGAGCCTCTACGCTAAACGGAAACCGTCAGGTCGTCAATCGCCGGTAAATATCAGCGACCTTCAGGGGGAGCTTGCTCACCTCGTCGATGACAGTGTAATTGACTGCGCCGTACAGGTGGGGCAGGTAGTCGCGGGCGGTTTCATCTATGGTAATGCAGAAGGGGTGAATGCCGCTGCGCTGGGCTTCCTGTAGTGCCTTGCGGGTGTCTTCGATGCCATATTGGGTGCGATAGTTATCGTGATAGTCGTCCGGCTTGCCGTCGGAGAGGGTAATCAGCAGCTTCGTGCGCGCTTCGACTTGATTCAGAACGCCAGTCAGGTGGCGGATGGCAAAGCCCATGCGGGTGTAATCCTGCGGGCGGATACCGGAGATGCGAGCTTGAACAGTTTCGTCATAGGCTTCGTCGAACTGCTTGATACGGAATAGTTCGCAGCGTTTGCGGGTCATGCCCGAGAAGCCGTAAATGGCGTAGCGATCTTCCAGTGTTTCGAGCGCTTCGCAGAGCAGAATCAGGGATTCACGTTCGGCGTCGTTGATCCAGCCGCGCGTGCTGCCGCTCATGTCTACCATGAACATCACGGCGATATTGCGCTCTGCCCGGTGCATGCGCATGAACAGTCGGTCGCTCATTTCGCTGCCATCCCTTGCATCGGCAAGGGCTTCTACCAGCGCGTCGATATCCACATTGTCACCTTGGGTCTGGCGCTTGAGCAGGCGATTTTCATCCCGCATGGCCTCGAATGTTTTGCGCAGGTGTTTGACCAGGCCGCTATATTTCGACAGAGTTGTTGCGCGGAAGCCGTCGTAAACGGGTTTGACGGTTTGTTCGCGCATGACGCACCAGTTCTTGCGGTAGTGCTGGCGGCCATAATCCCACTCGGGATAAAAGCTGGCACCTTCTTCATGGTAGGTTCCTTGCCAGACATCGTCCGGGTTGGCCGATTTTTCTTCAAACAGGGAAGGGTCATACTCGCCCGGTCCAGCGGCAACCAGAAAGTCAGGGGGGATGTCTCCCCAGTCGAGCTGGATCGATGTCAGCAGTTGAGCGACATCGTCCGGCGGGGTGATCGGCATGCCGTCCAGCGTTAATTCCAGCGCGCTCAGGTCGGCATTGCCCGCTTCCTTTTGATTGAGCTCGAACTTGGGTGCGGGCTGATCATTCCTGGCGGGCGGCTTTTTTGCGTCTTCCAGAATTTGCGCCAGTTTGACACGCAAGAGCATCTTTTCCCTCGCCACCCTGGCACCCATGCACTCATGGATCAGGGATGGTTTGAGCACGCCCTGGTAGGTGTAGCCGGCAGGGGCAGGGTAGTGGATGATTCGCGACAGTAGTCTCCAGCTATCCTCGACCCGGCTGGAGGGGGAGCTGAGTTCAAGTGCAAGGCGCTCCCACTCGGGAGGAAGCGATTCACCGAGTACCGATTTCAGGCGCTGCATGTCACGGTGCAGGCCGGGGAGTTCCCGCTTCAGACAGGCTTCCAGCCGCAGTGTTTCCAGTAGATGAAACAGTTTCAGTGCGTGGTCCGGATCATCGTACTTCGCAATGCCCTGTTGAATGTCGATGCGGAAGCTGCCGTAGCGGGTCTGAGCCCAGAGCAGGGCAACCATGGCCTTGGCCAGTTTGAAGTTATCTTCTGCCTGCGGCATTTGGGCGATGACGGCAGGGAGATAGAGCGTCTCGCTATCTGTGAAAACGCCGTCTCCTTGCTGCAATTTTAGCGGCCTGCCAGACAAACCATGCACGAAGTTGAGCAAGATGCCCTGAATGTCTTCAAAAACCACGCCGACAGCACGCTCGTGGCTGGTGCGCGCAAAGCTGTCCACATCCTTGATGACGCGAATGGCGGACGTCAGGCCGGTACGGTCATGGGCGTCCATGGCATGGGTGACCCACGCCTCGATCAGCCTTCTATCCATGTGCTCAAGCATCCTGGTAGCGTGGATGCCGAACTGGTAGGCAATTTGAACATGGGTAGTGGCGATGCGCTGAATGCGGCTTAGCAGGAATGACTGATCGTCTTCCGGCAGGGCTGCCAGTGTGGCGGCAAGATCCTGGACATGAAGAAAGGTGAATTCGACTTCCAGCACCTGATCGAGAAATGCCTCGATGTCGCCTACTGAGCGTTTGCCCGGATTTTTTGCCACTTGTGCCCTTTGGGGGTGAGCGTTAGAAGAGCGAGGAGGAAAGTTCCTGAACGGCGGCCAGCATCTCGGCATCATCGGTAATGGCTTGAGCAACGGCGCTCTGGCAGGCGGAAACTGGTTCGATGCCGGCTGAGATCAGCTTGGCTGCATGAACCAGCAGTCGGGTGCTGGCGCCCTCTTCAAGGCCGCTTCCTTTCAGGTTACGTGTCATCTGGGCGAGCTTGACCAGTTTGCCTGCAACTTCGGTGCTGACCTTGGCTTCATTGGCAACTATTTTTTGTTCCAGTTCTGCAGCGGGATAATCGAATTCGAGCGCGACAAAACGTTGGCGCGTGCTCTGTTTTAGGTCTTTAAGTACACTCTGGTAGCCTGGATTGTAGGAAATAGACAGGCAGAAGTTTTCATCTGCTTCAAGAAGAATGCCCAATTTCTCGATCGGCAACATGCGGCGATCGTCTGCCAGCGGGTGAATGACGACCATCGTGTCCTTGCGGGCCTCGACGATCTCATCCAGGTAGCAGATGGCGCCAGCACGGACGGCACGTGCCAGCGGACCGTCCACCCATACGGTTTCTCCCCCCTTGACCAGAAAGCGCCCGACCAGATCGGAGGCTGTCAGGTCGTCATGGCAGGACACGGTAATCAGGGGGCGCTTGAGGCGCCAGGCCATGAATTCCATGAAGCGGGTCTTGCCGCAGCCAGTCGGCCCCTTGAGGAGGACTGGGAGTCCGTTCTGGTAGGCTGCCTCGAAAATGGCTATTTCGCTGCCGATAGGCTCGTAGTAAGGCTGTTCCTGAATAAAATGCTCTTCAGGAACGAGAGTCCTGACTCTATTCATTGCCACCGCACTCGCAATCGCCTGGCCTGGCATCAGGGCTGTACTTGAGTTCTTCGAGTTTTTCCCGGTCTTGTTCAAATCCGGCACGGATTTTCTGAGCGCGCTCGTTCAAGCGGGCTCGGTGCTTATCGTAGGCGCCATCACGCTCTTCCAGATTTTTCTCATTGAAGAGCGCATGTCTGAGGAAATCGAAGCCAAATGCCATGAGCTTTTCATCATCCGCCACCAGTTCAGCCATGGTTTCAACTGCTATAACATAGCTTTCATTGAAAGATGGGCTCATGACAAATGCGCGGAAACGATCCAGATCGTAACTGGCCATGAAAAAGAGCTGGTTGGACATTTGCTGGGGTTTGCCGATAGCAGGGCCAGCCGACTTTTTCTTGAGTATCAGTTGACGCCAGCCGCGACTTTTTTCATCAAAGTCGTTCACGCCTTGTTCTGTGCGGTAATCCTCGATCGTGATTTTACGATCTTCCTGGTGTCCAAGGCAGTGCGCCTCCTGAACCAGGGCGTAGCCGGTGCGATCGGTGTATTCATCCGAGCGGCGCATGGAAAGCAGCGCGACTGGGTAATAGCGACAAGCGGAAGGGCGATCTTCGTAGACGCTACAGCCTTCTTCCACCATGAAGCGGCAAGCGCTTCCACCGTCTACCGGTTTGTATTTCACGCCCGGCAGCCCATCCTTGTCCATTTCAAAAGGAAAGGTGTATTCCTGCAAAAATTCAGCGGAAGAAATCTTCAGCCGATTTTTCAGGCGCAGGATGTCATAAGGGGTCAGCGGAATATCAATATTGCTGCAACAAGCATTCCAGCACTTCACATTACGGTGACAGCGGAACTGGATGCTGGTGTCGCCTTCCAGCATGTTGGGCATGACCGGGCTGTCTTGAAAAGGGGAGTCCTTGGCCAGATTCTGAAATTCCTGTTCGTTCATGATGATCCTCGTTTTGTGCGCCAGGCGCGGTTAACTCGTAAATGTTCAGACAGAAAGGGGGCAACAGACCCGCCTTGTGTCTAGGCACTTATCCACTTTGATAACAGGTTTACTGTTCTCTGAAAGAAAAAACCGGGCACCTTGCGGCGCCCGGCTTTCATTTTACATCACTGTTAAAGCAAACTCTTAGTGAGCAGCAGGCTTGAACAGTTTGGACTTGTCAACCAGATCCACGTGAGCGCGCTTGAAGCAAGTCCACTGTTTGGTTGTCTTGTCGTAGATGGAGTTCACGAAGCACTTCCAGTTTTCTTCATCAACGAAGTTTTTGTCCATGCGGTAGTAGAAACCAGGGTAACGGCTTTCTTCACGGAACAGGATGTGTTTCATGTGAGCTTCGGCAGTCAGGATGCGGTGGTAGTTTTCCCACGCACGCAGCAGTTCGTGCAGGTCTTTTGCACGCATTTTCTGAGCGTCTTCCTTCAGCATGTCGAGCTTCTCACCCGCAACAGCCAACATTTTGTCGTTGGTGGTGTAGTAAGTCGCAACACCCGCAACATACTCGTCCATAATTTTTTGCAGACGGAACTGCAACATTTTTGGCGTGATGTAGTTAGGGTTGACGTCAATCGCAGTCGAGTAATCCTTGAATTCCAGGAAGTTACGTACTGGCTGGTAGATTTCAGCTACCAGTTGCTCAACGGGAGTGTCCAGTTCGACTTTCATGTCTTTGTTATCGACGCAGTACTTGACCATGGACTTGGCGCACATGCGGCCTTCAGCGTGAGAGCCGGAGGAGAACTTGTGGCCGGATGCGCCCACGCCGTCACCGGCAGTGAACAGACCCTTGACGGTGGTCATGGAGCGGTAGCCCCAGTTCCAGCCGCTAGGCAGGTGAGCCGGGATCTTGCCAGCATCGGCGTGATCTTCGGACTTCGGTGCACCAACGTCTTCAGGACCGGATACCCAGATACCGCAGCAACCGGAATGTGAACCCAACAGGTACGGTTCAGTTGGCATCAGTTCAGAGTTTTTCTTCTCTGGCTCGATGTTTTCACCAACCCATACGCCGCACTGACCGACGCACATGTCCAGGAAGTCTTCCCAGGCTTCTGCTTCCAGATGCTTCACTTCACGCGGAGACAGGGTCTCACGCAGTTTGGCAAGTGCTGTTACTGTGTCCATGTAAATCGGGCCGCGGCCTTCTTTCATTTCTTTCAGCATCAGGTGGTTACGCAGGCAGGAAGCAGGAACAGCAGCTTGACCATACGGAGGATAGTCATTCAGCAGTTCTTTGTTCTTGACCATGTACACTTCGCCATTGGCGTTGGTAGCTTGGGCTTTGAACAACAGGAACCATGCGCCAACCGGGCCGTAACCGTCTTTGAAACGGGCTGGCACGAAGCGATTTTCCATCATGGTCAGTTCTGCACCGGCTTCAGCAGCCATGGAGTAGGTAGAACCTGCGTTCCACACTGGATACCATGCACGGCCTTGACCTTCGCCTACGGAACGTGGGCGGAACAGGTTAACGCAACCACCGGCTGCCAGCAGAATCGCCTTGGCCTTGTAGACTACAACCTTGTTTTCACGAACGGAGAAACCAACAGCACCAGCGATACGGCCCTTGTCAGCTTTGTCGTTAACCAGTTTAACGATGAAAATACGTTCCTGGATGCGATCCATGCCGAGCGCTTTTTTAGCAGCTTCAGCAACGATCCACTTGTAGGATTCGCCGTTAATCATGATTTGCCACTTACCGGAACGAACAGGCTTGCCGCCGTCTTTCAGTTTTGGCATTTCAACGGAACCGTCATGACGCTCGCCAGCTTCGTCCAGCTTCCAGATTGGCAGGCCCCATTCTTCGAACAGGTGCACGGATTCGTCAACGTGACGGCCCACATCGTAGGCCAGATCGTCGCGGGTAATACCCATCAGATCGTTGGAAACCATACGGGCGTAGTCAGCAGGATCTTGTGCATCACCGATGTAGGTGTTGATTGCGGACAGGCCTTGAGCAACGGCGCCGGAGCGATCCAGTGCGGCTTTGTCAACCAGCTTGATCTTCAGATCAACGCCGTTTTCAGCTTTGGCTGCATCAGCCCAGCGCATGATTTCGTAAGCGGCGCCACAGTTGGCCATGCCGCCACCGATCATGAGAATGTCAACTTCTTCTTGAATGACTTCAGGATTTTCAAAAGTTCCAGACATTGTTGTACCTTTCATTATTCGTTAATACTAACCGTTGGTCGCGTCTTACTTGCGGATCAATTCGGCAGGGTTACCAGCGCGGAAGCCGTTTTCTTGATTGAAGAAACCGGACTTGGTGATGTTGGCCATGCTTGCAGTCGGCTTGCCGCCGTAGCAGTCGATCGAGCCTTCAGGCGTGGTGCGGATCGGGAACTTGAAGCGCTTCAGTGTGCCGTTACGGAATTTGATAGTCCACATGATGGAGTCAGAGCCGCGCAGTGGCTGTACCACGCCACCCAGAGGTACAACGTCAGCATAGTGGCGAACTTCGATGGCTTGTTGTGGGCAGATCTTCACGCAGGAATAGCATTCCCAGCACTGCTCTGGCTCTTGGTTGAACGCCTTCATGGCGTGGCCAGTTTCGGAACCATCTTTATCCAGCTTCATCAGGTCGTGCGGGCAGATATACATGCACGCTGTCTTATCTTGACCTTTGCAACCGTCACATTTGTCTGTACGTACAAAAGTTGGCATTGCTTTACTCCTCGGTATTGACATTAACAACTATAAAAAAAGCCGACTACCTTTGTAGTCGGCCAACCCTAAAAAACTATTTTGCTGAATGGCCTTTAAGCTCGACCTTGACATTCTGCTCAGCGGTAAGTCCCGCGTAGTACTTCTGAAGTACCTTGGCAACTTCAGGGCGGCTGAATTCTACCGGCAAATCCTGTCCCTCGGACAGCATTGAACGAACTTTTGTGCCGGACAACAGAATACGATCGTCTTTTGTGTGGGGGCAGGTACGCTGAGAAGCCATGCCGCCGCACTTATTGCACCAGAAGGTCCAGTCGATATTCATGTTCACGGTTTCGAGGGAGCCCTTAGGGATCTCGTCGAAAATCTTCTGGGCATCGAAGGGGCCGTAGTAGTCACCCACGCCTGCGTGGTCGCGGCCAACGATCAGGTGAGAGCAGCCATAGTTCTGACGGAACAGCGCGTGCAGCAGTGCTTCGCGCGGACCGGCGTAACGCATGTCGAGCGGGTAGCCAGCCTGAATCACAGTGTTCGGGGCGAAGTAGTTCTCAACCAGTACGCTGATGGCTTCGGAACGAACTTCGGCAGGAATGTCGCCTGGCTTCAGCGCGCCCAGCAGGGAGTGAATCAGGACGCCGTCCATGGTTTCGATGGCGATCTTGGCCAAATATTCGTGTGAGCGGTGCATCGGGTTACGTGTCTGGAATGCTGCAATCTTGGACCAGCCGTTTTTCTCGAAAGTGGCGCGGGTTTCGGCTGGAGTCATGAACTGGTCGCCGTACTCTTCCTTGAAGCCGCCGGTGGAAAGAACCTTAACCGAGCCAGCCAGGTTGTGCTTGGCCTGCTCCATGACCATCTTGACACCAGGGTGCTCCAGGTCGGTGGTCTTGTAGACCTGCATGCACTCGTGAGCCTTGTCGATGCCGTACTTCTCAGTCACCTTCATGGTGCCCATGATTTCATCGGAATCACTGTTCACCAGCGCGATTTCGTCGCCAGCCTTGATGTCTTCGCTATCGGTGGAAAGTGTGACTGGAATTGGCCAGAACAGACCGCTGGCCATCTTGTAGCCGTCGCATACGCCCTGCCAGTCAGCATGAGTCATGAACCCATCAAGCGGTGTAAAGCCGCCAATACCCATCATGATGAGGTCGCCAGTTTCGCGTGAACTCATTTTGACTTTTGGTAGCGACTGGGCGCGCGCCAGTTCGGATTTAAGTGCATCGCCTGACAGAAGTAGAGGCTTAAGTTCCCCGCCACCGTGCGGATTGACCAGTTTAGACATTATTTCTCCTGTTTCTAGTACCGTTTTATAATTAAAAGCATGATGCCGAACCCTATTGCTCAGAGAATATCATGGATGGAAGAGTGGCCTTGATGCATTTATTTTATTTGCAAATAAGTTAATTCGATAAAAATATCTTAAATCGTTAATTCTTTAAGAATATTCTTAAATGGTGTGTGACGCTTATGCGTCAAAAAAAGCGGGCATATCGGATTGCTCGGTTTTGATGATATCAACCCAGCAAGGGTTTTTAGCTTCGGGAGAAAATTCAAGGCGCTTCGTTTCCTCAAACACTTGGCCCCAACGGTTATAAAGGCAGTCGGCAATTTTGTGGTAGCCCATGTCGAAATACGAGTTATGAAGGTCGCCGAGAGTTCTGGCAAATGCTTCCATCTGTTCAAGTACATTAGTAGGGTAGCCGCTCCGATCAGGGTCAGTATATTTGACCAGTTCACGGCGAACGGCATGCAGGAACACCTTTTGGCCATCATTAAGGTCGTGTTCATCACGCCTGACGCCGCCTTGGTTGAGAATCTCGTTAGTATAGAGATTAAGTTTTTTGCCAAAATCGAAGTTGGACATGCTTAATTGTTCCTGGCGCATATAGCAGATTATCGGAGGTTGAACTAAATCCGCAGCGAGCGAGCGCTGTGTTTTTTAGTATTTAATGGTAAGTATTCCATCGTAAGGCCAGTTTTGTCTAGCCGAAACGCCAAAACGCAAATTGTTATTGACCTTGGTGGGTGGGGTTTGCTATAGTCTCATCTCTCGGCGCGGGGTGGAGCAGTCTGGCAGCTCGTCGGGCTCATAACCCGAAGGTCGTAGGTTCAAATCCTGCCCCCGCAACCAAGATAAAAAGCAGTAGAGAAAATACTTCTTGACGTAGCGAACGGTGACTGTATAATGCGCACCTCTCGCTAAGGCGGGAAGCAAAAAAAGAAGTAGGCATCAAACGTTCTTTAACAAAATACAGCCAATAAGTGTGGGCGCTTGTCGGTTGGGAAGT
>JAUYFQ010000101.1 GCA_030690895.1 Sulfuricellaceae bacterium
GGAAAGCGGAGTTGTTCTGGGGTAGAATTGGCATCAGGGCGAGTACAAGTAGTCATTTTTTACGAATATGTTTTTTGATAACTCGTATTATATCAAATGCTTACTTTGTTATTCGCCCTGTTTGTGCAAAATTCAGGTTAATACCGTTTTGTGTTAAGACACTGCGTGCCGGCTTGTTAAATGTAGATATTCTTATCTTTAATTTGGCATTTGAATATAGGGAAATCCCCTATTTTTGATAGGCTGGCGGATTCAAATCCCATGTACACAAAACCACAGGCAGCGCGGCTCATGGGGTGATATTCAGTAAGTAGGCGAATATTTTGTTGCGACGAATTCGTGATGAGCGCGAGCCGTGAAATGCTTGCTTTACAGCAGAGAAGCCTGCAGCAGCATGCGGGTATATTCTTCACGCGGGTTGGCGAACAGCGACTCGGTTTCCCCGTATTCCACCATTCTTCCTGACTGCATGACCAGCATATTGTGTGACATGGCTTGAATCACCCGCAGGTCGTGGGTGATGAAGAGGTAGCTCATGCCGTGCTTTTGCTGCAACTTCAGCAGCAGTTCCAGCACCTGTTTCTGTACCGACACATCGAGCGCGCTGGTCGGCTCATCGAGCAGGATCAACTGGGGTTCGAGCACGGCCACCCGTGCGATGGCGATGCGCTGACGCTGACCACCGGAAAACTCATGCGGGTAGCGCCATAGCATGCTTTCATCCAGCCCGACTTCTTCCAGCATGGCGATGATGCGCGCCCGCCGCTCGGCCTTGCCAAGTTTAGGGAAATGGATGTTCAGCCCTTCCGCCATGATCTGTTCGACTGTCAGGCGCGGTGAAAGCGACGAGTAGGGATCCTGAAATACGATCTGGAAATTTTTTCGCAGGGGGCGGATTTCGCGCTGCGGGAGCGAGGCGATGTCTTTGCCGCTGAAGCGAATTTCACCCTGACTGGCCTGCAATCTGAGCAGACACATGCCCAGCGTGGTTTTTCCGGAGCCGGATTCACCAACGATGCCCAGCGTTTCGCCGGGGCGCAAAACCAGGCTGACATCGTCGACGGCTTTCACTTCGGCGATCTGACGTCTAAAAAACCCGCTGTTTACCGGGAAGGCACAGCTGACGTGATTTGACTCCAGCAAGACGGGCAGACCAGTTAAACGCTCAGTCTCCCCCGCCGCGATCAATCGCTCCGGGCGGCTGTTCAGCAATTGCCGGGTATAGGCGTGCTGCGGGGCGAGAAATAGCTCGGCAGCAGCGGCTTGCTCGACGATTTCACCCTGCTGCATGACGCAGATCCGCTCTGCGAATCGCTGCACCAGGTTGAGGTCGTGGGTGATCAGTAGCACCGCCATGGAAAACTCTTTCTGCAAGTCTTCCAGCAAATCCAGGATCTGCGCCTGGATGGTCACATCCAGCGCGGTGGTCGGCTCGTCGGCGATCAGCAATTTTGGGCTGCACGCCAGGGCCATGGCGATCATCACGCGCTGGCGCTGGCCACCCGAGAGGGTGTGGGGATAACAGTCGAAACGCTTGTCGGGGTCAGGAATGCCGGTACGCGCCAGCAATTCCGTCATGCGCCGTTTGGCCACGGCCTTGCTGACACCCTCGTGCGCCACCAGCGGTTCGATCAGTTGCTCGCCAACCGTATAAAGCGGATTCAGGGAAGTCATCGGCTCCTGAAAAATCATGGCGATTTCCCGTCCCCGAATGCCGCGCAGCGCAGATTTGCCCATCCCCATCATCTCGCGTCCCTGAAAGCGGATCGAGCCAGTCGGGTAGCGGGTCTCAGCATGATCGTGCAGTTGCAGGATGGACAGCGCCGTCACCGATTTGCCGGAGCCTGATTCTCCAACCAGCGCCAGTTTTTCGCCCGGCTGAATATCGAAACTGACATCGCGCACCGCATCGGCGTACTGGCCGAATCGCACGGAAAGGCGCTCGATCGAGAGCAGAGGCGCGTGATGGGTAATGGGTGAGGGGTTGGGAACATCCCCGTTTCCAACTATTCCATTCACTTCCATCTCCCCCATTGACTCATCACCCATTACCCTCTCCTGGTATCCATCGCTTCGCGCAAGGCTTCACCGATAAAAATCAGCAGCACCAGCGCGCCGACCAGCACCCCGAAGGTGGTCATGGAAAGCCACCAGGCTTCGATGTTTTCCTTGCCCTGCGACAGCAGCTCGCCCAGGCTGGGGGTGGAAGGCGGTACGCCCAGGCCCAGAAAATCCAGGCTGGTCAGCGCCAGAATGGCGCCGGAAATGCGGAATGGCAGGAAGGTGATGACAGGGGTCAGGCTATTGGGCAGCAAGTGACGCAGCATGATGGCGCGATTCGAAGCGCCCAGCGCACGCGCCGCCTTGACGTAATCGAGATTGCGCCCGCGCAGAAATTCAGCCCGCACATAATCCGCCAGCCCCATCCAGCCGAACAGCGAGAGCAGGATCAGCAACAGGGTGATGCTGGGCTGAAAAATGGCCGAAAAAATGATCAGCAGATACAACTCCGGCATCGAACCCCAGACTTCCATGAAGCGCTGAAACAACAGATCGAAACGCCCGCCGAAATAGCCCTGCAAGGCGCCGACCAGAATGCCGATCAGGGTGCCGATTACTGTGAGCGCCAGCGCAAACAGCACCGAGATGCGAAAACCGTAAATCAGCCGCGCCAGCACATCGCGCCCACGGTCGTCGGTGCCGAGCAGGTTCATGCCGGAAGGCGAGGCCGGGTTGGGCTGTTCGGCAAAGTAGTTGATGGAGGCAAAGCTGTGGCGGTTCGGCGCGTAAATCACCCAATTGCCGCCCTCGTTCATCTTGGCCTGCATGTAGGGGTCGTTGTAGTCGGCGGCGGTATCAAAATCGCCTCCCAGCCGGGTTTCAGGCAATTCCTGCCAGATGGGGAAGAAAAACTGCCCCTGGTAATGCACCAGCAAGGGCTTATCATTGGACAGCACTTCAGCAAACAGGCTCAAAACCATCAGCACGCCAAAAATCCACAGGCTGACATATCCCCGCCGATTGGTCTTGAAGCGCCGCCAGGCGCGAGCTGAGGGAGACTGGAGAATCATGTATTTTTTAACCACGAAATACACGAAACACACGAAAAAAATCCAAAGCCAGCAAGCACATTCTGTTTTTTGTTGCCGCTCATATGATGACCCGCTCTATTTGAACGCTGGGATGATGTCCAAAGTTAACCAACAACCCCAACCTTAATCCAGAGGCTTTCAGGTAATTGAACAGTTGCGCCTTACTTGCGGCTCCCAACTCTGAAACAGCTTTCAGTTCGACGACGATCTTGTCAAAACAGATGAAATCCGGCCTGAATCTCTGAACCAGTTCCTCGCCCTTGTAATAGAGCTGTAATTCCTGCTGGGACGAGAAAGGGATGTTTTTCAACATCAGTTCCTTGACCATGCACTCCTGATATACCGCCTCAAGAAAGCCGCATCCCATTTCGCGATACACATCGAAAATAGCTCCCTGTATTGCATAAACCTCATCCTTGAAAAGCATTTTTTCGTGTATTTCGTGTGTTTCGTGGTTAATGATTTTTTTCTGATGAATCGTCATGGTGCGCTCTCGAACTGGATACGCGGGTCGATCAGTACATAGCTCAAGTCAGACAGCAGCTTGGCCACCAGCCCCAGCAAAGTATAAAAATACAGCGTCCCCAGCACCACTGGATAATCGCGCTTCAGCACCGATTCATAAGACAGCAAGCCCAGCCCGTCGAGGGAAAAAATAGTTTCGATCAACAGGCTGCCGGTGAAAAATGCGCCAATGAAGGCCGCCGGAAAGCCTGTCACCAACGGAATCATGGCATTGCGAAAGACATGCTTGTAAAGCACGACATTCTCCGACAAGCCCTTGGCGCGCGCGGTCAGCACATATTGCTTGCGGATTTCCTCGATAAAACTGTTTTTGGTCAACATGGTCATGACGGCAAACCCGCCCACCACCGAAGCTGTCACCGGCAACACCATGTGCCACAGGTAATCAAGTATTCGGGATGGCCAGGACAGCGTCGCCCAGTGATCGGAAACCAGCCCGCGCAAGGGGAATACATCCCAGAAGCTGCCGCCGCCGAGCAGCACCAGCAACATGATCCCCAGCAGAAAACCCGGAATCGCGTAACCCACCAGAATCACCGTGCTGGTCACCAGATCAAAAGTCGAGCCATCCCGAACCGCCTTGGCCACTCCCAGCGGAATACTGGTCAGATAGACGATAAAAAACGTCCACAGCCCCAGGCTGATGGAAACTGGCAGTTTGGAGACGATCAGTTGCGACACCGATTGGTGGTGAAAATAGCTCTCGCCCAGGTCAAAGGCGGCGTAACGCTTCATCATCTCCCAGAAGCGCTCGTGTGCCGGTTTATCGAAGCCATACAGCGCCTTGAGTTTGGCGATGCGCTCCTCGTCCATCCCCTTGTCGCCACGATAAAAACTGGTCGTCGCCCCGCTGGCCTCCCCGCCCGTACCGCCACCCTTCATCTGGTGGATCAATTGCTCCACCGGTCCGCCAGGCACGAACTGGGTGATGACGAAGGTGATCAGCATCACCCCGAAAAGGGTGGGGATCATCAGCAGGAGGCGTTTTAGAATGTAGCTGGCCATTATTTACGACTCCACCCATACCGCAACACCCATTCTGCCGCCTGATAATACAACGGCAAGCTTTCCGGGAAACCTAGCTTGTCCCAATACGCCACGCGGTGGTTAGCGACATACCAGTTGGGGATCAGATATTCGCCATTCAGCAGCACGCGGTCGAGCGCATGGGTAGCAGCAAGCAGGGAGCGACGATCCGGTGCATACACCACTTTTTCGACCAGCGCGTCCACTACCGGATCCTGAATGCCGATGACGTTATTGGAGCCTTCGCGCCCTGCCGCGCTGGAGTGCCACATATTCATCTGCTCGTTGCCGGGGGACTGCGACTGGCCGTAGGAGTAAACCGTCATGTCGAAATCGAAGGTATCCAGGCGTCGCTGGTATAGTGCGACATCCACGGTGCGGTAATTGACCATCACGCCTAGCCGGGCGAGATTGCGGGCGAAGGGGCCGACGATGCGCTCGAAACCCTTTTCGGCCAGCAGAAACTCAAACTCGAATGTCTCGCCTCGGGCGTTACGCAAAGCGCCATCGCGATAGACCCAACCCGCCGCCGCAAACAGATCGCGAGCTTCGCGCAGGTTCTGGCGCAGGGAACTCGGCGGCGTGGTGCTGGGCGGCTGCCATGTGAGAGTAAAAATCTCGGGCAGTAGCTGTTTCTTGAAAGGCGTCAGCAGGGCAAGTTCGTCGCCTTTGGGTAGCCCGGTTGAAGCCAGTTCACTGTTGCTGAAATAACTGTCACAGCGCTGGTACTGGCCATAAAACAAATTGCGGTTAGACCATTCGAAATCCATCGCCAGCGCAATCGCCCGGCGGACGCGCTTGTCCTTGAAAATATCGCGCCGGGTGTTGAACACAAAACCCTGCATGCCCGCGTTGTTGCGATGCTTGAGGGTGGTTTTCTTGATCAGCCCCCGCTCGAATTTCGGCCCCTTGTAGTCACGCGCCCACTGTTTTGAGTTGGAAACAGCCACAAAATCGAATTCCCCGGCCTTGAACGCCTCCAGTTGAACCGTCGAATCCTTGTAGTAGATAAAACTGACCGTTTCGAAATTGAACGTCCCACGCCGGACATTGAGTGAACTGGCCCAATAATCCGGGTTGCGGCGGTAGCTCACCCGCTTGCCGAACTGGGTGTCCTCCACGCGGTAAGGGCCGCTGCCAATCGGCTTGTCGGTGGCTATCTTGTTAAAGGGCTTGCCGCCTCCCCACTGGTGAGAAAAGATCGGTATCTGGCCGGTCAGCAGATGAAGTTCCGGGTTGATTTTGGAAAAATCAAAGCGCACGGTCAGCTTATCCAGCACGACGGCCTGTTTGATATCAGCCCACATGAAGCGGAATTGAGGGTGTGCCTGCTCGCTTTTCAGATGGTCAAAAGAGAATTTGACATCCCTAGCAGTCACAGGAGTGCCATCCGAGAATTTCGCGCGCGGGTTGAGACGGTAAGTGACTGAAAGCCGGTCATCGGCCAGGCGCACATCTTCGGCCAGCAAACCGTACTGACTGAACGGCTCGTCCTGGCTTTGCTCCATCAGGGTTTCAAACACCAGGTCGTTGATGCCTGCGGCGGCAATCCCTTTCAACAGATAAGGATTGAGGCTCTCAAAATTGCCGACTGCCGAAAGGATCAGGCTGCCGCGCTTGGGCGCATCCGGATTCACATAATCAAAATGACTGAAAGACGGCAAATATTTGGGTTGATAGCCAAGCGCAATGGAAGTGCTAGACGCGGCAAGCTGCGTTTCCATGAGCAGCAAACAGGCAAAAAGGATTTTCAGAACCGCCTTGGCGAATCGCAGCCAAAAATCATGCGCTTCGCCATGGCGGTTCCCCTCACTCCTTGCTCTCTCCCAAAAGGAGAGAGGGACGCAGGCTCGCTGCGCGAGTTTCAGATCAATGGATTTCATCGGGGCAGAGTTTAGCTTAAAGCTGCCTGGTCGTCATACCGAAACCGGCTTGGCAGTCATGCCGGCTTGTAGGTTATAATTCCCGCCATTCGAAAAACCATTAAAGGGTGTCAAGCATGGGATTTCTGGCAAACAAGAAGATTTTGATCACCGGCCTGATCAGCAACCGTTCCATCGCCTATGGCATTGCCCAGGCGATGAAGCGCGAGGGCGCAGAACTGGCTTTTACCTACCAGGGTGAAAAGATCAAGGATCGCGTCACCGATCTGGCCAAGGAATTCGGCGGCGAGATTGTTCTCCCCTGCGATGTGGCCAGCGATGAGGAAATCACCAACCTGTTCACTGAACTGGGCAAACACTGGGACGGGCTGGACGGCATCGTGCATTCCATCGCCTTTGTGCCAAAGCAGGCGTTGGTCGGAGACTATATCGACGCAGTCACGCGGGAATACTTCCAGATCGCCCACGACATCAGCTCCTACAGCTTCGTCGCACTGGCCAAGGCCGGCTTGCCCATGATGCTGGGTCGCAACGCTTCGTTGCTCACCCTATCCTACCTGGGCGCCGAGCGCTATGTGCCGCACTATAATGTGATGGGTCTGGCCAAGGCCAGCCTCGAAGCCAACGTGCGTTACATGTGCACCAGCCTGGGACCGAAGGGCATTCGCGTCAACGCCATTTCAGCAGGACCAATCAAGACGTTGGCGGCCAGCGGTATTGCCGACTTTGGCAAGCTGTTGAGCTACAACGAAAAACATTCTCCACTTCGGCGCAATGTGACTATCGAGGAAGTGGGCAACGTCGCTGCCTTCATGTGCAGCGATCTCGCCAGCGGCATGACAGGCGAGATTACTTACGTGGATGGGGGGTTCAATATCACCGCGCTGGGCAATCCAGACGAGGTGTGAAGCCTTTTTTAGCCGTCAGTTGTCAGCCATCAGTCAAACAGGTTCAACTGAAAACTGATCGCTGATGACTAAAAGCTACATGTAATTGAACAGCGACAGTCCCTGAATTTTCAGGAAGGATTTCTGAGCCGCTTCCAGACCGGTCTGGTAGCGAGTCAGATCAGTAATTCCCTTCGCATAGTCCAGATCCTGCAAATCGGAAAGCGTCATATCGTATTGCAAGGCGACATCCATGCCGCTGACCTTGATTGCCTCAACTTCCTGCATTCGCGTACCAATCGATGCTTGCACCTTCAAAACCTGGTTCCGTCCGTTATCCAGGTTTGAAATCGCAGTCGTTAGGTTGTTGAGCAGCGTGGTATGTTCCGCAGGCGTAATGGGGTCGGTCGGCGTTTCAAGAGCCGTAATCAGATTATTGAGCGTTTTAAAAATATCTTCGTTGGAACTGGGATTGAGGGTAAATGAATCCCCGTTGGCTGGTGCGCCCGAAACGGTGAACTGCCCTCCACCGACTGGAATGGCATTGCCGCTGACGTAGGGCGTGGACGGGCCGATAACGGATGTAGTCAGGTTGGTCACGGTGTAAGTGGTGACCCCAGCGGCAACAGTAAAATCAACCTGATAATCGTTACCATCGTAAGCCGTGACAACCGAACCCGGCGTAAGCAGGCCTGTGCCGGTGTTCGTCGCTGCAGCGGCAGTGACAAAGATCCCATTGCCACTCTTGATTTGCTGAAAAACATCTGAACCCGCGTCGCTAGCCGCGATCTGGCGCGAGGGACTGACCTGGATCAAACGCTGCCCCTGATCGCCGTTATAGGTCACGTTCCCAGGCGAAGTTTGAGTAAAGGGCTGTACCGCCCCCTTGTAGCCGGAAAACATGTATTGTCCGTTGCCATCCGTACTGTTAGCCAAGCCCAGCAATTCCTGATAGCGCCCTCGCAGACTCGTCGCCAAACCAGCCAGCTTGGTTTGATCCATCAATGGACCACCGGCATCGATCACGCTTGTCCGCACATCCAGAAGCAAATTATTGACGGCATCCAACGCCGTTTCTTCCAAACTCAAAGCGCTGCTTGTCGAGTCTGTATTCACGTCATATTGCTGATTCAGCGACTTTGCCTGGGAAACCTCAAGAACTCTCGCTGCGCCAACAGGATCATCCTTGGGCGTGAGGATACGGCGACCGCTCGCCACCTGCATATTGGTCTTGAGCAAATCGGAGGTCTGCTTCTGAATCCCCGCGACGCCCATGTCATAAATCATGCTGGTGCTGATACGCATGGCTATCTCCTTAATTTCCGAGTTCGAGCAGCGTATTGAACATGGTGTTCGCCGTCTGCATCATTTTGGCACTGGCCTGGTACGCCATTTGGTAGCGCATCAGATTGGCTGCTTCTTCGTCCAGGTTGACGCCGGACAATGATTGCTGCGAGGCCTGGGTCTGACTCACCAGCGCAGCCTGAGCTTGGCCGGTGACATAGGCATCCCGCGTTTTGACGCCCACTGAGCTGACCAGTTGGCTGTAGGCGCTTTGATAAGAAGCCGTGTCGCCGAGCAGCGTATTCTCTGTCTGCAATCCCGCCAATAGCAGCGCATTGCGGTTATCGGAAACGCCATTGGTGTTGGGGCCGATGGTAAACACATCACCAGCAGCAGGCGTGCCGGAAATCTGTATCGTCCAGCCGTTATAAGTAATATTCCCTCCGGGGGTATAGGCCACATTGGTAGGGTTGCCAGTACCTGTGCCGACCACATCAAATGTACCAGGAGGAGAATCGAATGTAATGGTTACCGCTTGCTGCAAATTGGTATTGGGAGGCGGGGGCGGATTGACAACGCCGGCGCTGACCTTCCCTGAGCCAATATTGGCAAAGGCAGCAGAGGCGACGATGGGTGCGGCAGCAGCCACTTTTGCTGTGTCCTTGATCGCCACGCTGATATCCTTGGCGCCATCACGGGTTGGCTGGATCAGCCAACTATCTCCGGCAGAGGATGGCGCAAAGGCAGCGATCGTCAAGCCATCCACAACCTGAGGCAAAGCAGCACCGCTAAACTGCACCGCATTATCCGATAGCCGGGTTAGCGTAAACCCCGCCGCAGTCCGATCCAGGCGATAATCGCTGGTCGTCACGCTGCTCACGTCGGTCAGCGTTACCGCTGGAGAACCGGAGGCCGCATTATTCAGACTGTTTCCCACCACTTTGGCGCTGGGCACGGCATTCGCGCCAGAAGCGCCGGTCGGCCCTCGAACATTGAAATAATAGCCGCCAAGTGCGCCATTCAAATCTTGTCCCAGTCGATGCTGGTCGTTAAATGTCTGCGCCAAGCCAATCGCCACCAGGCCGAGCTGATTTTGCGCCGGATCAAGCGACTCACGGCGATAGGCCAGATAACCACCAAGATTGCCGCCATCCAGCATGGTTTCGGGCAAAAACTGGGCTGAACCGCCATAACTGACATAAGCGACGCCCATTCTTTCAGGGTCAGCAGGATCAGGGCGGGCGGCCAGAGAAAGCGCCTGTTGTCCGACAACCAGCGCCTGGCCACGCCCCATGAATACGTTATAGCCGCCATCGTCCTGCTTCACGACGGTGACGTTGATTTCCTTGTTCAACTCCGCAATCATCTGGTCGCGCTGATCGAGCAAATCATTGGCTGGCTGACCATTCCCACCCGCATCGGCGAGCACGATCTGGTGGTTGATGTCGGCAATTTGCCGGGCGTAAGAATTGATCAAGCCAACCGTAGAGGATATTTGGGTGTTGATGCCGTCCCTCATGTCTTCCATGCGTTGATCCAGCGTCTCAAAGCGCGCCACCAGAGCTTCGGAAGAACTGAGCATGCTTTGCCGGGAAGGCACGGAAGCCGGGTTGGCTGCCACATCGTTCACACCAGCAAAAAATCCCTGCAAGGCGGGCGAAAGGCCGGAATCCGGATTTGCCAACATGTTGTCGAGTTGGCTGATTTCTGCGTAGTAGGTATCGAGGTAGCTGCTGCGTGTCTGGGCGGAATTGACCTGATTATCCAGATACGAGCTATACGCGCGCCTGACGGTGTCCACATTGACGCCCTGGCCAATATAACCCGATCCGGTTCGCAGAGGGATGTTGGCGCTTTGAATGATCTCCTGGCGATGGAATCCCGGCGTGCTGACATTGGTAATGTTGTGACCGGTGGTCGTCAAACCAACCTGCGCTGCCCGCAAACCCGAGATACTGATGCCAAATATGCCGTCGCCCATGATGAACTCCTTTGTTCGATTATCGGCAATTCAATGAAAAACTTGAGAGTGAGTCAGTGAGCAGTAATGGGAATGGGTAAAACCTCCGCCCCATCACTCATCACTCATCACTCATCACTCATCACTCATCACGCAACAAGCGCCTGCCTCATCGCGCTACTGTTAATCACCCGCGTCAGCTTGTCGGCGTAGGCCGGATCTGTCGCATAGCCTGCTTTTTGCAAACCCTTGGCGAACCCGGCAGCATCAAGGCTCTGCTCGAATAAACCCGAGTAACGCGGATTATCCTTTAACAGGCGGGCATAATCCTTGAAAGCATCGCCGTATGAATCATAAGCGCGGAATTTTTCAATTTTTTTCTGCGCCACGCCGTTCACATATTCTGTCGTCGCCACCTCGACAACCGCGCCATTCCAGTTTTTACCGGCTTTGATGCCAAACAGATTGTGGCTGCTCTGGCCGTTGGCATCCAGAATTTCGCGCTTGCCCCAACCACTCTCCAATGCTGCTTGACCAAGCAGGAAATGCGCCGGAATCCCCAGCTTTTGCGCCGCATCGACAGCGTGTGTCCACAGCCTGTCAACAAAACCACTCGTGCCCGTACTGCTTCCAGATGTGGAAATCGTTGGTTTGACAAGCGATTCAGGCTGCTCCACCCCATTAAGCGATGGCGCCTTCCAAATTTCCCTGGGCGTCTGCACCACCTGACTGAGCAAGGGGTTCAGGCGCGGCACACCAGAAACATCGGCCAGCGCCGGTTTTGTGGTGACATCCGTTGGAATGACGCCCTGTCGCTGCATCTGCTTGATGATAAAATCCGCCAGCCCGATGCCGCCGCTCTTGCTCAGGCTTTGCGACAACTGGGAATCCATCATTTCCGTGTACAGCTTGGTATTGGAATCATCGAACAAGCCCTCGACCGGAATCGCGTCACGCATGCTCTTGAGCATCATGTTCATGAACAGCGCTTCGAACTGGCGCGCCGCTGAGCGAGCACCCTGCGTCTGGTCCTGTTTGGCCAGCAGGCGCAGATTGTCGACCCCTTTGGCGTCGATGGCCAGACTGGATGAAATATCCTGAGTCGAGGACATCAGGGAGCCCATTTAGATAATTTCCAGCTCGGCGCGCAGTGCGCCAGCCGCTTTCATGGCCTGCAAGATGGCCAGCAAATCCTGCGGTGAAGCGCCAATCGCATTCAGCGCCTTGACCACTTCGCCCAACGAAGGGCTGGCAGCCACCACCACCAGCTCTCCTTTTTGTTCCTTGATTTCGATCTGGGCATTCTGGGTCGTAGTCGTTTCACCACCGGCCAGCGCGTTGGGCTGGCTGACCTGATTGTCTACACTGATCGTTACCGACAGGTTGCCATGCGCCACCGCGCAGTTGTCCACCTCGACACTCTGGTTCATGACAATGGATCCGGTGCGGGCATTGAGAATGACCTTGGCAGCCCCGCTACCCGGCTGAACTGGCAGATTTTCGACCTGCGCCAGAAAGGAAACGCGCTGATTGATGTCGCGCGGGGCGCGCACCCGCACCTGGCGAGCATCGGCTGCGCTGGCTGTGTCGTGGCCGAAACGCCGGTTGATGGCCTGGACCACGCGATCCGCCGTGGTAAAGTCACCCTGGTTCAACTCCAGGTTGATGAAATCGCCCTGCCCCAATGGGGTTTCAACCGCCCGTTCGACCGTCGCACCAGCCGGAATGCGGCCTACGCTCAAATGATTAACCTGGGCGCTGCTGCCACCCGACGCGGCGCCAACGCCCCCCACCAGCACGCTTCCCTGGGAAATCGCATAGACCTGGCCATCCGCGCCCTTGAGCGGCGTCATGACCAGCGTACCGCCGCGCAAACTCTTGGCATTGCCAAGTGAGGACACCGTTACATCTATGGTCTGACCCGGGCGGGCAAATGCGGGCAACGAGGAAGTCACCATCACGGCAGCGACATTCTTGAGCTGAAGGCTGGACGGCGGCAAATTGACACCCAACTGGCCCAGCATGTTAATGATGCTCTGCACGGTAAATGGCGTCTGGGTGGTCTGGTCCCCGCTGCCATCCAGCCCCACCACCAGGCCGTAACCTGCGAGCTGATTGACGCGCACGCCCTGCACAGAAGCCAGATCCTTGATGCGTTCGGCATTTGTCAAACCTGGCGTGCCTAGCAAGGCCATCAGGCCAATCGCAAATTTCCACCCATTGCGCATCACTGCTTACCCCCGCTCAAAACGGCAACACCGACATGAAAACCCGCGACAACCAGCCCATGGTCTGCGCCTCGTCGAGGTATCCCGTTCCCTTGTATTCCATGCGCGCATCGGCTACCTGCGTGGAGGAAACCGTATTACTGGTAGAAAGATTGGTCGGATTCACCACGCCGGAAAAGCGGATGAATTCGCTACCCTGATTGATGCTCATCTGTTTTTCGCCGCTCACCAGCAGATTGCCGTTCGGATAAACCTCAATCACCGTTACAGCGATGGTGCCGGTAAAGGCATTATTGCTACTGCTATCGCCCTTGCCTTCAAACGTGGTTTCCGAATTCGCCTTCAGATCAGCCCCCAGAAAACTCTTGCCCGGCACGCCCTTCAAGGTCGGCACGCCAAAAGCGCTGTCGCCCTTGCGACTGGCCGTGGAGCCGGATTTTTTGCTGGCTGCAATTTTTTCGTTGATGGTGATGATCAATGTGTCGCCGACATTGCGCGCGCGCCTGTCCTCATACAGCGAACGGGCCGTATATCCAGCCTGGTAAATCGATCCATTTCCGCCCGGCGCTTCCGGCACGGCAACCGGACGAGCGGTCATCGGCTGATGCACCGTCACGGGCGGATTGGTCTGGCAACCGGCAATCATTGCCGCCCCGAACGCCAGAATTGCCGATCCGAGCAATCGCCCTTCACCACTGCCCCCTCTCCCGCACGCGGGGGAGGGTTGGGGAGGGGGTATTTTACGGAGAGGGGGTGTTTTGCGTAGTTTCACTTTTGCCTCCCATCAAATCTGCGTCAAGCGCGCCAGCATCTGGTCAGAAACCGTGATGGCCTTGGAATTGATTTCATAAGCGCGCTGGGTCTGGATCATGTTGACCATCTCCTCCACCACGTTCACGTTGGAAGTTTCGACGTACATCTGCTCCAATGTACCCAGCCCGTTGGTTCCCGGCGCGTTGGCCGATGGCGCCCCGGAAGATGCCGTTTCCAGATACAAATTCTCGCCCATGCTCTGCAGGCCGGTCGGATTGATAAAACTGGCCAGTTGCAGGCTGCCGACATTGGTCGGCGCGGCATTGCCAGGCTGCAACACTGAGATCGTCCCATCCTTGGCGATGGTCACGCTCAAGGCATCAGCCGGGATCGTGACCGAGGGCTGAATCGGGTAACCGCTGGACGTAACCAGTTGCCCCTGATCATCCAGTTGCAAAGAGCCATCGCGGGTATAGCCGGTACTGCCATCGAGCATCAAGACCTGCAAGAATCCCCGCCCATTGATCGCCACATCCAGCGGATTTTCGGTTTTTTGCAGGTTGCCCTGCATGTGGATGCGCTCGGTGGCCACTGGACGAACGCCTGTGCCAAGCTGCAAGCCGGATGGAATCTTGGTTTGCTGGGAAGATTGTGCACCGGGCTGGCGCAGGGTCTGGTACAGCAAATCTTCAAACACCGCGCGGCTACGCTTGAAGCCATTAGTGCTGACATTCGCCAGGTTGTTAGAAATCACATCCATGCCGGTCTGCTGCGCATCCAGCCCGGTCTTTGAAATCCATAGCGAACGAATCATTTTATTTCCTTCTCAAAAACCTTGTTTAACCACGGGGCACACGGGGAGCACGGGGAAGTTCAACAGCTAGAAAATTTGGATATTTCTGCCAGGTAATCCCTTACGCCACTTGCAAAACATTTGCTTTCCCCGTGCTCCCCGTGTGCCCCGTGGTTAACTGCTTTTCATAGATCACCCATTCAAATTCAGAACCTGCCCTGCCTTGGCATCATTATTTTCTGCCTTGGTCAGCAGCTTGGTTTGCAAGTCGAAGCTTCTCGATATGGTAATCATGTTGACCAGTGACTCCACCATATTGACGTTGCTGCCTTCCAGCGACTTTGGCGCCAACTTGACATTCACATCCGCCAGCGCTGGCTGACCGCTTTTGAGACGAAACAGACCATCTTCGCCGCGCACCAAGTCCTCCTCCGGCGGGTTTACCAGCTTGATGCGCCCTGCCGTCGCCACCGAAGCCAAACTCTGCCCAAGTGGTAGAGCAGAAATCGTGCCATCGACGCCGAAGGTAATATCATTATCTGGCGGAACAGAGATTGGGCCAGCATCGCCCATGACACTCAAACCATTGCGGGTCTGAAGCATGCCATTCTGGCTAACCTCGAAACTGCCGTTGCGAGTGTATGCTTCACCGCCACCCGGCGCCTGAACAGCGATCCAGCCCTTGCCCTGGACTGCCACATCGAACTCCCGACCAGTTTGCTGGATCACGCCGACATCAAAGTTCGTACCGACCGTCGAGTTCACTACCATGCTGCGGGTCTTGGCGCCATCGCCCACCACCGGGGTCGCACGGAACGAATCCATTTGCGCCCGGAAGCCGGTTGTTGCCACGTTTGCCAGGTTATGCGATGTCGTGGCCTGCTGCCACAGCGCATGCTTGGCGCCGTTCATGGCGGTGTAGATGAGTTTGTCCATTCTTTAAGCTCTCAGTTATCAGCTTTCAGCTATCAGAAAAACAGGGCGCTTTACCCGATGATACTGGGCACAAGCGCGCCTACAAAACTGGCTGTCAGCTTATGGCTGATGGCTGACAGCTATTGGTTATCGCAGATTAACCAGCGTCTGCAACACTTGATCCTGAGTCTTGATTGTCTGGGCGTTGGCTTGGTAAGCGCGCTGGGCAATGATCATATTGACCAGTTCCTGTGTCAGATCGACGTTGGACTCCTCGACTGCGCTCGACTGCAACACGCCCAAGCTTGAAGTACCCGGCGAGCCAATCAGAGCCTGTCCGGAGCCGGGCGTTTCAGACCACTGGTTATCCCCTAGCGCCTGCAAGCCTTGCGGATTGGCAAAATTAGCCAGCATGACCTGCCCCAGCGTGCTGGTCTGACCATTGGTATAACGCCCCTGCAGGATGCCATCGTCGCCAACGGTAAAACCCGCCAGGCGGCCTGCCGCATAGCCATCCTGAGTCAGCGCATTCACACCGAACGGGCTACCGAACTGGGTTGAGCCATTGAAATTCAGATTCATCGTCTGAGCCACGTCCACGCTGGCGTCCGTCCACCCTATCGTCTGGGCTGTACCCAAACCGATGGGGGGGCCGGCAGGCGCAGTTAAGGCGCCCGCCGTATCAAATACCAGTTGATCAAACGTCAGCACGGCTCCTGCATTGTATGAACCGCCATCCACTATGCCATAGACATTCCAGGTGCTAGCAACCGCATCCCGGCGAAAAAACATGGTTGCCACATGCGGATTGCCCAAACTATCGAATATCGTGGTCGATGTCGACGAGTTATACATGTCGGTAGTGGGTTGAATATAAGTTGGCGGCACGGTAGCGGGCACCACAGCAGTCAGCGTCGCAGGAAAAGCGGCGCCAGTCGGCACGGTTGAGCGGGAATCGAGGTTAACCAGCGGGTTGACGACGGAGGTTGGGCTGGGCGGAATATCTGCCGTATCCAGAAACAGATCGCCTCGCGCGCCGGTTACGCCCCCGGCGCTATCCACTTGATAGCCCTGTAACCTCAATCCCGAGCTATTGACAATGTAACCATCCTTGTTCAACTGGAACTGGCCGTTACGAGAGTAAGTTTGCGCGCCGTTATTACTGAGCACAAAAAACCCCTGCCCGTTGATCGCCACATCCAGCGGATTATTGGTGGCATTGATATTGCCCTGGGTGAACTGCTGCATCACCGCAGCCAGTTTGGTGCCAATCCCGATCTGGCTGGCGCCTGCGCCAGTCAGCGAGGCGGCATACACATCGGCAAACTGCGCCTGCGAGGACTTGAATCCAACCGTGCCCGAGTTGGCCACGTTGTTTCCGATCACATCCAGATTCTTGGAGGATGCATTCAGGCCGCTTAATCCAGTTTGAAAACCCATGATATTTCTCCTTACAGAATCTGTTTGATTTGCGACAAGCTGATCGGATCGAAACCCGCCACGTTCAGTTTGATGCCCTGCGCGCCCAGCGACACGCTGGCGACCTGCACCAATGAGAGTGCTGTCGCATCCACTTTCTTGCCGGCCAATTTAGCCTCGATCTCGAACTTGTATGTTCCATTAGCAGCATCCGTGCCACTATCGGTGGAACCATCCCACTCGAACGGCGCCATGCCCGCACCTTGCGCGCCCAGATCGACGCTGTGTATCACTTTTCCGGAAGCATCCTTGACATTGATCACCAGGCTATCCACCGGCTGATTCAGCTCGACGCCGCCAAAGGCCAGACCATCCAGCAACTGGAGCTTGTCTCCCTCTATCATCACGCCATGCCCGACCAGACCGGCGGCCTGGAGGGATTGTCCAGCGGCGAACGAGTCGGAAAGCGCCTTGACCGTGTCGTTCAGCTTGTCGATGCCGGTCACTGTTGAAAGCTGCGCCATCTGACTGGTGACCTCGGCGTTATCCAGCGGGTTCAGGGGATCCTGGTTCTTCATCTGTGTGACCAGAAGTTTGAGAAACCGATCTTCCGACTCCTGCGCGGTTGTTCTAGCTATAGCCGTACTGGTAGTTGAACTTGATACTGCATTGACTGTTGCCATGATGAATCTCCTTATCACTATGTAGGTGCGAATTCATTCGCACATAACCCGATGATTGTGCGAATGAATTCGCACC
>JAUYFQ010000107.1 GCA_030690895.1 Sulfuricellaceae bacterium
GCGGCAAACGAAATCCCCGTGGCGTGAAACGAAAAATGAGCAAATTCAATCTCCGAAAACGAGGCGATCCGATCAATACGCCTTGCGAGCCAATGCCTCGAATTTTATCTATCTAAACAGTATTGGACTTAAGTGAGGTTCTCTAGGGGGGTCAGTTCCAACATTCCATGCTGGTTTTTCTCGAATTTTCGCACAGCTCGGCTCACTGTCATATTAGGTGCACCCTGAAAGATGATCAGGTAATGACTGTCGGTTGTTCTCTGCCTGTGCGCATGCGAATTTCACCCAGTTTTTCAGCAAGCTGGATCAAATGGGCGAGGGCGAGTTGGGTTTCAAGGCCGTGTTTGCTGCTGTCTGCTTCGTAGGATTCGATGTAGACCCGCAAGGTGGCGCCAACTGTGCCGGTGCCGGACAAGCGGAAGATGATCCGGGAGCCATCCTCGAACAGGATGCGGATTCCCTGCTTGGTGGTGACACTTTGATCAATGGGGTCGGTATAGCTGAAATCGTCGCAGGATTTGACGCGATACTGGCCGAATTGCTTGCCGGGCAGGTCCGGGAAGCCGTCGCGCAGGTGCTGGATCAGGCCTTGTGCGGCAGTCGCGTCTACTTCATCGTAATCGTGGCGAGAATAGTAATTTCGACCAAATTTACGCCAGTGTTCCTGAACGATCTGGGAAACCGGCTGTTCACGCACAGCCAGCAGGTTGAGCCAGAACAGGACTGCCCACAGGCCGTCTTTCTCGCGCACATGGTCTGAGCCTGTACCGAAGCTTTCTTCTCCGCATAGCGTGATTCTTCCGGCATCCAGCAGGTTGCCGAAGAATTTCCAGCCGGTTGGCGTTTCAAAGCATTCGATGCCCATTTTCTCGGCCACGCGATCCACGGCGGAACTGGTCGGCATGGATCGTGCCACACCGGAAATGCCGGTGCGATAGCCCGGTACCAGCGTGGCGTTGGCGGCCAGGACGGCAAGGCTGTCGCTGGGTGTGACGAAGAAGTTATTCCCCAGAACCATGTTGCGGTCGCCGTCGCCATCTGAAGCAGCGCCAAAATCTGGCCCATTGGTGGCATTCATGGCCACGACCAGATCATGCGCGTAGACCAGATTGGGGTCGGGGTGACCGCCGCCAAAATCTTCCAGCGGCTCGCCGTTCATGACGGTATTGGCTGGTGCGCCCAGGCGCCGTTCCAGAATTTCCCTGGCGTAGGGTCCGGTGATTGCATTCATGGCATCGAAACGCATGGAAAACTTGCCCGAATCGAACAGGGCGCGAATTTTGGCAAAGTCGAAGAGTTTTTCCATCAGTTCCGCATAATCGGCAACCGGGTCAATGATGTTGACTTGCATCTCGCCAACAGCCGTTTCGCCTAACTGACTCAGGTCAATATCAGGTTCGTCCAGGATTTTGTATTCGGTTATCTCCAGGCTGCGCGCATAGACTGCTTCAGTGTTTTTTTCGGGAGCGGGCCCGCCATTGGAAATGTTGTATTTGATGCCGAAATCGCCATCCGGGCCGGCCGGGTTGTGGCTGGCCGAAAGAATCAATCCGCCGAATGCCTGATGTTTGCGTATCAGGTTGGACACGGCAGGGGTGGAGAACAGGCCATTCTGGCCAACGATGACACGGCCAAATCCGTTGGCGGCGGCCATTTTCAGGATGGTCTGGATCGCGGTTTTATTGTGGTAACGCCCATCACCACCCAGCACCAGAGCGGCGCCCTGGAAATTTTCCAGCTTATCAAAAATGGATTGAACGAAGTTTTCCAGATAATGTGCTTGCTGAAAAACGCTGACCTTTTTGCGCAAGCCGGAAGTGCCGGGTTTTTGTCCCTCAAATGGGGCGGTGCTGACGATTTTTAGTGTTTTCATTGCCAAGTGATTGGGTAGTTGGATATAAGCCTAACTATAACGGTATTATGTATTTTTTCTCAATCCTGTTTTATCGAGATACTTTTATGTTGCTCCCTGGCAAGGCACGCTTCACCGGCCATTTTTTGTTTATCCTGCTGCTTTCAGGTGTATTGGGGCCGCCGATCGGGGCTTACCTGGGTGCTTGGATCAATCCGCCTTCTGCCTGGGAAGGTCAGACGCCAGCGGTTTATTCAATCGGTAGCGTGTTGATATGGGGCGGGGTGTTTTTCATGTTCAGCGCCGTTTTTTATACCGGCTGGCTGATGTCGGTCGCCAAGAAAGATCACGCTTCGCAGGCTGATGAATGGTGGAATCGCCAATCGTAATTTATTGATGATTCACATTAATATATACACACAACTTATTGATATATTGATCGGATTGAAATGGATGACAAACATTTTCTAGCCATTACCGCATCGGGTGAAGATACGGTTGGACTGGTTGAAAAACTGACCGAGCGCATTACCCAGAGCGGTGGCAATATCGAGCAAAGCCGGATGGGTGTGCTGGGTGGTCAGTTTTCGCTGATCATGCTGCTTTCCGGCGAAGAGTTTTCGCTGCGGGTGCTGGAGTCCCAGTTAGGCGCGCTGGGTGAGGAGCTCGGCCTTACCATCGTGCATAAATGGACCCAGGCGCGCGAGCACAGCCAGCCCATCATTCCGTACCGGGTCGAGGTGGTGGCGATGGATCACCCTGGTATTGTCCACGGCCTGGCAAGTTTTTTTGCACGCCAGCATATCAATATCGAAGAGCTGGAAACCGATGTGTATGCCGCGCCTCACACCGGTACGCACATGTTTTCCGTGAACATGACGGTAGGGGTGCCATCCGGGGTAATGATCTCCCCTTTGCGCGAGGCATTCCTTGCCTATTGTGACGACCTGAATCTGGATGCCAGTCTGGAACCGGCCAGGGCGTGAGAGGCCCATGACCTTCAAGCATGTTCGCATCCTGCTCCTGTTGGCGGTTCTGCTGGCAGCGGCAGGTTTGAGAGCCTGGGATCGTCATGTGGTCACCAGTTGGCAGTCGCCGCTCACAGTGGTGATATTTCCGATTCGGGGCGATGATTCGGCGGAGATCGCGAAATACGTTCAGAAGCTGGATCGCGCCCGTTTCGCGCCGGTTGGCGATTTCATTCAGCAACAGGGCGCGCGTTTTTCAGGTCGCTTGTTTCCTCTCCCGGACATTTCTCTGGGCAAGGAGATTGCCGAATTGCCACCCGCGCGGCCAGCCCGGCAGAGCGTGTCCGGCAATATGCTCTGGAGCCTGAAGCTGCGCTACTACGCGCTCAGACAGAGCGGTTTCAGCCTGAGGCCGGGGGTGATCCGCATTTTCGTGATCTACCATCAAGGCGAGGAAGGAAAGGCGCTGGATCATTCGCTCGGGATACGTGATGGCCTGATTGGCGTGGTGCATGCATTCGGTTTACCCAAGCAGGACGCGCAAAACAACGTGGTGATGACGCATGAACTCTTGCATACTCTGGGCGCGACCGATAAATATGGCGCTCAGAATATGCCTGTTTACCCGGAAGGTTTTGCTGAGGTAAAGGATAGCCCGCAATATCCCCAGCGTATGGCCGAGATCATGGCCGGACGCATCCCGCTCAGCGCCACTCGGGCGCGGATGCCTTCCGGTCTGGAAGAATGTGTGATCGGCTACAAAACGGCTTATGAAATTCACTGGTAAGTTCAAATGAAAATAATCCCTGATATTCATGAAAAACTGGAACGTTACGCCACTTTGCGGCGCGACATTCACGCTCACCCCGAGACTGCTTTTGAGGAGCACCGCACCAGTGAACTGGTGGCGAATTTTTTACAGTCCATAGGTGTGGAAGTTCATCGTGGGATGGGGAAAACTGGCGTGGTCGGCGTGCTCAAGCGCGGCAGCAGTACCCGCGCGATTGGCCTGCGCGCCGATATGGATGCCTTGCCGATCGACGAGCTGAACAATTTCCCTCATCGCTCCCAGCACGATGGCCGCATGCACGCTTGCGGTCATGACGGCCACACGGCCATGCTGCTGGCGGCGGCGGAATACCTGGCTGCCTGCGGGGATTTTGATGGCACGGTTTATTTCGTCTTCCAGCCCGCCGAGGAGAGGGAAGGTGGTGCGCGCCACATGATCGAAGATGGCCTGTTCGAGCGCTGCCCCATGCAGGCGGTATTCGGGATGCACAACTGGCCGGGTTTGTCGGCGGGACAGTTTGCCATTCATTCCGGGCCGGTCATGGCGTCGGCAGACCAGTTCGATATCACCATCAAGGGCCATGGCGCCCACGCCGCCATGCCGCATCAGGGCGCCGATCCAGTCGTCGTGGGGGCGGCGCTGGTGCAGGCCTTGCAAAGCATTGTCAGCCGTAATCTGGATCCGCTGGTATCCGCAGTGCTGAGTTTGACCCTGTTTCATGCCGGCGATGCCTACAACGTCATTCCCGACCATGCCATTCTGGGCGGGACCGTTCGGGCCTTCAGCCCGGTGGTTCAGGACAAGATCGAAGCAGCGATGGAACGGATTTGCAGCGGCATGGCCTCGGTTCATGGCGTGCAGATCGAACTGGATTTTCGGCGAGGTTACCCGGCCACCATCAATACTGCCGACGAAGCAGAAATATGCGCCAGGGTTGCGCGTGCGCTGGTGGGGGAGGGGCTGGTTCAAACTGCGCTGCCACCCTCCATGGGTGCGGAGGATTTTTCATTCATGCTGCACGAAAAGCCGGGCTGTTACGTCTGGCTGGGAAACGGCATGGGGGAGGGCGGCTGCATGTTGCACAACCCGCACTACGATTTCAACGACGCGATTCTGCCTGTCGGCGCCAGTTACTGGGTAAAGCTTGTCGAACATATATTGTAGGTTGGGCACACTGTGCCCAACAGTCATCAGTCATCAGTCATCAGCCGTCAGGCGTCAGGCGTCAGGCGACAGGCGACAGGCGACAGGCGACAGCTATCAGCGGTCAGTTTTCAGCGGTCAGTTTTCAGCAAAAACCTGGCGCGTAGCGCCAACAAAACCGCTGATAGCTGATAGCTGTCGCCTGACGCCTGAGCAACTGACAACCAACGAGGAGCAGGAGTTTGAACGATTCCATTTTTTCATCGAATGAAGTATTTCAGGCGGCGTTCAAACGCGGTCTGCTCGATCTGCTGGATCAGGGGAGCTTGAGCGCGTTTATCCTGGTGTGCGCGAATGCGACGTTTGATCATCATCTTCACGATGAAATGGCGGATAGTCTGAACCAGTTATTTGCCCGCCTGCAGAATGAAGCCGTCGACGCCCTGCGGGATGGCCGCGACATTCAGGCGGTAGAAGAGGATTTACTGGTTTTTCTGAAAATCTGTGCGGTGGGAATGGAACGCCTGAACCCCACCGAAACCCGCCGGGAAGGCGAGTGGCAGATCCAGTTCAACCAGTTGCGATCATTTCGTCCCAAACGTATCGCCAATCGGATCCCGGAACACCTGCGCATGCCCTTCGATGAAGACGGATTCCACTTCAACAAGGGCTTCATGCTGAAAGAGTCCTTCTGGCAAGGCAAATTGTGCGGCCGACATGCCAGCCTGTATTACAACAAATATCCCTTCGTGGATTACCACGGTTTGCTGGTCCCGGAGCGGGATAGCTGCCTGCCGCAGTACCTGACCGAATCGCATCACCATTACCTCTGGGAAATCAGCCAGGAACTATCCCTGACGCTGAATGGCGCCGGGTTTGCCTACAATTCGCTCGGTGCCTTTGCCTCGGTGAACCACCTGCATTTCCAGATGTTTCTCAAGCCGGAAGGGTTTCCGGTCACTGATGCTGGATGGGACCATCATGGTGGTGCGCGGGCCTATCCGATTGCGTGCCAGGTTTTTTCGGACGCGCATTCTGCCTGGAACTGGATTCACGACCTGCATGAACGAGAAATACCCTATAACTTGCTGTATCTGCCTGGTCGTGTGTATGTGTTCCCGCGCCGAAAACAGGGGACCTACAGCCAGCCCGCCTGGACCAGCGGGTTCACCTGGCATGAATTGTCAGGCGGGATGATTGCTTTTAGCCGGGAGGCTTATGAAAGCCTGGATGCGGGCGCGATAGAGAAGGAAATGGCGACGTTGTCGCTGGATTAAAAGGGAAATAGTCATTCTATTGCCCAAAAAAACGGCAAATTATGCACCGTCCAGGCGAAATTTCAGCCGATTTCCTTTAAGCCCGACTAATGGGATGGTCGCCCCTTCCCCTAACGGCATCCAGGTGCCAAAGTGGAGATGAGATATTTCCACTGACGAAGAGAGGCGACCGAAATGAAGATTACGACAATTGGGATCGATCTGGCAAAGAATGTTTTGCAAGTGCA
>JAUYFQ010000043.1 GCA_030690895.1 Sulfuricellaceae bacterium
GAGAAGCATGCTGGTGAGTTCCTGGGGGGTTTTTACGCAGAAACCTGCATTCTCGGCCTCAAGCAGCGCCTTGGCATCGGAAAAATCCGTCATGTGGGGTCCGTAAAAAACAGGGGTTCCCCAGGACGCCGCCTCTAAAACATTATGGCCGCCCCGTTCCACCAGGCTGCCGCCGCAGAATACATAGGTGGCAATGGAATAAAGGCCAGCCAGTTCACCCATGGTGTCAACCAAGACCACCTCGGTGCTGCGGCCCTGCTCCTGGACCTGACGCAAACGCATGGTGGCAATCCCCTGTTCCGCAAAGAGCTTCTCAACCTCGGTGAGCCGTCGGAGATGCCGGGGAGCAACTACCCAGACCAGGTCAGGAAGCCGCTGTTGCAGGGCGCGAAACACCTCAATCAGCATCGCCTCTTCGCCGGTGTGGGTGCTGCCGGTGACCAACACCGGTTGCTGGTGGTGGATACCCAGCATCTGGCGATAACGTTCCGCCAGTTTCGGGTCTGCCTGGGTGATTGATTGGTCGTACTTGGCATTGCCCAGGATCCTTATGCTGGAAGGGTCTGCGCCCAAGCCCCTGAATCGCTTGGCGTCACCACCCTGGATCACGGAGATCTTGGTAAAACAGGAGAGCAGATCCGACATGAAGCCCTTTATCTTTCTGTACCCGGCAAACGAATTTTCTGAAAGGCGTCCGTTGAGCAGGAACAACTTTGCCCCGTGGTGTTGCGCCTGCCGGATGATGTTCGGCCACAGCTCGGTTTCCAGGCAGACATATATAGTAGGGCGGATCGTTTTTAGGGTTCGGTTGACAATGCCGATGAGATCAAGCGGGGCAAAAAAACAGGGGACATCGTCCGGGAGCTGGTTTGCCGCCATGATCAGTCCTTGCCGATGTCCGGTTGAGACAACGATGGATGCCTCGGGTAACTGCTTTTTGATCTCTGAAATCAGCGCCTTGGCGACCTGGATTTCACCAACAGATGAAGCGTGCAGCCAGATGCGGACGGGTTTGTCTTCGTCAAGTTGCACATCTTCCACATGGCCAAAGCGTTGTCGGAGACCTTGGCGATGTTTGCCCGAGAACCCAAGGTAGATACAGGCAAAAGGGAAGATGACAATGAAAAAGAGCCAGCCGAAGAGTTGATACAGAGTATATAGCAAGGATTAAGGGGCCCTTTCTGTGCGAGAAAATATGCTGGTTGCAGACCTCAAGTAAAAAATCAAAGTATTAAAACTGATTGCGGCTTTTTCGTCAATAAGAATTACTGGGGTGCGCCGCTGGAAGAGGGCGGGTGGCTTATTCTTGCCTGTCTGTGGCCCAGGGTAATCGGTTGAAATAAAGGCATGGTGAGTTCAACCTGTCGCTGCAACACCATCTGTTCTAATATGATTTTAGGAGGTGGTGGTTATGGCACGAATGGGACGACCAGGACTCTCTGCATCGCAGAAAGCGGAATTGTGGCAAAGATGGAAATCAGGGCAGTCTCTCAGTGAGATTGGCCGGGCACTTGGCAAGCATCCTGGGTCTGTGCATGGAGTTCTATCTTCAAATGGCGGGATTACTCCTGCAATCCGTCGGCGATCAAATCTGGTGCTCAGTTTTGCTGAACGAGAAGAGATTTCTCGCGGCCTTGCAGCTGGGGTTTCAATACGTCAGATAGCAGGAGGGATTGGCCGATCCCCTTCAACAGTCAGTCGAGAAATTGGTCGCAATAACGGCCAGAGCAAGTATCGCGCTGTTGAGGCGGACGCAGATGCCTGGAATCGAGCACGTCGCCCCAGGCCATGTCGATTGGCAAAGAGTCCCGAGCTGCAGATGGTTGTGGCGAGCAAACTGAGGCTGGAATGGTCACCGGAACAAATTGCTGGATGGCTAAAGCACGAATTTCCAGACGATGAGAATATGCGTGTGTCGCATGAAACGATCTATCGGAGCTTGTTCATCCAGGCGCGTGGAGTCCTCAAGAAGGAATTGGTTGGGCATCTAAGATCTCGGCGGATGATGCGACGCTCAAAGAACGCCAGTACCGATGGGCAGCCACGCGGGCAGATTGTTGACGGAGTTTCTATCCACCAACGACCCGCTGACGTAGAACATCGCGCAATTCCTGGACATTGGGAAGGCGACTTGATAACAGGTTCAAAGAATAGTCACATCGCTACGTTGGTGGAACGCCGTTCCCGTTTTACAATGCTCGTGAAGGTGTCGGGCAAAGACACGGTCAGCGTCGTGACAGCGCTGAGCAAGCAGGTCCGCAAGCTGCCAACAGAACTACGTAAATCGTTAACCTGGGATCGGGGGATGGAGTTAGCGCATCACAAGAAATTTACGGTCGCGACCAATGTCCAAGTTTATTTCTGCGATCCTCAAAGCCCATGGCAGCGTGGAACTAACGAGAACACAAATCGATTACTGCGGCAGTATTTTCCAAAAGGGACGGATCTATCAGGTTATACTCAAGCAGATTTAAACAGAATAGCATTACGCCTGAACCAGCGGCCAAGGAAAACCTTGGGATTTTGCACGCCAGCAGATAGACTTGAAGCAGGTGTTGCAACGATGGGTTGAGCCCACCGTTGCTTTCATCAAAGTCCCCGCCGGACCTCGTTCTGAATCGGCATTGTGCCGAGTGTGAGTTTCAAACGCCATGCAGGCAGATGGCCATCGAGAAAGACGAACTCAGCTTGTTGGCTACCATGACAGAGAAGGAACGTACGAAGCTCAATAGCAAAGGCATCTTCACTGTCACGCAACTCTCCTATACGTTTCGGCCACGTCGACGGAAAAAAGCGCTGGCTGGAAAATTAGAGAAATACCACCATTCCCTCAAGGCCCTCGCAATTCGGAATCGCAAAATCCACATCGTCGGCAGTCCGAAACTGAAGGTCGAGGGAACGCCGGTGTATCTGGACGTTGAGGGTCTTCCTGATCATGATTTCTATTACCTGATCGGCATTAGGTTCCCAACTTCTCATGGTGTGATTCAGCATAGCCTTTGGGCCGACAGCGTAGCGGAAGAGGCGCGAATCTGGGCAGATTTCCTCAGTATTCTGTCAAAAGTCGAGAGCCCGGTCTTGATGCACTACGGGAGCTTCGAGACAGCCTTTATGAAACGACTGTGCGAACGCTATGGAGAGCCGCCCGAAGGCTCTGGGGCAGCCAAAGCCTTCGCCTCTGCAGTTAACCTCGTATCCGCAATCTACGGTAAGGTTTACTTCCCGACCTTCTCCAACGGACTGAAGGAAATCGCCGGATACCTTGGATTCCGATGGTCAGATTCGACTGCATCCGGAATGCAATCAATCGCACGATATCACGAATGGGTAGCTTTCAGAGAACCATCCGTGAAACAGGCGCTTTGCGCGTACAACATGAATGACTGTGAAGCACTTGAGCTGGTGGCGAACAAATTAATGGAGTTGCAGCAAAAGGTTTTGTCAGATCACGAAGCCTCGCAGCAAGACGATTTCGTGGACGCAACCCGACTAAAGCGCGAGTACCCTCATAGTTTCAAGCGCAACACATTTGTTTTTCCAGAACTCGATGTCATCAACAAAGCTGCGTACTGGGACTACCAACGCGAGCGGATTTACGTGAAGTCAAATAAGAACGTGAAGCGTGCATTGAGACAGGCTTCGAGAACTCAACCTGCTTTATTGCCAAACGTAGAAATTG
>JAUYFQ010000120.1 GCA_030690895.1 Sulfuricellaceae bacterium
GTTTGACAATTTTTTCAACCAACAAAAAACCCGCTCAGGCGGGTTTTTTGTTGAATTACAAAACCTGGCCAGATTACTTCAGCTTGGTTTCCTTGTATGAAACATGTTTGCGCGCCACCGGGTCAAATTTTTTCATTTCAATTTTTTCCGGCGTAGTGCGCTTGTTCTTGGTCGTTGTGTAAAAATGCCCCGTACCGGCACTGGATTCGAGTTTGATTTTTTCGCGCATTTGCTGGCTCCTTAAATGTTTACGCCACGGGCGCGGATTTCAGACAATACCGCATCAATGCAGTTTTTTTCGATGGTGCGCATTGCTGCTTTGGTCTGGCGCAGGCTGACCCAGCGATTTTCACTTTCGACCCAGAAGCGGCGGCGTTGCAGGTTCGGCAAAAAACGCCGCTTGGTTTTGTTATTGGCATGGGAAACATTGTTTCCTACCATCGGGCTTTTTCCCGTCACTTGACAGACACGCGCCATAGCTCTACTCCAACCAGTTTTCAAAAGAGCGCGGATTCTACCTAAGGAATCGGGAATATTCAACCTGAATTTTGCTGAAGTTTGATACTCATGGCTGCGGGCAAGTTTCAAACTGGATGTTGGGTTATTAACGGTTTGCACTACGAGCACCAAGTAGGCTGAAATATATAGATATTTAGGCATATACACATTTGTCAGCTAAACGTGTAAAGTTGCCTCCCTGTTAACGGCGATTGAAATCCGCGTAAATTTGGCCGCAAAGCCGAATTTTGATTAGGCGCCTGCCGATGTAGTTTTTATGGGTTGTGTAGATCTTGCGGAGAATGCCGCAGAATGACGCGCTGGCACAGATGAGTTGGATACGGTAAAAAGAGTTCTGCCTTCGGCAAGATGCAGGCACGACACCGGTGCAAACCAGCCAGTTCCCCCCGATGTCGCGCCCCGCTCGCCCAGACGGGTGACGTTGCAATTGAAGTATTTCACAAGTCCCCTGATTCTGTCGAGCCTCCGTCGGTTTTTTATTGCCGATGGAGCCACCCGCCCGACACTACCTATGCGCCAGTTGCCGCACAGCGGTATTGATCTGCAGTCACTGCGACCGTGGGCAGCGCTACTGTGCCGGTGATTGTGCCAAACTGGCACGCAGACTATCCCTGCAAAGCGCAGGCCACCGTTATCAATTGAGCTTGCCGGGTCGCCTCAGTCATGCCGCACGCCAGCGCCGTTATCGCGATCGTCAAATAAAAGTGACGCATCACGGTTCCCCTCTTATCCCCGTGGATGATTTACTGCCAGCCAATCCGACGTTGCCAGCGCAGCCCTGTCATTTGCCCTGGCACTGCCATTTTTGTGGTCAATTACAGTCACAATTTTTACGTCATCGCTTCTTGCAACGTCGGATACGTCGCCCATCACGTTTAACTGACCGGAGAGAATCGAACCATGACCCTGGCCCTTGACATTGAAGCTCAAATACTTCGTTATTATCACGTTGAGAAGTGGCGCAACGGCACCATTGCGCGCCAGTTACACATCCATCACAGCAGTGTTGAGCGCGTCTTGCGCCAAGCGGGCCTGCCGCGCATCGGCAAGAGCCGCCTCTCCCGCATTGATCCTTACCTGCCCTTTATTCATCAGACGCTGGAGAAATTCCCCCGCCTCACCGCCAGCCGGCTCTACGTCATGGTTAGGGAACGTGGCTACACCGGAAGTCCCGATCACTTCCGGCATCTGGTCAGCCACCATCGCCCCCGTCCAATCCCTGAAGCGTATTTACGATTGATGACACTGCCCGGTGAACAAGCCCAAGTGGATTGGGGACACTTTGGTCATCTCACCATCGGTCGAGCCAAACGTCCGCTGATGGCCTTCGTCATGGTGTTGTCTTGGTCACGGCGCATCTTCCTGCGCTTCTCTCTGGATGCCAGGATGGAAAGTTTTTTACGCGGTCATGTCGGCGCTTTCGAGACATGGGGCGGACTACCGAGGGTGTTGCTCTACGACAACCTCAAAAGTGCCGTACTTGAACGTCAGGGCGATGCCATTCGATTCCATCCCACCTTACTGGAATTTGCCGGGCACTACCGTTATGAACCCCGCCCGGTTGCCGTGGCACGGGGTAACGAGAAGGGGCGAGTCGAACGTGCCATCCGTTATATCCGCGACAACTTCTGGCCCGCCCGCAGTTATACCGACTTGGATGACTTGAATCGTCAAGCCGATGCTTGGTGTCAGGGCATTGCCGACGACCGTCTCTGTCCGCAAGATCGCACGATGACGGTTAAATCCGCCTTCGTTCAGGAACAACCCCGTTTGCTGGCCTTGCCCGACAACCCCTATCCGCTGGAGGAACGCGTGGCGGTGACGGTAGGTAAAACACCCTATGTGCGCTTTGACTTGAACGACTACTCGGTACCCTACACACAGGTGCGTCAAACCCTGACCGTGGTGGCCGACCCGGTGCAGGTCAGAATACTCAGCGGCCTGACAGTGGTCGCCACGCATCCGCGCAGTTATGACAAAGCGAAGCAGATTGAGGAACCCGCCCATATCGACGAATTGATCAAGCGCAAGGCGCAGGCCCATGCGCAAAAGGGAATGAGTCGACTGACGCAGGCGGTGCCGGCCAGCGTGCAATTACTGGAGCAGGCGGCTGAGCGAGGCGAAATCATCGGCGCCATGACGTCGGCACTGTTACGTCTGGTTGATCGCTACGGTCAGGACGAAGTGCAAGCGGCCGTGCTGACGGCGCTGGCACGGGGGGTGCCACATCCGAATGCCGTGCGCTTTGCACTGGAAACACAACGGACAAACCGACATCAGCCACCGCCGGTGGCCGTGTGCTTGTCTGAACTCGCGGCCAGTCGGGACACGGTCGTCAAACCACACCGCTTGGATACTTACGATCAATTGACGAATAACGAAATCAATCCGAGCCAGTCCGATAAAAGCCAGCAGACCAATCAAACCAAAGGAGATCAAGATGAATGCTGAACAATTACATGAGCGCGCCACCGCGCTACATCTGAATGGGGTGTTGGCCCATTGGCCGGAGGTGGTGACCTGCGATTGGTTGCCAACGTTGGTGGCGTGGGAGGAAGAGGAACGCACCCGCCGCAGTCTGGAGCGGCGCTTAAGAGATGCACGCATTGGCCGCTTCAAGTTGCTGGCGGATTTCGACTGGGCGTGGCCGACCCGCTGTGATCGTGGCGCCATTGAGGGGTTGATGGAGTTGGGGTTCATGTCGGAGGCCGCCAATGTGGTGCTGGTCGGCCCCAATGGCGTGGGTAAATCGACGCTGGCGAAGAATGTGGCGCATCAGGCGCTGATTCGCGGACATACGGTGCGATTTACGACTGCCGGTGAATTGCTGGGCGACCTTGCTGCGTTAGACAGCGATGCGGCCTTGCGCCGCCGCTTACGACACTATGCGTCACCCGATTTATTGGTCATTGATGAAATCGGCTATCTCTCGTATTCGAACCGCCATGCCGATTTGCTGTTTGAGTTGGTGAGCAGGCGTTATGAAACGAAGAGCACGCTGGTCACAACCAATAAGGCATTCTCCGCTTGGTCGGAGGTGTTCCCCAACGCATCGTGTGTAGTGTCACTGATTGATCGTCTGGTGCATCACTCGGAGGTGGTGGCCATTGAAGGCGAGTCTTACCGCTTGAAGGAAGCGAAGGAGCGCGCCGAACAACGTACCCGTAAACCGCGCAAGGGGAAATCATGAAACCGTGGTTATTGCCATCGGGAATTCAGCACGGGATTCCCTTCCTCATTCAGGGTGACTGGTCGCCGGAACAGGCGCTGGCGGTGGTTGAACTGCTCGATGATTTGCGTGAGATGATCTGGGCTCGATACCAAATTCAACTGCAAGAATTGCTGCGCGAGCAGCGTTGCTCCCAACTCACTTCTGAATCCAAAAACATCAACGAAACAGACCCGCCGTTCTGACACGCCGGCGCAGTTCATGACTTAGAAAAAATAAGGGCACGAAAGTGCCCTTTGTGCTGCCTTCCATCAGATTCTGAAAACCGCGCCAGATTTGCGCGGTTTTACTTAGCCGCTAACACTACGCGAGAAAGCACCCGGCCTTTTTAGACTTGTTTCAGCGCAAAATGAAAGAGAAAAAGGAAAGTGATTAGCTTACGCCATGATGCCTTTCGTGGAGGGACTGATTACCGTAACTGGCAATTATGAAGAACAACTTCACTTTCAAAA